>CAXTMS010000078.1:3761-14308 GCA_964245345.1 uncultured Acetobacteraceae bacterium | reverse complement strand
GCCAGGCCGGGGCCGACATAGCCGGCAAAGGCGGGGTAGTGTCCGCTTCCCCCGCCGATCACCAGCGCGACCTTGCCGTGCGGGGTCGCGGTGGCCCGGACCGCGCCGCCCGGAACCTGGCGCAGCAGGTGCGGATGAGCGGCGCAGCAGCCGCGCAGGGCGGCGTCGGCGAAGCCATCCGCGTCGTCGAACACGTGGGTCATGCGCTCATCCTCCCGCCGGAGCGTGGTCGGGACGACCCAACCGGCCTCACCTGCCCAGCGTGAAGGGCGCGGTGAAGCGCCCGGCGTTCGCCTTGGTGATCAGGATGCAGTTGAACAGCTGCTTCTCGCTTGGCGCGCCCGTCTTGCCGTTCTTGATGAAGCTGTCCGCCTCGTCCACCGCCTTGGCGGAGAAGGTCGCCACCGGCTGCAGCACGGTGTACTGCAGCTCGCCCGCCTTGATCGCCGTGACCGCATCGGGGGAGCCGTCGAAGCCGCCGACCTTGATGCTGGCGAGCTTGCCCGCTTCCTTCAGCGCCGCGATGGCGCCCAGCGCCATCTCGTCGTTGCCGCTGATCACGCCGATGATGTCGGGATGCGCCTGCAGCAGGTTCTGCATCTTGTCGTGCCCCTGGGTGCGGTCCCAGTTGGCGACCTGCGAGCCTACCTTCTTCAGGCCGGTGTACTGGCTGAGCACGGTCTCGTAGCCGTTGGAGCGCGTGGCGGCGTTGTTGTCCGACGGCGAGCCGAGCAGTTCGACGTAGTTGCCCTTCTGGCCGACCCGCTTGACCCATTGCTGCGCGCCGAGTGCGGCACCCTGCGCGTTGTTGGACACCAGCTGCGCCTTGGCCAGGCCTTCCTGGTTGATCTCGGCGTTGACCAGGATCACCGGGATGTTGGCGGCGATCGCCTTCTTCACCGCGCCCAACGACCCGCTGGCGTTGGCGGGATCGAGGATGAGCGCCACCGAATGGTTGGTGATCGCGGTGTCGACGAGGTTGCTTTCGGTGTTGGTGTCGCCCTTGGACGCGCCGACGCTGGCGGTGTAGCCGAGCTTCTGCGCTTCCGCCGCCGCCACCTTGCCCTCGGTCAGCCAGTACGGGTTGGAGGGATCGTTGACGATGATCGAGATCAGCCCGCCGGCCGCGCGGGCAGGGGCGGCGAGACCGGTCACGAGCGGTGCCGCGACGGCCAGGGCCGTCATCGCCAGGAACATGGACTTCTTGGACATCGTGCTTGCTTCCCTAGGTGGAACGAGGATGCCGGTTGATCCGGCGGTGGCCGGCGGGCGGGTCCCGGCGTCACCCTGCCTGCGGAACGGGGGTGGCGCCGGCGCCGGGCGGCGGGCTCGCGGGTCTGCGGCGCCGGTACTGGACGGCGTTCAGCAGCACGGCCAGCACGATCACCGCGCCGGTGAACACCGTCTGCCAGTAGGACGAGATGCCGATGATCACGAGCCCGTCGGACAGGAAGCCGATCACGAAGGCGCCGAGCAGGGTGCCGCGCACGGTGCCGCGCCCGCCGGTGAGGGCCGCCCCGCCGATCACCACCGCGGCGATGGCGGTGAGCTCGTAGGACACGCCGGCGGTGGGGCCGGCCGAGGTGAGCTGCGAGGACAGGATCAGGCCGGCGGCGGCGGCGCAGACGCCCGACAGCACGTACACCGAGACCTGCACCCGCTTCACCGGCACGCCCGACAGCTCGGCCGCGCGCTCGTTGCCGCCGGACGCATACAGCCAGCGGCCGAACGCGGTGCGGCCCAGCACCAGGTTGCCGGCGAGGGCGACCACCGCCAACACCACCACGCCGATCGGGATGCCGAGAAGGTGGTTGAAGCCGAGCCAGCTGAAGCCGGTGTTGCCGAGCGACGGGCTGCCGCCGAGGTTGTTGTAGGTGAGGCCGTTGGTGATCAGCAGCGCCACGCCGCGCGCCACGTACATCACGCCCAGCGTGGCGACGAAGGCCGGCACCTTGAAGCGCGCGACCAGGACGCCGTTGACCAGGCCGACGCAGCCGCCGAGCGCGCAGGTCAGCAGCGCCACCACCCAGACCGGCGGATACAGGATCACGCCGAAGGCACGGAGCGTCACACCCTGCATCAGGAAGCCGGCGATCACGCCGGACAGGCCGAGCGTCGATCCCACCGACAGGTCGATGCCGCCGTTCAGGATCACCAGCAGCATGCCGATGGCCAGGATGCCGAAGATCGCCACGTGCGACGTCATGGTCAGGAAGTTGTTCAGCGAGAAATAGTAAGGCGACAGGGCGGAGAACACCGCGATGATCGCGATCAGCGCGAAGAACGCCCGTCCCTCGAGCAGCAGCCTGCCGATCTCGAGATCGCCGAGGGCGCCGAAGCCGCTGCGCCTTACGGGAAGAATGGTGTTGCTCATGGTGCGGGAACTCTGCTCGATCGATCGTTCTGCGGTCAGACGACCACGGCCTCGCCGGATGCGGCCATGATCTCCTCCTTGGCGACGTCCGGACCGAACTCGGCCGAGATCCTGCCCCGGCGCATCACCACGATCCGGTGCGCGACGCCGTGGCATTCCTGGACCTCGGAGGTGGAGAACACCACCGCCAGTCCCTGCGCCGCCTTCTCGCCCAGCAGCCGGAACACTTCCGCCTTGGCGCCGATGTCGATGCCGCGCGACGGCTCGTCCAGCAGGATCATCGACGGGTTGGTCGCCAGCATCTTGCCGATCACCACCTTCTGCTGGTTGCCGCCGGACAAGGAGCCGATCGCGGCGGCGCCGCCGGCGGTCTTGATGTGGACGTTGCGGATGGACGCGTCGACCAGGGTGCGCTCGCGCGCGGTCGAGGTGAGCAGGCGCCGGGTGAAGGCGCCGATGTTGGCGAGCGACAGGTTCTGGCCGACGCTCATGGTCTGCACCAGCCCGTCGCGCTGCCGGTCCTCCGGCACCAGCACCAGGCCCTTGGCGATGCGCCCGGCGATGCTGAGCCCGGCCATCGGCTGGTCGCCGAGGAACACCTCGCCGCTCGACATCGGCACCCGTCCGGCGATCGCTTCCAGCAGCTCGGTGCGCCCGGCGCCCATCAGCCCGTAGATGCACACGATCTCGCCCGCGCGCACGTCGAGCGACAGGTGGTCCACCGACAGGCTGCCGGACCCGGCGGCGTCCGCCACGCACACGTTTCGCACCGACAGGCTGACGGGGCCGAACGCGTAGCCGCCGGGCGGCGAGCCGCGGTCGTAGTGGTCGCCCACCATGTTGCGGACGATCCATTGCAGGTCGACGTCCCGGGCCTGGCCGGTTGCGGTGATGGCCCCGTCGCGCAGCACCACCGCGTGGTCGGTGATCTGCAGCGCTTCCTCCAGGTGGTGCGAGATGTAGACGATCGACACGCCGCGCGCGGTGAGGTCGCGTATCACCTTGAACAGCACCTCGACCTCGGCCGCACTCAGCGCCGAGGTCGGCTCGTCCATGATCAGGATGCGCGCGTCCACAGACAGCGCGCGGGCGATCTCGACGATCTGCTGCTGCCCCAGGCGCAGCGCCTCGACCGGGGTGGAGGGGTCGATCTCCTCCTCCTCCAGCTCGGTCATCAGGAGCCGGGTCTGGCGCGCTTCCTCGGCGAAGTCGACGCCGCGGGCGTTGCGGATCTCGCGGCCGAGGAAGATGTTGTCGCGCACGCTGAGGTTGGGGGCGAGGCTCAGCTCCTGGTGGATGATGGAGATGCCGTGGTCGCGCGCCTCCACGGTGGAGCCGAAGCTGACGCGCCGCCCGTCCAGCGTGATCTCGCCCGAGGTCGGCGTGGTCACGCCGGACAGGATCTTCATCAGCGTCGACTTGCCAGCCCCGTTCTCGCCGAACAGGGTGGTGACCTTGCCGCGGCGGATGTCGAAGTTGACGCCCTTGAGCGCTCGCGTGCTGCCATAGGTCTTGACCACGTCGCGCGCCGACAGCACCACCTCGTCTGGCGCCTGTGCCTGCATGGCGGCACTCATTGCTGCACGTCGAGCTTCACCGGCGTCACCTGCCAGGCGCTGGTGTCGGCGAGCTGGAACACGCCGGTCACCGACACGGTCTTTCCGTCCAGGTGTGCCACGTCGACCTTGGACAGCACCTGCTTCTTCATCTCGTTGTTCAGCGCCGAGCCGGCATTCTGGTACTCGATCTGGTTGTGGAACTGCCCGAAGCTGATCGTGCCGGTGGCGTCGCGCAGGTCGGTGCCGATGATGGCGGGGCCGAGCTGCAGGGTGATCTGCGTCGAGGACGGCATGCCCGGCACGGCGACAGCCTCGTCGCCGGAATCGGTCTTGCCCACCTTGCCGGTGAACTTGACCGCGAACTCCGGTCCCGCGTCGGAGGCCACCCCATACTGCTTGGTCGCCGCCGCCTGGTCCTTGGCCAGGGCGGCGGCCAGGGTGGCGGCGTCGACCGCGCGGGCTTCCACCGCCGCCTGCACCTTCGGGAACTGCTTGGTGCCGTAGGAGGCGGGCGAGAACACGTCGGCCTGCACGTCGGCCGCCGAGCCGATGCGCACCACCCGCGTGTCCAGCGCCATCGCGACCACCAGGATGGCGGCGGCACCCGACACGAGGGCGAGGCGCAGGCCCGGCCTCGGCTTCGCGGCGGTCGTCGCGCTCATTCGGGGATCAGCACGATCTTGATCGAGCCGTCGCCCTTCTTCATCAGCTCGAAGCCTTGGGCGAACTCGGACAACGGCAGCTTGTGCGTGACCACGCCCTCGGTCGGCAGGCGGCCGTCGCCGATGGCGGCGATGGTGAGCGGGTAGCAGTATGGACCCAGGTGCGCGCCGTACAGGTCGAGCTGCTTGCGGTCGGAGATGATCGACCAGTCCGCCGTCACCTCGTGGCCGAACACCGAGAACTCGACGAAGCGGCCGAGCTTGCGGATCATGTTCAGGCCCTGCGTCACGCTGCTCTCGTGGCCGGTGGCCTCGATGTACACGTCGCAGCCGTAGCCGTCGGTGAGCGCCTTCACCTTGGCGACCACGTCCTCCTTGAACGGGTTCATCACGATGTCGGCGCCGAACTTCTTCGCGAGCTCCAGCCGGTCCTCCTTGCCGTCGAGCACGATCAGGGTGGACGGGTTCTTCAGCCGGGCGGCGCCCACCATGCCGAGCCCGAGCGGACCGGCGCCGGACAGCACCACCACGTCGTCGAGCTGGATCAGGCCGCGGTTCACCGCGTGCACCGAGCAGGCATAGGGCTCGACCAGCACCGCCTTTTCCATCGGGATGGAGTCCGGGACCTTGTGGGTGCGGCTTTCCTTGGGGAAGCGCATGTACTTGGCCATGCCGCCGTTGACGTTGTTCTGGAAGCCGTAGACGTCGTGGCGCTCGCACATCCAGTATTCGCCGCGGGAACAATAGCGGCAATGCTCGCACGGCACGATCTGCTCGGAGATCAGCCGGTCGCCGACCTTGTACTTGCCGGCGGCGGCGACGTTGGCGCCGACCTCGACCGCGCGGCCGAGGAACTCGTGGCCGGGGATCATCGGCGCCTTGACGTAGCGGGCCTGGCCCTTGTTGTCGCCCCAGAACGAGGGCGCGCCGCCGAAGGTCTTGATGTCGCTGGCGCAGATGCCGCAGGCCTCGACCTCGATGATGATGTCGTCGGGGCCGGCGCGCGGCACGTCGACCTCCTCCAGCCGGTAGTCGCCGGGCTCGTAGGCGACCACCGCCGTCATCTTGGCCGGCAGGGTGACGCCCGGGGTGGCGTTGTTGGGAACGATGCTGTCCATGGGGACGCTCCTTGGTCGTCGGTGTTCAGCCGGCCTGCCCGGCCAGGTGCCGGGCGAGGCCGTCGGCCAGGGTGCGGAGGATGAGGTCGCAGGACGCAGCGCCCGCATCCAGCACGCCGCGCGACCGTTCGCCGAGGCGGCTCGCCCGGCCCAGCCGCGCCACCAGGCCGCGCGTGGCTTCCAGCCCCTCGGCGGCGGCGTCGCGCAACGCTCCGAGGCAGGCGGTGAAGTCGGCGCCGGAACCCGCCGCCCGCTCGAACGCGTCGCGCGCGGGCGTGAGCACGTCGATCAGCGTCTTGTCGCCGGGCTTGGCTTCGCCGAGATCGACGATCGCCGACTCGCCGGCGCGAAGCATGAGCAGGAAGCGGTCGCGGTCCAGCGTGTCGGTGTTGTCCAGCGCGTCCGACATCTCGGTGAAGAACGAGCCGTACAGCGGGCCCATCGAGCCGCCGATGTCGCCCAGCAGGGTGTCGCCGATCGTGGCGAAGCCCTGTTGCAGGTCGAACGGCCGGTCCGACAAACGCTCCAGCACCAGGCGGAAGCCCTTGGCCATGTTGATGCCGTGGTCGCCGTCACCGGTGGCGGCGTCGATCTCCGACAACCGGTCCTGCGCCGCCACCACCGCGCGGGCGATGTCCAGCACGACCGGGCCGGCGGCGAGAAGGGGAATGGTCTGCACGATCCGGCTCTCCTACGACCCGGCCACGGTCAGGCCGATGGAGCGCGCCGGGGCACGCAGCAGCCGGTCCAGCTCGCCGTCCAGCCGGGTCAGCGTCACCGAAACGCCCATCATCTCCAGCGAGGTGAAGTAGTTGCCGACGAACCGGTGGCGCGGGGTGATGTTGCGTGCGCGCAGCATCTCGTCCACGTGGCCGTAGAGCAGGTACAGCTCCATCAGCGGCGTGGCGCCGAGGCCGGACACCAGGACCGCAACCTCCTCGCCGTCGAAGGCAAGGTCGGCCAGGATCTTCTCCAGCATGATCCCGGCCATCTCCTTGGCCGGCGCCACCGGCAGCACCGCGATGCCGTGTTCGCCGTGATGGCCGATGCCGATCTCCATGGTGCCGGTCTCGATGGTGAAGTTCGGCTTGCCGTTGGCGGGGATGGTGCAGGCGGACAGGCCGATGCCGATCGAGCGGGTGTTGTCGATCGCCTTGCGCGCTGCGGCGATCACGCCGTCGAGGTCGGCCCCCTCGGCCGCGCGGGCGCCGCCCGCCTTCCACATCAGGATCTCGCCGGCGACGCCGCGGCGGCGGTCGGCCTCGTTCGCGGGCGCGGAGGCGACGTCGTCGTTGGCGACCACGGTCTCGACCCGGATCCCGTCCTTGGCCGCGAGCTTCACCGCCATCTTCACGTTCATGTTGTCGCCGGCGTAGTTGCCGTACAAGCAGGCGACGCCTTGTCCCCGGTTGGCTTCTCGAAACGCCGCGTGGAAGCTTTTGGCGGTCGGCGAGGCGAACACCTCGCCGACCGCCACCGCGTCCACCATCCCCGGGCCGACATAGCCGAGGAACGCCGGCTCGTGTCCGGAGCCGCCGCCTGTCACCACGCCGACTCGGGGTCCGGCGGGAGCGGCGCAGCGCAGCACGCGCGGATGGTCGGTGGCGGCCAGCAGGTCGGGGTGCGCCCGCAACACGCCAGCAAGGCTGTCCTCGGTGACCTGGTTCGGATCGTTGATCACGCGGTTCATGCCGCGGTGTCCTCCTCGTTCGACCGCTTCCGGATCTGGCGTCCGGTTGGGCCTGTGCCGGCACTGGTGCAGGCGTTGGCACAGCCTTCCTGCCAAACTGAACAATTGTCAAGATAATGATCACTTGAGCGGATCAAAATGATGCAAGCGTATCCTGGCGACACCTTAGGTTACGGCTGCTCCGTCCTCGGCTCGGCAGTTGCGACCTTGAGAGCGATGGAAACTCAAGGCTACGCATGACACCCTCTGAGAGATTGTTCAAAGACGGTAAAATTGTGCAACGCGGCGTTCAGGGGGAGGACAGGGATGGAGGGCGACGACGACGCGCGGCAGCCGTGCCGCTTGACGGGCGGGAAACCGGCCGCTTGATCGGCACCATGCAGAAGGACAGTTCCCGGTCGGACCGCGGCGAGGTGCGGGCCGAAACCCTGATCGAGATCGCCACCCTGTACTACTACGAGGACGTGACCCAGGAGGTGCTGTCGCAGCGCTTCGGGATGTCGCGGGCCAAGATCAGCCGGCTGCTTCGCCGGGCCCGCGAGGAAGGCCTGGTCGAGATCAGGGTGCACCAGCCCTCCTCGGTGGGCGCCGAGTTCGAGCGCGAGTTCATCCGCCGCTTCAACATCGCCAGGCTGCTGGTGTCGGTCGACCACCGCGACCCGGACGCGCAACGGGGCGCGGTGGCGCGCATGGTGGCGGGACACCTGGAGCGCTCGCTCGTCGACGGCTCCATCGTCGCCGTCGGCATGGGTCGCAACGTGGCGGCGGTGGCCGACGCCCTGGTGCTGCCGTCACGCGGCGGGGTCACCTTCGTGTGCGCGATCGGCGGCTCGCTGCGCGCGGGCGAGCACATGAACCCAGACCACATCTGCCGGCGCCTGGCCCTGCGCTTCAACGGCGAAAGCGAGACGCTCTACGCGCCTGCCCTGGTCACCAACGCCGAGCTGCGCGCCGAGCTGTACCGCAACGACACCGTCAAGCTCACCCTGGACCGGGCGCGCCGCGCCGACTTCGCCCTGATCGGCATCGGCGACCTGTCGGAAGACAGCAACATGGTGCGCATGGGCTGGTTCTCGCCGCAGGAGATCGCCGAGGCGCGCCTGGCTGGCACCATCGGCGACACCATGGGCTACGACTTCATCGACATCCACGGCCGCCCGGCCGACACCGGCATGCAGGGACGGGTGATCGGCCTGACCCGGGAAGACCTGGGCCGCATCCCCGACGTGATCGCCATCGCGGCGGAGAACACCAAGGCGGCTGCCATCCTGGGCGCGCTGCGCACCGGCGCCATCAACACGCTGGCGACCTCGCTGACCAACGTCCATACCATCCTTCGCCTCGACGAGGCGACACGCATGCCCGGTTCCGGGCAACCGCGCCCACCCTGACGTCTTGTTCCGGCGCCGAGGGGCCGGCCGGCGTCTCAACGCGTCCCGGCCGCTTCCATCCGTTCGGGTGGGCGCCAGGCCGCCGGTGGCGGATCGAACATGGTGCAATTCCGCCCGGCCTGCTTGGCGGCGTAGAGCGCCATGTCCGCGCGCCGGACGAGCGTGCCGGCATCGTCGTCCGGACGCATCCAGGTGACGCCGATGCTGCCGGAAAACCTGATCGCGCAGCCTTCAAAGGCGACCGGCTCGGCGAACAGGGTGCGGCGCAGGGTTTCGACCCGGTCATGGGCTTCCGGCCCGAGGCCTGGCAGCAGCAGGATGATCTCCTCGCCGCCGTAGCGGCCGACCTCGTCCTGCCCCCGCGTGCCGGCCTGCAGGCGGTGTCCGACCGCCGCGAGCACGGCGTCGCCGCCGAGATGGCCGCGGGTGTCGTTGATCTCCTTGAAATGATCCAGATCCATCAGCGCCACCGCCAGCGGCAGGCCCGACCGGTTCGCCGCCTGCATGGCGATCCGGAGACGCTCCATGATCGCCGCCCGGTTCAACAGCCCGGTGAGGCTGTCATAGGTCGCCTGGCGCAGCAGGATCAGCCGCGCCTGCTCGATCTCGCGCGTGCGTTCCTCGACCTTGGCTTCCAGCAGCCGCTGCCGCGCCAGCATGTAGCGTTCCCGCATCCGCCACAGCACCAGCAGCAGGCTCGCGGCTGCGGTCGCCGCCACGGCGTAGACCGGCCACGTCTTCCACAACGGCGGCCGCATCTTGATGACCAGCTCGATCGGTGCGGATCGCAGCCCGTGCGCCGGCTCCATTGCGACCAGCTCGAACTGCAGCCGGCCGAAGGGAGGGTTGGTGTAGCGCGCTTCCCGCCCTGCGGTCTCGGTCCAGCTCTGGTCGATGCCGCGCAAGCGGTAGCGGAAGCGGATCGACTTCTCATAGCGGAAGTCGAGGGCGGCGAAGCTGATCACCAGCGGGTCGCCGGTCCAGCGCAGGTGTGTTGACAGCGTCGGCGATGGTGTCGTGGTCGAGGCCGGGTTGTCGAGGCGGATCGCGGTGATCAGCGGGTGCAGGCCGTAGGAGCGAAACAGGCTGCTTCCGTCGAGCAGGTGCGACAGGCCGCCGGAGGTGCCGAACCAGAGCGTGCCGTCGCCGTCGGTCGAGGCGGCGTTGGTGTTGAGGTCGTTGGCGACCAGCCCGTCCTGGGTGTCGAGGTGGCGCCAGCGCGTCCCGTCGGTGACGTCGAGACCCCGGTCGGTGCCGATCCAGACGCGGCCGGCCTGATCGGCGTACACCATCTCCACGTCCCTGGACGCCAGGTGGGTGCCGGGTTCGGTGTCCCGGCCCACGATCCTGCCGCCATCGAGGTGCAGGCGGATGATGCCGTCCGCATAGGAGGGCAGCCAGAGCGTGCCGTCCGCGGCGAACGTCATCGAGCGGGTGCGGTAGCCGCCCGTAGGGTCGGTTCGCATGACCGGATGCCAGCGCAGGAAGCGGTCGCGGTGGAGCAGGGTGGTCCTGGTCAGCGCCCAAAGCTCGCCGTTCCTGTCGAACGACACACCGAACACGCTGTCCCTGACCTCCGGCACCGCGGCGACGGCCGGAGCGGCATCGCCGGGCCGGTCGATCCTGACCAGGCCGTCGCGCGTGCCCACCCAGAGCGGAGCATCCGAGTCCCCGACTCCCGAACCGTGTCTGCCCGGGTCCTGCACGCCCGGCTCCTGCACGATCGTGTAGATCCGTCCGAGCCTGGCCACCG
>CAXTMS010000078.1:0-3661 GCA_964245345.1 uncultured Acetobacteraceae bacterium | reverse complement strand
TCCTGCACGCCCGGCTCCTGCACGATCGTGTAGATCCGTCCGAGCCTGGCCACCGTGTCGTCGCGTCCGGTTCTCGGATCGCGTCGGATCAGTCGGCCGTCCCAGCCGCCAACCCAGAGCCGCCCGTCGCCGGAAGCGGCCAGGGTCACCGCCCTGCCGCGGGTGTGCCAGCCCGGCACCGCAGCGCCGGCCGTGCCGGACAAGGGCAGGGCATCGACGCCGAGGTCGCTCGCCACCCACATCGTGCCGGCACCGTCACGCTTCGTGTTCCACACCAGGTCGTCCGCCAGGCTGGTCCAGTTGTCGAACACGCCCAGCCCGAGCAGGCATCCGAGCCCCTGGCCGTAGCTGCCGAGCCAGAGCGAGCCCTCGCGGTCGACCAGCATCGCGCTGATCGAGGACAGCGTCGCGCTGCCGCTGCCCCCGAGCTTTTGCAGCACCCATGTCCCACCCTGTCGTATGAGCAGGCCATCGGCGCTCTGCGTCACGACGCGGCCGGCCGGATCGAGCAGCAGGTCGAGCTGGGTGGCGTCATGGGAATAGGTGCCGGGCCCGTCGCCGAAATCGGTCACGCTGAACCGGGTGGAGCCAGGCGGAAGAAAGGCGACACGCCGCCGGCTGCGCAGCCACAGGGTCCCGGTGTGGTCGTAGAGCACGGCGCTCCAGCGATCGGCGGGCAGGCCGGACGACGCGCCAACTACCGCGATGGTGTTGCCGTCCAGCCGGCAGACCTTCGTGCCGCAGCCGGCCCAGACCTTCCCGTGCGCGACGCTGACGGTGTCGAAGCCGGACAACAGCGCCGCCCGGTTCGGGTCGAGCGCGACCGCCGCGTCCGACATGAACGGCTGCGCCGACAGGATGGCGGTTCCTGGGCGGAAACGGATGCGCAGCAGGCGGCGGCCGCGTACCAGCAACAGGTCGTCGCCCAGCACCGCCACGCGGTGGCCGTAGCCGAACTCCGGATCGGGCGCCACCGCCACCGATGCCGCCACGGACACGGTCGGACCCGCGCCAAGCAGGTAGACCCGGTCCGAGAACACCGCCCAGATCCGGCCGTCGGGAGCCGTGCGCAGCGCTTCCACCACGCCGTTCGCCGGCAGGCCGTCGGTCAGGTGGCTGAAGTGCTGGCCATCATAGCGGTAGAGACCGTTCTCGGTACCGACAAGAAGAAAGCCGGCGCGGTCCTGGGCCAGGGCAGTGATCGAGCCATTGAACAGGCCGTTGTCCTGGTCGTACAGCCGCATCGCCTGGTGCTGCGCCAGCGCCGGGCGGACCGCCGGCGCCAGCAGCGCCGCGATCAGCAGCAGCAGCACGCGGGCGGCTCGCAGGCATGGCTGCCCATGGGCGCGGCGGCTTCGGCGTGCAGGAGCGGATGGGTTCAGGCTGTGCACCGGTTCATGCTTGGCAGGATCATTGCATCCTGAACCCGGACTGGTTGCCAACCGGTAAACGTTCCCGTTTCGGTCATGCCAACGGCATCGCCAGGAGGACCATGCGTGTCACGGATCGGCTGCCTGATCGCCATCGCCTGTCTCGCCGCCGCACCCGCTTCCGCAGCGCAGGACGGAAAGCTCCGGCAGGAAGCCGCCCGGGTCCTCATCACCCGCGACGATTGGGGGATCGCGCACGTCCACGGCCGTACCGACGCCGACGCCGTGTTCGGCATGGCCTACGCCCAGGCCGAGGACGACTTTTCCCGCATCGAGACCAACTACCTGACCGCCCTCGGCCGCCTCGCCGAGGCCGAAGGCAGCACGGCGCTGGCCCAGGACCTGCGGGCACGGCTTTTCGTCGACCCGTCCGACCTCCGCGCCCGCTACGCCCGCAGTCCGGCCTGGCTGAAGGCGCTGATGGACGGCTGGGCCGACGGCCTGAACGACTTTCTCCTGGTCCACCGCGAGGTGAAGCCACGGGTGATCACGCGGTTCGAGCCCTGGATGGCGCTCGCCTTCAGCGAAGGCAGCATCGGCGGCGACGTCGAGCGCATCCCGCTTCCCGAGCTCGCCCGCTTCTACCGCCTGCCCGCGCCGGCGGACCCGTCGGGGCAGACGCCGGTGCCGCCCGCCGTTCGCGCGCCGACCGGCTCCAACGGCATCGCCATCGCGCCCGCCAACAGCAGAAACCACCGCGCGCTGCTCCTGATCAACCCGCACACCTCGTTCTACTTCCGCGCCGAGCTGCAGATGAGCAGCGACGAGGGGCTCGATGCCTATGGCGCCGTCACCTGGGGCCAGTTCTTCATCTACCAGGGCTTCAACGACCGGCTGGGCTGGATGCACACGTCCAGCCATTCCGACGCCGTCGACCGGTTCCTGGAAACGATCGTGCGCCAGGACGGGCGCCCGTTCGCCCGCACCGGCAGCGCGCTGCGTCCGGTGTCGTCGCGGGCTGTCACGCTGTCGTATCGCACCGGCGCCGGCGGCCTAGCCCGGATGCGCGTCACCACCTTCCGCACCGATCACGGCCCCGTTGTCGGCACCAACGCCGACGGGCGCTGGATCGCCGAGGCGATGATGTTCAAGCCGGTGGAAGCGCTGGAACAATCCTACGGCCTGACCCGCGCCCGCGACTACCGCGCCTTCATGACGGTGATGGAGCTCAAGGCCAACACGTCCAACAACACCGTCTACGCCGATGCCGACGGCCACATCGCCTACCTGCATCCGCAGTTCATCCCCCGACGCGACGACCGCTTCGACTACACCCGCCCGGTGGACGGCGCCGACCCGCGCACCGCCTGGACCGGCCTGCATGCGCTGGACGAGGCGCCGCACCTGCTCGACCCCGCCACCGGCTGGATCCAGAACACCAACAACTGGCCGTATTCCGCCGCAGGTCCCGCCAGCCCGAGGCAGGCGGACTTCCCGCGCTACATGGACACGGCCGGCGAGAACGTGCGCGGCCTGCACGCGGTGGCGCTGCTGCGCGACGCCCACGACGTCACCCTCGACTCCCTGCTCGCCCTCGCCTTCGATCCGGCCGAGCCCGGCTTCGACATCCTGCTGCCGCACCTGTTCGACGCTTATGACCACCTGCCGCAACCGGACCCGCTTCGCGCGCGGCTGTCGGAACCCGTCGCCGTTCTGCGTGCCTGGGACCGGCGCTGGTCGGTGGATTCCGTCCCCACCAGCCTCGCGGTGTACTGGGGCGAGGCGTTGTGGCGGGAAGCGGGCCAGCCCCCGCACAGCAGCAGCCTGTCCGACTACGACGCCGTGCTGGCGCATACGACGCCGGCGCAACGGCTCAGGGCCCTGGCCGCCGCGGTCGACCGGCTCGATCGCGACTTCGGCACCTGGCGCACCCCCTGGGGCCGGATCAACCGGTTCCAGCGGCTGACCGACGCCCTCCTGCCGCACTTCTCCGACGCCGCACCGAGCCTTCCGGTCGGCTTCACCTCCGCGCAATGGGGCTCGCTCGCTTCCATCGACGGGCCCGAGCAGGCAGATGTCCGCCGGCGCTACGGAAACAGCGGCAACAGCTTCGTCGCCGTGGTCGAGTTCGGCCCCCGGGTGCGGGCGCTGGCAGTCACCGCCGGCGGCGAAAGCGGCGACCCGCGCTCGCCGCACTTCGACGACCAGGCGCTGCGCTACAGCATCGGCGCGCTGCGTCCGGTGTACTTCTATCCGGACCAGCTCGCCGGCCACACCAGCCGACGCTACCA
>CAXTMS010000077.1:0-14489 GCA_964245345.1 uncultured Acetobacteraceae bacterium | reverse complement strand
TCGCCGCCGCGTCCTGAGGCGGTCCCGGTCACAACAGAAGCGACGCCGCTTCCCGCTCGCCGGGGCCAAGGCTTCATGCCGACGCCCACTCCTGTCGGCCGGGCGCCCCGATCCAGGGGTGCTGGCGGACGGCTAGTAGCGTAGTCTCATGGTGACGTGGTTGTCCCCTGGCTGCACGGTGAACCGTGCGGACGCGAAGGACGGGGGCCCCAGGAAGATCGGAGCGTTGTTGGAGAACCCGTAGCCTTCCACTGGAAGGCCGATCGCCGAGCGGTCGAAATGATGGTTGTTGTTCTCGTCGTGATAAACGGCGAGTGCGTACACTCCTGGTGTGGAGACGACGAAGCAGGCGTCCGCGGTGGTTCCGGCGAGGGTGATGCGGTCGATCGCGATCGACCCGTTATGAGCCAGAAAGGAGGCGGGTCGGGAGCCGTACAGGGTGAAGGTGATGTTGCCGGCCACGCGACGTGCTCCGGTCACGGTCGCCAGGACCCTTTGCGCCGCATGCGCATCGCTTGACGTGCACGGGCGAGCGGTTTCGCCACCGGGCTGCGCCAGCGCCGGCAAGGCAGGCCAGGTCATGAGCAGCATCATCGGCAGGAGATGAAGCGGTCGCCACCGTCGGGAGACACCCTGCGCCGGACCCACCGAGCGGGCTCGGACGCTCGACCGGTCCGGTCCGGTCATCCTGCCGACGGCATCCGTGACCGCTCCGCACTCGCACGGCCGGCGGTCATCTGCAGGCCGGCCGCAGTCATACATGTTGACGGTTTGCATCGGGTCTGCGGCCATCCCGCCTCCATGGTTGTTCATGATGGTTCGGCCGTGCTGCATGCACCAGTCGGCCACACGGCAGCAACCGGGGAGCAAGGCGGTCATGCCTGGTCTCCGCTGTCTTGCAGGCCCGGCCGGCTGATGACATCGGATGCCCGCGGCACTTTGCGCCCGACCGGGCTGACGCGGCTCCTGGTCGATGCGGAAGCCTGCTGCAGGCTGGCCGCTGCAGAATAGTTTGGCGGTGAAGATCATGATACGAGTGTCCGCGCCTTGGCCTGGCAGGCTTGCGGACTCGTCCCGGACCCTGGCAGGGAGGACATCATGTATACCCGATGGCGGAAGTACGGACGAAGCTTCGACCTGGGACGGATGACCCTGCGGGATCTGGTCGTCGCCTACAGCAGTCATCCCGCCGTCCATCTTTACTGCCTTGGGGCGGTCCTGGCGGGGGTGGTCACGGTGCGGGAAAGCACTTCCGTCTGGCACCCGCTCTGCGCCGTGGCCGCCACGGTCGCCGCCTATCCGCTGGCCTGGTATGCGATCCATCGGTTCGTCCTGCACAGCCGCTTGCTTTACCGGTCGAAGCTGACCGCGGCGCTTTGGAAGCGGATCCACTTCGACCACCACCAGGACCCGTACCGCATGGACGTCCTGTTCGGTTCACCCGTCACCACGCTGCCCACCCTGCTGGCCATCCTGATCCCGCTCGGATGGCTGGTCGGCGCCGGACCCGGCGGAGCCGCGGCCGCGACCTGCGCCGGCCTGCTCATCACCTGTGCCTACGAGTTCTGCCATTGCATCCAGCACCTCAACTTCAAGCCCCGGCATCGGCTGCTGCAGCGCATGAAGGAACTGCACCTTGCGCACCATTTCCACGACGAGGTCGGCAACTACGGCATAAGCTCGTTCGTCATGGACCGGCTGTTCGGGACCTACTACGCCTCGGCACGGCTGCGGAGGCGGTCGCCGCACGTGTTCAACCTCGGATACGACGTGTCGGAGGCGCTCCGCTTCCCGTGGGTCGCCCGCTTGTCCGGTGGTCCGCCGCGCGACCGGCCGCCGCCGCGCGGCGAGCCCAGCTGATCGCCGTCGCGATGCGGCGCCGGCGCGATCGCCCGGCCTGATCCCCTCCGGTGCCGGTTCCCGATGCCTGCCGCCATTCGTGCGGACCGGGCCTGCGCATGCCTGGTGACGTCCGGATATCGTGCCCGGTCGACGCCCGCGCTGCGAGCGGACCGGGCATCACGTCGGCGGCGCGGGCGAAGACGTTTCTCCCGCGCTGCGCCTGATCGACATGAGCGTCGCCGGCCGCTTCATGCCGCCGTTCCGGCGCGCCGGCCGGACCCCCGCCGGGGCCGTGCCGCGGCGACCGGGCAGGTTCATGGTGGTGCGGCGCCCACGGCCGCTCGATGCGGTGCTGCTGGTCGGTGCGATCCTGGTCGGGCTGCTGCTGGCGGGGCCGCTGCTGACGATCCCGCTGCGCATTCCCATCAACTACGACGAGGGCTGGAACGCCGCCTTCGACGCGCGCGCGGCGCTGCCTGGGCTGGGCCCGCTTTATCCGGGGCCGGACAGCCTCGTGTTCAACAACTATCCGCCGCTCGGCTTTCTCCTGGTGGGCGGCCTGGGACGGTTCGTGTTCGGCGACATGATCGTGGCCGGGCGGGTGGTGGCGCTGGCGGCCCTGCTTGCGGCAGCGGGGCTGACCGGCCTGTGTGTCCGGCTGCTCGGCGGCACGAGGCGTGGCGCGACGGCGGCGGCGCTGATGCTGCTGCTGCTCGCCTGCAGCTTCTACCGTGGCTACGTGGCCATGGACGACCCGCAATGGCTGGCGCAGGCGCTGATGCTGGCCGGCCTGGCGGTGCTGCTGCGCGGCAACGTCGCCTGCCGGCTTCGGCGTGGCGCCCTGCCCTGGCCGCAGATCCTGGGGAGCGCGCTGCTGATGCTGGCGGGCGGGTTCGTCAAGCACAGCCTGGTGGCGTTGCCGGCGGCCGCCACGCTGTGGCTGTTCTGGCTGGACCGCCGGGCCGCGCTGGTCTGGGCGGCGTCGGTCGGGGCGGGGTTGGTATTGGGATCGCTGATCACCTGGGCCTCGTTCGGCAGCGCGGCGTTCGTCGACGTCCTGGACCACCATCGCGTCTTCCGGCTGCGCCTGATGATGCATGCGGCGGGCGGCGTCGCGCCGCTGCTGCCGATGCTGGTGGTGGTGGTCGCGAGGCGGGGGCATCCGGACCGGGACACCGCCGCGTTCTCGACGCTGTTCGTCGGCATCGCCTTGTTGTCCGGCATCGTGCAGCGATGTGGGGAAGGCGTGAACTACAACGCCCATTTCGAGGCCCTGGTGGCCGTGTGCCTGGTCTGGGGGCTGGCGGTCGCGCCGAGCGGCGAGGCGGCGGCACGGCAGCGGCACGGCCTAGGTGCGGCGACCCTCTTTGTTTTCGCCGCCTCGCCGGTGCTGGGACTGATGCCGTGGAGCCTGCCGGCAGCATGGCGTGACGTCAGCGGTCGGCATGCGCTGCAGGCGGCTTGGCGGCCGGTCATCGCCCGGCTTGCCGACGCGAACGGCCAGGTCGGGTGCGAGATGCAGTCGCTGTGCTATTGGGCCGGCAGGCCGTTCGCGGTGGATGTTTTCAACCTGACCCAGAGCGCCCTGGCCCGCACTGCGCCGACCGGAGCTCCGCCGAATGGCGGTCCGGCCGCGGTGTTCCGGCGCATGGTGTTGCGGCGCCGCTTCGCGCTGTTCGAGTACCAGCCCCGTTCGGCCACGCATGCGGAGGCGCGTCGCCTGGTCGGCGGTGATCCGGTGATGGACGGGTTCGTTGGCGGCTACGTCCCGATGGCGGCCGGGCCCGGCGGAGCGCTGCTTCTGGCTCCGCTGCCGGAGCCGGCGGATCCCGCGTTCCGTCGCCTTGCGGCACCCTCCGAAGGATTGTAGGCCAGCCGGACCACAAACGGGATCGGCCAGGGCGCCCACGCGATGTTTCTTCCAGGAAGCCCTGCGGATGTCGGGATGCGTGTGCGGACGCTGGAGGCGCAGGCGCGTCGCCTCCGGCCTTGATCATCGAGCGCTACCTGCTCCGGGAACTGGTCAAACCGCTGGCCATGATCCTGGGCATCCTGATGGCGCTGTTCGCCAGCTTCAGCGCCGCGCGGTTCCTGGGTGACGCGGTCAACGGGCTGCTGCCGGGCGACGTGGTCATCGAGCTGACCGGCCTGAAGGTGCTCATCGCGCTGGAGGTACTGATCCCCGCCTCCCTCTACGCCTCGGTGATCCTGTCGTTCGGGAGGCTGTATGGCGAGTCCGAGTTCGCCGCGATGTTCGCGCTGCGCGTGACGCCGAGGACGTTGATCCGCGCCGTGCTGATCCTGTCGGCCTGCCTCGCTCTGGTGGTCGGCGGCTTGTCGCTGTTCGTGCGGCCATGGGCCAATGGCAGGCTGCACAGGCTGTCCGGGCAGGCCGGGACGCTGCTCGACGTCGACGCCATGGAAGCGGGTTCGTTCTACCTTGGCCACGACGGAACGCGGGTGATCTTCATCACGCGTCGGGACGGGCCGCACGCGCCGGGCCGCGAGGTGTTCATCAAGCTGCGCCGCCAGGACGGCATCGAGATCATCTCGGCGAAGCTCGCCTATCCCCTGCCGCGGGCGCTGGGCGAGCGGTCGGGGGTTTATCTTCGCAACGCCTACATCTACAAGATGGACCGCGCGCACGGCCAGGCGGACGAGGTGGTGCAGGCGCAGGGCATCACCCTCAGCCCGGACGGGCGCGACACGCTCGCGCCCGACGACAGCGCCATCGCCACCAGCAGCAGGCGCCTCGCCTCGTCCAGCTCAAGCGAGGACGTGGCGGAACTGCAGTGGCGCCTGTCCACCCCGCTGTCGACGCTGCTGCTGGGCCTGCTCGGGCTTCCGCTGAGCCGCAGGAACGCGCGGCAGGGACGGCAGAGCAGGTTTCTCGCCGCCATCCTGATCTATTTCGGCTACTACCTGCTCTTCACCTCGGCGCGTACCTGGGTCCAGCACGGCGTCGTCGCCGGGTTCCCGGGCATCTGGTGGGTGCCGGCGCTGTTGTCGCTGCTGGTGGTCACGACCCTCTGCAGGCCCGGGCTCGCGTCGGCACGCTGATGCCGACGGCGCGGCAGGCGGCTGGTGCCGACAGCGTGGAGCCGGTCGCAGGATGGCGGTGAGGCTGGCGCGTCGCTACGTGCAGGGCGCGGTGCTCCGGGCGTTCGCGCTGGTCGCTGCGGCCCTCACCGGATTGTTCAGCCTGCTCCAGTTCGTCGAGGAGCTGGCCTTCGTCGGGCAGGGCCATTACCGGGTCGGCGACGCGTTCTTCTACGTGCTGCTGACCGCGCCCTCCAGGCTGCTGCAGGTGACGCCGGTCTCGCTGCTGCTCGGCTCGCTGCTGGCGCTGGGGCCGCTCGGGAGGAACTCCGAGCTGATCGCGATGCTGAGCCTGGGCATCTCCAGGAACCGCATCGTCGCCGCGGTGCTGGAGCTGATCGTGCCCATCGTCGCGGTGCTGCTGCTGGTGGCGGAGTTCGTGGTGCCTCCGGCGCAGCAGGCAGCGCAGTCGCAGCGCGCTGCCGCGCTGTCCTCCGCGTCGGGGTTCCATTCCGACAACAGCCTTTGGGCGGAAGGAAACCGCCAGTACCTGAACGTGCGGGAGTTCCAGCGTGGCAACGTGCCGGTCGGGATCGACATCTATGGCTTCGCCCCTGATGGCAGCCTGCGCAGCGCGATCCACGCCGACCGTGCCGGGATCGAGCCGAACGGCGTCTGGCTGCTGGCCGGGGTGACGCGGCGGCAGGTGCACGGCTTCGACATCAGGATCGACCACCTGCCGTCCCTGCCCTGGCGCTCCTTTCTTCCGGCCAGGCAGGTGCGGTTCCTGATCCTGCCTCTGGACAGCGTGCCGCCGGTCGCACTGTTCCGCTACGTCTACCGCCTGAAGCGCGGGGACTTCCAGGCGGGACGTTACGGGCGCGAACTCTGGGCCAGGATCGGCATCCCGTTCTCGATGGTGGCGATGGTGATGATCTCCGCGCCGTTCGTGTTCGGTCCGAGCCGGGCGAGGACGGCCGGCCAGAGCATCGCGCGCGGCGTCGGCATCGGGCTGGTGTTCTCGCTCGGGCAGCAGATCGTCGGACGCCTGGGCCTGCTGCTCGATGTCAGCCCGGCGATCACCGCCCTGTTGCCGCCGCTCCTGGTGATCGGGCTGGCGATCCACCTCCTGCGGCGCTCGCGTGCGGGCGGGTGACGGACGGCATGGCCGGGCCGGACAGGAACAGCCTGTAGCGCCTGTGCTGCCCCACGAGCAGGAAGAGCAGGACGGCGTTGAGGCAGCCGATCTCGAAGATGAAGTAGTACAGCGGCACCTTCAGGACGGCGAAGCAGAAGATGCCGATCGTGTGGCAGTTGGCCGACAGCATCGACCAGCGTCGTATCGCGGGCGCGAACGCGGCGCGATAGCGGCGTCGCAGGGACGCGGCGGGTTCGGATCCGGATCCGAGCACCGAGGCCAGGGCCCTGCGCGATCCGGCGCCGGCGCCGACCATCAGCAGCTGGAGCCCGGCGTAGATCCGGTGCAGGCCGTCCGAGATCCTCGGCCGGGAGGACAAGGACAGGCCGGACGGCCGGACGGCCGGATCCGCGACGACCGCGTCGCCACGGCCCCAGCCGAAGAAGTCGTAGTCCTGCCGCTGCGCCTCGTATGCGGCGGCCTGGGCCGCGTGGCTGATGCCGGCCGCCGCGACGAGGACCCAGATCCACGCGCCGTCCTGCCTGTCGAGCGCCACGGCCAGGCCGACATAGACGGCGGTGAAGGTGACGTAGTCGCAGATCCCGTCCAGGACCTTGCCGAACCGCGAATGCGTGCCGGTCAGGCGGGCAAGCTGGCCGTCAATGCCGTCCATGAGGTGCCACAGGGCCATCAGGAACAGGCCGGCGACCGCGAGCCGGCGGTCCTGGTAGCGGTTGTAGGCGAAGCCGGCCAGGATGCCGCAGGCCATGCCGGCGAGGGAAACGGCGTTGGGCGACACGCGCAGCCGCGCCAGGAGCGGCGTGAGGCGACGCGCCAGCGGGTGGATGAGGTAGCGGTTCGTCGCCTCCTCGGTTTCCGGCGGACGGCCGACCGGCACGACGTCCTCCGGAGCCGAGGCCCGGTCGGCCTGGCCCGCGAGCGGGTCGGACCGGGTCGGCACGGCTGTCACAGCCGGCCGGAACCGAGCAGCTCCTCGGCCTTGCCGAGGGCGACCGCGTCGTCGACGTCGATCCACAGCCTGTTGCCGATGTCGAGGACATGGGCCTTGTTCCAGCCCGACAGCACGTTCATGGCGCCGGAAATGCTGTCGTCGCCACCGAGCTGGCTTTCGCGCAGGGCGTCGAACATGACCGGCGTGCACAGGAACACGCCGGTGTCGTAGCAGTCGAACTCCGGCAGGAGCTTGCCGATGCGCACGATGCGATCGTTCTCGGTCTTGACCCGCGTGACGTCGTCGGGGTCGTTCAACGGGTTGTCGATGTTGACGTCCACGGCCAGGACGACGCCGTCCGGCCGGGGCTGCATCGCCATCAGGCGGCGGAAGATCTCGGGATCGACCACGTGGTCGCACATCGTCAGCAGGAACGGGCCGTCGAGGAACGGCTCCGCCTTCAGCACGGAGACGCCGTTGGCGCGGTCCCAGTCGTCGTTGACGACATGGGTCACGGGCGTGGCGTCCTGCGACGCCGCGTCGTCGAGGTGGCGCCGCAGCTCGTCGCCACGGTAGCCGCTGACCACGGTGAACCGGTCGACGCCGGCCTGGCGGGCGCGATCCATCACGTGCTGGATCAGCGGGATCCCGCGCAGCGGGATCAGCGGCTTCAGCTCGAGCTTCTCACCCAGCCTGGCGCCCTGACCGGCCGCGACGATCAGGCAGTTCATCGAGCGGCAGAGGCCCTCATCGCCGGGACCGGCGTCTCCGCGTGCTCGCGGATGAAGTCCTCGGTCATCCTGTACGCTTCGTCGTCGGTATACTGGCGGATCGGGTGCTTGCAGAAATACGCGCTCGGGCCTTCGAGCACGCCGCCGACGCCGCTTTGCAGCGCCAGTTTGCAGCAGCGGATCATGTCGATGACGATCCCCGCCGAGTTGGGCGAGTCCTGCACCGACAATCTCAGCTCCAGGTCGATGCCGACGCCGCCGAAGATCTCGCCTTCCATCCTGATGAACGCCACCTTGTTGTCGTCCTGCCACGGCACGTAGTCGCTGGGGCCGACATGGATGTCCTGGTTCGGCATGCGCTCCTTGGCGACCGACTGCACGGCCTCGGTCTTCGACTCCTTCTTGGACTTCAGCCTTTGCTGGTTCTTCATGTTCAGGAAGTCGGTGTTGCCGCCGGTGTTGAGCTGGTAGGTGCGTTGCAGGTTCACGCCGCGCTTGCCGAACAGGTCGGTCAGCACGCGATGCACGATGGTGGCGCCGAGCTGCGACTTGATGTCGTCGCCGATGATCGGCAGGTTCCGCTCCTTGAACCGGGTGGCGAAGCCCTCGTTGCTGGCGATGAACACCGGCATGTTGTTGATGAAGGCGATGCCGGCTTCCAGTGCGCACTCGGCATAGAACCGTGCGGCTTGCTCGGACCCGACCGGCATGTAGTTCAGCAGGATCTCGGCGCCGCTGCGCTTCAGCTCGGCGACCACCTCGTCCTTGGACAGCTCCTGCGCCTCGGACCTGACGAAGGTCCGGTCGTCGCCGTGGTCGGCCATGTGCTCGGAGATGCCGTCGAGCACCGGCCCCATCTGGACGACGACGTCGCTGGGCGGGATCTGGGAGTTGAACACCAGGGCGCAGTTCGGCTTGGCGAAGATCGCCCGGCTGACGTCCTGGCCGACCTTGCGGATGTCGACGTCGAAGGCGGCCACCACCTTGATGTCGCTGGGCCCGTAGCCGCCGATCTCGGCGTGCATCAGGCCGGTCGGGTTGGTGCGGCACTGCTCCGGGGTGTAGTAGTGGATGCCCTGGATCAGCGCGCTGGCGCAGTTGCCGATGCCGGCGATGCCGATGCGGATGGCGTCCCTGTCAGTCATGATCTACCTTCGAGGATGGATGGATGGGGCGTTGGACCCAGCCGCGGGCGTTACTAGCATCGGCTTGGAGGTTGGCATACAGCCGGGCCGTCACAGACGCCTGGCCTGTGGCTGCCTGGTTCATAAGGCCGCATCCGGACGCACCTTGACGCAGGAACGCACCAACGCGCTGTAGAGCTGCCGATGGTGGTTCCGTTCCACGTACCCCGGGGTGATGCGGGCGATCACGTCCCGGCGGCGGGTGGATGCGTACCAGTGCACCACCCGCGTGTCCGCCGAAAGCACCTGGTGCAGGCGGGCGCGGCGGACGGTTCGGAACCAGTGCTCCGAGATCTCCGGCGGCAGCGGGTAGAAGACGTGTGGATCCTCCACGGCGAGCTCGGCCGGCCCGTGGCGCCGGGCGACCTCCTGCAGCAACCGCGGCCCGAGCGCGTAGAGCCGCCGCTGCAGTCCGGGCGGCAGAATGGTCATGGAGCGGAGGTAGTCGGCGAACACCGGCGAACCTTGCTCGGCGCCCATGACGGCGTTGTTGATGCTGCGCGGATACAGCCGCTCGGCCCGCCGGAACGCCTTCCAGCCGCCTGGCACCCGTTTCAGGGCCTTGCGCAGGAGGTCGAGCAGAAGATGGCGGCCCAACACAAGGAGCGAGCGCGAAGCGCGCGCGGCTTCCGGCCAAACGATGAACTCGGCGCCGACGACGTTGCGCAAGCGGGTGAACGGAAGCAGCGAGGCGACGGTGACGGTGTCGAGGTCGAGGTAGATCCCGCCCTCAAGGAACAGGATCGCGGCGCGCAGCACGTCGGAGCGCGTCACCGGACGATCCAGCCAACGGTACAGCGTTCCCAGGGCACCCTGCAGGCCCAGGATCTCGTCCGCGCGGGCCAGGCAGGCCGCGGCGTCGATCCGGCGAAGCTCCACGCCAGGCGCGGCGCGGACAGCGCGCACGGCGTCCCCGTCCTCCAGGAGGTCGGTATGGTGCAGGACGATCTCCGGGAGCCCGCCGCGCTCGGCCGCGGACAGCACGGCAAACGCGTACGCCCAGGGCAGGCTGGTGCCGATCCAGCAGAAATGCAGTCGGGCGGGGATCGGCATGGCAGGAGGCGCCCGGACTGGTGCGGCGCAAGCTATCCAGCGTCCGGGCGGGAAATTCAATCCGGGCGACAGGCCACCGCCTTGCCTTCCCGCGCCTGAGCCGGGCATATCGGCGGAGGCCGTAGGGCGAGCTGTTGGACGAGTTCGAGCCGGACAGGAAAGGCGCGCAGGCGGACAAGCCGATCGCGGCCATCTTCCGGCAGAACCTGTTCCGGATCTCCGAGCCGTTCATCACCGAGCAGGCGCAGCAGCTGCGGCGGTATCAGCCGCTTTATCTGGGCCGGCTTCGATATGGCCCGGCGCCGGATGGTGCGGGCTCCGTGGCACTCGGCGACAGCGGACGCTGGCGCTCGGTGCCGCAGATCGGCTGGCAGATGGCGACCCGCGCCGCCAGACCGTTCCAGCGTGCGCTGGGGACGATGCGGCCGTCGCTGATCCATGCCCATTTCGGCATCGATGGCGTGCATGCGCTGCCGTTGGCGCGGCGCCTGGCGGTGCCGCTGATCACCACCTTCCACGGCTTCGACGCCACCCTTTCGACCGCCGCCCTGCTGAGCTCGCCCGCCTGGATCAACTACCCGCTGTTCCGGCGCCAGCTGGCGCGGCACGGCGACCTGTTCCTGTGCGTGTCCGGGTTCATCCGCGAGCGGGTGCTGGCGATGGGCTTCCCGGAACAGCGCACGCTCGTGCACTACACCGGGGTGGACTGGCGGGCGATCCGGCCGCGCGACCCGGGCGAGGAGACCGGGACGATCCTGCACGTGGCGCGGCTGGTGGAGATGAAGGGCACCGAATACCTGATCCGCGCGATCGCCGGGTTGGCGCGGACGCACAAGCAGGTGCGGCTGGACATCGTCGGCGACGGCCCACTGCGTCCCCGGCTGCAGGCCCTGGCGGGATCGCTTGGGCTGGGGCCGCGGGTGCGGTTCCTGGGCGCGCTGCCCCATGCCGACGCGCTGTCGCACATGCGCCGGGCCGCCCTGCTCGTGCTGCCGAGCGTTCACACCCCGACCGGGCGGGTGGAGGGGCTCGGCATGGTGCTGCTGGAGGCGGCGGCCACCGGGGTGCCTGTGGTCGCTTCACGCGTCGGCGGGATCCCGGAAGGCGTGCTGGACGGCCGGACCGGGCTGCTGGTGCCCGAGCGCGACGCCGAGGCGCTGTGCGTCGGCATGGCGAGCCTGCTCGACCAGCCGGACACGCGCCGACGCATGGGCACGGCGGCCCGCATCCTGGTGGAGCAGCGGTTCGACATCCGCCGGCAGGGCGAGACGCTGGAAGGCTTCTACGACACGGTCCGATCCCGGCGTCGCTGACGGCGATCGGCTCCGGTTCTTTCGTCATCGGGGCATGGATGGTATGGAGCCTCGGCCCCGACGACCTGGGTCAGTCCGGAGCCACGTCGCCGCACCGATGAGCAACAGTTCGATCTCCCGCCGCGCAGCGGGCCTCGCCTCCGGGATCCGCTTTCTCGCCCGCGCGGTCGGCTCGCGCTACAATCCGTTGCTGGCGCAGGTGGTGGTCACGCGCCGCTGCAACCTGTCCTGCGGCTACTGCAACGAGTACGACAACTTTTCCCCGCCGGTGCCTTTGCGCGACCTGATCGAGCGGGTCGACCGCCTGGCGGCGTTGAAGACGGCGTCGATCACGTTCACCGGCGGCGAGCCGCTGCTGCATCCCGAGCTCGATCAGGCTGTCCGTGCGGCGCGTGCGCACGGCATGATCGTCACCACCATCACCAACGGCTTCCGCCTCACCCGGGACTGGATCGAGCGGCTCAACGAGGCCGGTCTGCAGGGCATGCAGATCAGCGTCGACAACCTCGAGCCGGACGAGGTGTCGATGAAGAGCCTGGCGTCGGTTGAAGGCAAGCTGGCGCTGCTGGCCGAGCACGCGCGGTTCAAGGTGAACGTCAACTCGGTGCTCGGCATCAGCGACGAGCGCACGGAGGACGTGGTGGCGGTGGCCAGGGTCGCGGCCAGCTACGGGCTGCAGCATTCGGTGGGCGTGCTGCACGACCATTCCGGAATCCTCAAGCCGCTCAGCAGCAAGCAGATGCAGGCCTACCGGCAGGTCACCCGGATCTCGCCGTCGCTGGTGCACGGGCTGAACTACCGGCTGTTCCAGAAGAACCTCATGCAGGGCCGGCCCAACGACTGGAAGTGCCGTGCCGGCGCCCGCTACCTTTACGTCACCGAGGACGGGCGGGTGCACTGGTGCTCGCAGCAGCGCGGCCATCCGGACATCCCGCTGGCCGAGTATTCGCGCGACGACATACGGCGCCAGTTCCACACCCCGAAATCCTGCAGCCCGAGCTGCACGCTGAGCTGCGTGCACCAGATGAGCATGTTCGACCGGTACCGGGGCGGACAAGGCGCCGGCCGCATGAAGGCCCTGGCGCCCGCGCAGTGATCCGGTGGCGCTGACGGATCAGGCCTGGCGCCGATCGCGATGCAGCAGCCCCAGGTAGCAGAGCACGGTCGGTCCCAGCACCAGGGCAAGCTGTATCGCTGCCTGGTTCGGCATGAACAGGTGGCGAAGCGTCTCGACCACGATCACCAGGAGGATGACGGCGACTGCCGGGGCGGAGAACACGCGCCCGAGCGCCCGGATGTCGATGGCTTCGTGCCTGTGCAGGAACAGCAAGCCCCAGAGCAGCAGCAGCGGATAGATGCCGAGCCAGATCGCGGACGTGGCAAGCAGCCCGGTGGCGACCGGCAGGGTGGCGCCGGCGACGGCGATGCCGCCCGCCAGCAGCAGCAGCGTCACCGCAGACAAGCGGGCGGCCATCCCGGATCGTCCCGATCCCAGCATGACCGTGAACAGCGGCTGGCAGAGCACGCGCAGCAGTGCCGCCGCCGCCAGCAGCTGCAGCGGCGCAGCAGCGGCGGCGTAGCTGTTGCCGTGCCGGTCATGCAGCAGCGCCGTGAGGGAGTGGGCGCCGAGCATCGTTGCCACCGCGAGCGGCGCCACCAGGGTTGCGACCTTGCGCAGCGACCAGGCTAGGACCTGCGTCAGGTCGCCATGTGCAGCCGACACCCGGGCCAGGACCGGCAGCGCGGTGCGGTTGACCAGCGTGCCGATCGCCATCGCCGGCTCCATCGCGACGTCGAACGCGACGCGGTAGATCGCCAGCGCGTTGGCGCCGTAGAACCACCCGACCAGCAGGTAGTCGACGTTCTTGAAGGTTTGTTCCGACGCATCGGCCACCGCAGCCCCAAGCCCGAAGCGCAACAAGCCGGACACGCTTGAAGGCCGGAACCGGAGCCGCGGCCGGAACGGACGCGCCACCGTGGCGCCCACCAGGATGAACAGGCCGCTCGACGCGTACCCGGCGACAAGGGCCCAGGCGCCTGCGCCCGCGACGCCGAGCGCCAGACGGGTGAAGGCGGCGGCGATGGTCGCGCACACGTTGACCAGCGCGACGCGCCGGTATTGCAGGTCCCTGTTCATCATCGCCAGCGGCACCACCGCGGCACCGACCAGAGGCTGCTTCGCGGCGATGGCGACGAAGTAGCCCGTGATCCCGGTCATGCCATAGGCCGTCCCGATCCAGGGGGCGGCGAGAAGGGTCAGCCCGCTCGTCGCCGTGGCGGCGGTAAGCGCGTACCAGAACACGGTGTCGAGCTGCGCACGGCTGACCGAGCGAGCCTGGATCAGCGCCTGGCCGGTGCCGAGGCCGTTGAAGGCCTCGACCACCATGCCGATGGACAGCACCAGCGAGGCGATGCCGACCTGCTTCCTGGTCAGCAGCAGCAGCATCGCCAGGGTCGTCAGCATGTCGACGATCCTGGCAGCGACCGTGGCGCCGCCGAGCCAGTTGAAACCCCGCTTCAGCTGTTTGTACTGCTCGTCTGTCTTGGCTGCCGCGCTGGGCCTTGGCTTGGCCGAACCGCTCATCCGCTTCCTGTCCCGGAGGCATCGGCTCGGGTTGTGGCGCGAGCCGGGCCGGGAGGCAGCACCCAGGATCGCTTGCGCATCAGATGCAGCAGCCACCGCCCGGAGTCGGACAGCCAGGCGCGTCGCCGCCCCGGGCTCCACGAGCGCCGCGCCTGCCTAGGCACGTGCAGCCTGTCCGCCACGATGTCGGCGATCCGGCGCGCGCGCGCTTCCCAGGTCAGGTCGACGCTGTCCCGTGATGCTGCCGCGGCAAGGATTGCCGCCAGTGCGGGATCATCGATCAACGTGCGAAGGCCTGCGACCAGCGAATCCACCCGATCCGGCCGACACAGGATGGCGTTCTCGCGGTGCCGCAGGACCTCGCGCACGTCGGGCGTGTCGCCAGCAAGGATCGGACGTCCGGAGGCCATGTAGAGGAAGATCTTCAGCGGCAGAACGGTGGAGCCGAACTTCTCCAACGGTTCGGAAGACGGCGGGATCAGCAGGATGTCTGCCGCCGAGATGTAGCGCGCGAGGGTGTCGTGCGGCTGCCAGGCGACGATCCGGACGTTGGCGAGGGCGGACGCCATTCTTTCGATCGGACCATCGCCCTGGGAGCCGACCAGGATGAACAGGAGGTCTGGGAATTGTGCCGCCGCCTCCAGCACCAGGCC
>CAXTMS010000076.1:0-14557 GCA_964245345.1 uncultured Acetobacteraceae bacterium | reverse complement strand
GACGTCCGGCGCAACTCCGTGGAGCCGAGGCTCAGCGCCTGACTGCGCCCGACCCGATCGCGACCCGCTCGGAGCTGCTGTTCCGGCTGTTCGCGTTCTATCTGCGCTGGTCGGCCGGGCGCCGGTTCCGGGCCATCCGCCTGTCCGGCCTCGACACGGACGCGTTGCCGTACGACCGGCCGATCATCGTGTTCAGCAACCATCCGTCGTGGTGGGATCCCGCCACCTATATCCTGCTGGCCGACCTCCGCTTCCGCGGCCGGCCCGGCTTCGGGCCCATGGAGCAGGACGCCCTCGGGCGCTACGGCTTCATGGCCCGGCTCGGCATCTTCGGCATCGACCTGCACAGCGCGGTGGGCGCGCGGCGCTTCCTGTCGGTGGCCCGCCGCGTGCTGGGCGAATGCCGCGGCCCGGGTGGCCGGGCCGTGCTGTGGGTGACGGCGGAAGGCGCCTTCACCGACCCGCGCCTGCGCCCGGTGCGGCTGCGGCCCGGCATCGCCCACCTCGCGGCGCTGACGCCGGACGCGCTGCTGCTGCCCTTGGCGATCGAGTACGTGTTCTGGAACGAAAGCCGGCCGGAGCTGCTGCTTCGCTTCGGCACGCCGATCGCCTCCGACCGGACGATGCGCCCTGCCGAGTGGACCCCCCGGCTGGAACAAGCGTTGACCGCGACCATGGACGCGCTGGCGGCGGACTCGCAGGCGCGCGATCCCCTCCGCTTCACCCGGCTGGTGCGCGGGCGGGTCGGGGTCGGCGGCATCTATGACGTGTGGCGCCGGCTGCGGGCGTTTCTGTCCGGACGGCGCTTCGTGGCGGCACACGGCGAGGAAGCGTGAAGAGGGCGTCGCAGATCGCCGGCTGGACCGCGCTCGGCCTGTCCGCGCTTCCGCTCGCGGTGGCGATCACCAATCTGCGCCTGCTGCGGGCGCCGCGCCCGGCCGCTGGCCATCCCGCCGTGTCGGTGCTGATCCCGGCGCGCAACGAGGCCGCCAACATCGCCGACGCGGTCGGCTGCGTGCTGGCGAGCCGCGACGTCGAGCTGGAGCTGCTGGTGCTCGACGACGGCTCCACCGACGCCACCGCGGCGATCCTGGACGGCATCGCCGACCCGCGCCTGCGTGTGATCCGGGGCGACGGCGTGCTGCCGTCCGGCTGGTCGGGCAAGCAGTACGCGTGCGCGCGCCTCGGCCGCGCGGCGCGGCACGGGCTGCTGGTGTTCGTGGATGCGGACGTGCGCCTCCTGCCGGACGCGCTGTCGCGGCTCGCGGGCGCGCTGGAAGCGGATCCCGCGCTGGGCCTCGCCAGCGGCGTGCCGCGCCAGCTGACGGGAAGCTGGTCGGAACACCTGCTGCTGCCGTTGATCCACCTGCTGCTGCTGGGCTACCGGCCGATCTGGCTCGACCGCGGCCAGCTGCAACCGGGCTTCGCCGCCGGCTGCGGCCAGCTGTTCGTGGCCAGGCGGGATGCCTACCGCGCGATGGGCGGCCACGACGCGATCCGGGCGTCGCTGCATGACGGGCTGACCCTGCCGCGGGCGTTCCGTCGTGCGGGCTTCCCGACCGGCCTGTTCGACGCGACCGGGCTGGCCACCTGCCGGATGTACGGCAACGCCCGAGACCTGTGGGACGGCCTGGGCAAGAACGCCGTCGAGGGCATGGCGACCGCGCGCGCGCTACCGGTCTGGACCGTGCTTCTGGGCGGCGGCCACGTGCTGCCGCTGCTTCTGGCGCTGCGCGCGCCGCGGCGGCCGGCCGTCGCGGCGCTCGGCTGCGGGCTGCTGCTGCGCCTGCTGCTGGCGATGCGGTTCCGGCAGGACCTGCTCGGTGCAATGCTGCATCCCCTGGGCGTGCTTCTGCTGCTGCTGCGGCAATGGACGGCGCTGCTCGACGCCAAGGCCGGCCGGCCGAAAAGCTGGCGCGGCCGGTTCTACCCGGCGGAGGCCGGGACCTCCGCATGAGCCGCCATCTGCTGGCTGCCTGGTTGCTGCTGCCGCTCGCCTGCACCGGCGCGCACGCGATGAGCCTGACCGTCACCGTCGCGGGCCTGCACGACAACCGCGGCCACGTGCGGATCGGCGTGTGCGAGCGCGCCGAGTTCCTGGGCGAGCGCTGCGCCTACCACGCGGTGGTGCCGTCGCAGGCCGGCAGCGTGACCGCCACCATTCCCGGCATCCGGCCCGGCGTTTATGCCGTCGCCGCCTACCAGGACTCCACCGATGCCGGCCGCCTGCGTCGCAGCTTCCTGGGCATCCCCAGGGACGGCATCGGCTTTTCCCGCGACCCGCCGCTCGGCCTGGGCGGGCTGCCGTTCAACCGCTGCGCCCTGACCCTCGGCACGCAGGACGCCGCGATCACGGTGACGCTCCGGTACTTCTGAGGCCGCCGGACCGCAAAGGTTGCCGTCGGCCTTCTTCTTCATGATGATGCAGATCCGGGATCACGGGGTAGGGGAACGAGACGGCATGGCGGAACGGGTTCTGGTCACCGGCGGTGCAGGCTTCATCGGGCGGCACGTGGTGCGGGCGCTGCTGGCGCGCGGCGACCGGGTGCGCGTCTACGACAGCCTGATCGAGCAGGTGCACCCGCTCGGGCCCACCGCCGAGTCCGTGCCCGACGACGTCGAGCTGGTCCAGGCAGACATCCGCGACACCGCTCGCCTGACCGAGGCCCTGCACGGGATCGACAAGGTGGTGCACCTCGCCGCCGATGTCGGCGTCGGCCAGAGCATGTACCTGATCGAGCGCTATGTCGGCGTGAACGATCTTGGCACCGCCTGCCTGTGCCAGGCGCTGATCGACCATCCGGTGAAGCGGGTGGTGGTCGCCTCCTCCATGTCGGTCTACGGCGAAGGGCTGTACACCGCCACCGACGGCACGGTGATGCAGGACGTGATGCGCCCGGTGCGTCAGGAGTCGGATCGCCGGAACGGGGCCGGCTGGGACCCGCTCGGGCCGGACGGGTTGCCGCTCCGGCCGGCGCCCACCCCCGAATGGAAGCAGACCCGGCTCGCGTCGGTGTATGCCATCACCAAGTACATGCAGGAGCGCATGATCCTGTGCGCCCCGCCGGCCTATGGCATCGAAGGCGTGGCGCTGCGGCTGTTCAACGTGTACGGGCCGGGCCAGGCGCTGTCCAACCCGTATACCGGCGTGCTGGCGATCTTCGCCTCGCGCCTGCTGCACCGCGAGCGGCCGCTGGTGTTCGAGGACGGCGAGCAGCGTCGCGACTTCGTGCACGTGGACGACGTGGTGCAGGCCTTCCTGCTGGCGCTCGACCATCCGGCGGCGGCGAACCGGGTGTTCAACATCGGCTCCGGCCGCGACGTGTCCATCGCCGAGGTGGCGCGCGAAGCCGCGGCGGCGATGGATCTTCCGCATCTGCAGCCGGAGCTGGTCGGCAAGGCGCGCTCGGGCGACATCCGGCACTGCTTCTCCGACATCACCCTGGCGCAAGACACGCTCGGCTTCCGGCCCACCCGCACCTTCGACAACGCCCTGCCCGAGCAGATGGAATGGGTGCGCCGGCAACAGGCCACCGACCGGGTGCAGGAAGCCAGGCGGGAGCTGGAAGCGCGCGGGCTGGTGGCGTGACGACCGGTTTGGCTCCCACCGCGCCGATCCTCGCACGCGGCGGCCCGCTCGGGCTGGTGGAGTGGTTCCACCCGGGCGAGCACGAGCGGGTGGAGTGGAGCCTCGGGCGGCTGCGGGCACTCGGCATCACCCGGCTGCGCACCCACATCTCCTGGGCCGAGTACGTGGCCGAGGGCGGCATGGACTGGTACGACTGGCTGCTGCCGCGGCTCGCCGCCGCTGTCGAGCTGCTGCCCTGCGTGCACTTCACCCCGCCCAGCCTGTCGCGCACCGGACGCGCCAACGGCCCGCCGATCGTGCTGAAGGCCTACGCCGACTTCATCGACCACCTCCTCACCCGCTACCGCGGGCGGTTCGACACCGTCGAGATCTGGAACGAGCCGAACAACCAGCTGGACTGGGACTGGCAGCAGGACCAGGACTGGCTGCTGTTCTCCGAGATGGCCGGCAACGCCGCGCACTGGATCCGCACCCGCGGCCTCAAGGCGCTGCTGGGCGGCCCGTCGCCGGTCGACCTGAACTGGCTGCGGCTGATGGGCGAGCGCGGCCTGCTCGGCACCCTGGACGCGGTCGGGCTGCACGGCTTTCCCGGCACCTGGGATTCCGACGCGCGTTCCTGGCGCGGCTGGGAGGCATTGATCGGCTCGGTGCGCGACACCGTGCACGCCTTCAACCCGCGTCTCGAGCTGTGGATCACCGAGGCCGGCTATTCCACCTGGCGCCGCGACCCGTTCGCCCAGCTCGGCCACTTCAACGACGTGCTCGACCTGCCGGTGGAGCGCGTCTACTGGTACGGGCTTCAGGACGTCGGATCCGACGTCGCGGTGCAGGAAGGGCTGCACTTCGACGAGCGGCAGTACCATTTCGGCCTGCACGACGAGCAAAGGCAGCCCAAGCTGCTCGGCCGGCTGCTGGCTTCCGGCGGCGTGCCGGCGATGCGCGCCGTGCTGGACGCGGGACTGCCGAAGCCCGCTCTGGCCGGGACGCGTCCGGCACTGGTCACCGGCGGTGCCGGGTTCATCGGCTCCAACCTGGCCGACCGGCTCGCCCGCAACGGCGAGGAGGTGCTGATCCTGGACAGCCTGGCGCGGCCGGGCGTCGAGGAGAACCTTCAATGGCTGCGCCGCCGCCATCGCGGCCGGGTGTCGGTGGCGATCGCCGACCTGCGCGACGAGGGCGCGGTGGCCGACGCGGCGCGCGACGCGTCCAGCGTGTTCCACCTCGCCGGCCAGGTCGCGGTCACCACCTCGCTGGTCGATCCCCTCGGCGACTTCGACGTCAACCTGCGCGGCACGGTGAACCTGCTCGAAGCGCTGCGCCGCCGCGCCAGCCGTCCGGGGGCGGAGCCGGTGCCGCTGGTGTTCGCCTCCACCAACAAGGTGTACGGCGACCTGGCCGACATCCGGCTGTCGCACAACGAGGACGCCTACCTGCCGATCGATCCGGCCTTGCGCGCGCACGGCATCGGCGAAACGCGCCCGCTCTCCTTCCACACCCCCTATGGCTGCTCCAAGGGGGCGGCGGACCAGTACGTGCTGGACTACGCCCGCTCGTTCGACCTGCCGATGGTGGTGCTGCGCATGAGCTGCATCTACGGGCCGCGCCAGCTCGGCACCGAGGACCAGGGCTGGCTCGCGCATTTCCTGCTGTCGGCGCTGCAGGACCGGCCGCTCAGCCTGTACGGCGACGGGCGCCAGGTGCGCGACGCGCTGGAGGTGGGCGACGCGGTCTCGGCCTATCTGGCGGCGCGCGAGCACGCGCCCGCGATCAAGGGCGAAGCGTTCAACCTCGGCGGCGGCCCGGACAACGCCATCACCCTGCTGATGCTGATCGAGGAGATCGAGCGCCTGACCGCTCGCCGTGTGCAGCGCGACTTCCATCCCTGGCGCACCGGCGACCAGCGCTACTTCGTGGCCGACACCCGTCGGGCGCGCGAGGTACTCCGGCTGGCTCAGCCGCTCGGCTGGCGCGAAGGTGTGGCACGGCTGAAGCGCTGGATCGAAACGGAACGGCCGCATCTGGTCGGCCGCCCGGAGCTGGCCGACGCTGGTGTCGCACCGGCCCTCGGAACGCCGGTGCTCGGAGGAGCCGCATGAAGGTCGCGCTGCTGAACCCGCCCTGGAGCTTCGAGCACAGCATCTATTTCGGCTGTCGCGCGCCGCATCTGCCGATCGAGCTCGGCGCCACGCAGGCGCTGCTCGAGCGCGCCGGCCACCACACCCTGCTGCATGACGGGCTGCTGGACGAGCTCGACATTCCCGCCATGGCCGCCGCCTGCGCCGCCTTCGTCCCGGACATGGTGGTGGTCACCACCGCCCCCACCTACCTGTTCTGGCGCTGCGCCCAGCCGGAGCTGCGCATCCCCCGGCTGCTGCTCGACGCCCTGCGCGAAGCCTGCCCAGGCGTCCGGCTGGTGGCGGTCGGGCCGCACGGCTCGGCCACGCCGGACGCGGCCCTGCGCAAGCTCGGCGCCGACGTGGTGGTGCGCGGCGAATGCGAGGAGGTGGTGCTGGCGCTGGCCGAGGGCGGAGCGCCAGGCACGGTCCCGGGCACCGCGATCCTGCGCCCGGATGGCAGCATGCTCGCCAACGGCGGCCCGCAGGCGACCCGCTTCACCGACCTGCCGGCGCTGCGCTGGCCCGACCGATGGATCGCGCGGCACCGTCACCACCATCACCGCTACGACCAGTCCTACCCCGGCTCCGGGCACGAGCTGCCGGGCGCCGAGGTCGAGGCGTCGCGCGGCTGCCCGTACTCCTGCTCGTTCTGCGCCAAGATCGACTTCCGCGACGGCTACCGTCGCCGCGAGCTGGTGCCCCTGCTGCAAGAGATCGACGCGTTGCGGGCGCAAGGCGTCGGCTACCTTTACTTCATCGACGAGATCTTCCTGCCCAACCGGCCGCTGCTGGAAGCCCTGGTCGGGCGCGGGCTCCGGTTCGGGGTGCAGACCCGGATCGACCTGTGGAAGCCGGACATGCTGGAGCTGCTCGGACGCGCCGGCTGCGTGTCGATCGAGGCCGGGGTGGAAAGCCTGACCGTCGAGGGCCGCGCCGAGCTGGACAAGAACTGCAAGCTCTCGACCGACGAGCTGGCCGACCGGCTGATCCTGGCCAAGCGACACGTTTCCTTCGTGCAGGCCAACCTGATCCAGGTCGACGGCGACGACCCGGCGCTGGTCACGGCCTGGCGGGCGCGGCTGCAGCAGGCGGGCGTGTGGGCCAACGACCCGGTGCCGCTCTACCCGTACCCGAGCTCGCCCGACTACCGAAAGCTGTTCGGTGCCCCGGACGACCAGGCCTGGGAACGGGCGCACGCGCATTATCTCGGGCTGTTCGAGCGCATGTCCGAGATCCAGGACGACGCGCCGCTGCCGCTGGGCACCTTGGAATCCGTGTGCTGCGGCCGCTGAACCCTTGCGCATCCTCGTCACGACCGACGCGGTGGGCGGCGTCTGGCGCTACAGCCTGAGCCTGGCGCGGGAATGGGCCGCGGAAGGGGTCGCGGTGGAGCTGGCGGTGCTGGGGCCGGATCCCGGGCCAGCGCAGCTTGGGGAAGCCGACGCGGTTCCCGGCCTGGTGCTGCACCGGACCGGGCTCGACCTGGACTGGACCGCCGCCGACCCCGACGCGCTGCAACGAAGCGCCGACGCCCTCGCCGTCCTGGCACGACGGCGCGGCGCCGACTCCGTTCACCTGCACGCCCCTGCCCTGGTCGGCCGCGACGCAGGCTGGCCGGCGCCGGTGGTGGCGGTGCTGCATTCCTGCCTGCTCACCTGGTGGCGGGCGATCCGGTCGGGTCCGCCCCCGGACGGGTTCGCCTGGCGCATCGACGCCACCGGACAGGGGATCGAGCGCGCCGACCGGGTGGTGGCGCCGAGCCGGGCGTTCCGCGACGCCCTGCGCGACGCCTACCGCACCGACCGGGAGATCGTGGCGATCCATAACGGCCGCACGCCCCTGCCGATGCCGGCCGCGCCCGCAGCCGAGCGGCCGCGCGCGGTGCTGGCCGCCGGCCGGTTCTGGGACCAGGCCAAGGACGCCGCCACCCTGGATGCCGCCGCGGCGATGCTGGACGCGCCGGTGCGGGCGGCCGGCAGCTTCCGCGGCCCGAACGGCGAGACCACCGACGCGCACGCGCTGCACCGGCTCGGCAGCCTGGACGAGCCCGGCCTGGCGGACGCGTTCGGGTCGGCGCGGGTGTTCGCGTCCAGCGCGCGCTACGAGCCGTTCGGCCTGGCGGTGCTGGAAGCGGCGCAGGCCGGCCTGGCCCTGGTGCTGTCCGACATCCCGACCCTGCGCGAGCTGTGGGACGGCGCCGCCGTGTTCGTTTCGCCCGGCGACGCGGCCGGGTTCGCCGAGGCGATGCGGCATGCGCTGGACGATCCGGCGCCGCTCGCCGCGGCCGCGCACCATCGCGCCGCGTCCTACTCGGCCGCCGCCATGGCCAGAACGACGCGCGCGCTGCATCCGTCGCCCGCCAGCCCAAGGATCAGCTGAACCGTGCAGGTCGTCGTGTTCACCCATTCGCTGTCGTCCTGCTGGAACCACGGCAACGCCCACTTCCTGCGCGGCGTGCTGCGCGAGCTGCAGGCGATGGGGCACACGGTGCGGGCCTGGGAGCCGGACGGCTCCTGGAGCCGGCAGAACCTGCTCGCCGACGGCGGCGAGGCCGGGCTCGCGGTGTTCGCCGAGCACTACCCGGAGCTCCAGGCCGGGTTCTATCCGCCCGACGCGCCCGACCTCGACGCCATGCTGGAGGGCGCCGACCTGGTGCTGGTGCACGAATGGAACCCGCCCGCGCTGGTGGCGGCGATCGGCAGGAGGCGGGCGCAGGGCGGCCGGTTCCTGCTTTTGTTCCACGACACCCACCACCGCGCGGTCAGCGACCCCGACGCGATCCGGCACTTCGACCTGTCCGGCTATGACGGCGTGCTCGCCTTCGGCGCCACCCTGGCGCGCGTCTACGAGAACTGGGGATGGGCCGGCCGCGTGTTCGTCTGGCACGAGGCGGCCGACCTGCGCCGCTTCGCCCCGCCGGCGGAGCCCGTGCCGCCGCGACACGGCGCGGTGTGGATCGGCAACTGGGGCGACGGCGAGCGAAGCGCCGAGCTGGAGGAGTTCCTGCTTCGCCCGACGCAGGCGGCCGAGCTGCCGCTCGACATCTACGGGGTGCGCTATCCAGAGGAGGCGAAGGCGCTGCTCGCCCGGCACGACGCCACCTTGTGCGGCTGGCTGCCCAACCCTCGGGCGCCGGAGGTGTTCGCACGCCACCTCGTCACCGTGCACGTGCCGCGCCGTTACTACGTGACCCTGCTGCCCGGCATCCCCACCATCCGGGTGTTCGAGGCGCTGGCCTGCGGCATCCCGTTGGTTTCGGCACCGTGGGACGACGCGGAAGGCTTGTTCATGCCGGGCGAGGACTTCCTGGTGGCCCGAAACGGCGACGAGATGACCGGGCACCTGCGCGCGCTCGCGCACGACCCGGCGCTGCGCTGCGCGCTGGCGCGGCACGGCCTCGACACCATCCGCGCCCGCCATTCCTGCGCGCATCGCGCCCGTGAGCTGCTGGCGATCGCGCACGCCCTGCAACCCGTGTCCGACAAGATGCCCGCCTGATGCAGATCGCCGTCTACGGCTCCAGCCTGCTGTCCTCGTACTGGAACGGGGCGGCGACCTACTACCGCGGCCTGCTCGGCGCCATGGCCAGGCGCGGGCACGAGATCGTGTTCCTGGAGCCGGACGCGTTCGGTCGGCAGCAGAACCGCGACATCGCGCCGCCGGACTGGGCCCGGGTGGTGGTCTACCCGGCGACGCCGGACGGCGTGCGCGGCGCCCTGGCCGAGGCCGGCCAGGCCGAGGTGGTGATCAAGTGCAGCGGCGTCGGCGTGTTCGACGACGCGCTGCTGCTGGGCATCCTGAACCCGCGCGCCGTGGACGCCGTGCGCGCCTTTCTCGACGTCGACGCCCCGGCGACGCTGGCCGAGATGCGCGGCTCGGACGGTCATCCGCTGCGCCAGGTGCTGCCGGTCCTGGACCTGGTGCTGACCTATGGCGGCGGCGACCCGGTGCGCGACGCCTATCTCGGCTTCGGGGCGCCCGCCTGCGTGCCGATCTACAACGCGCTCGACCCGGACACGCATCATCCGGCGCCGCCCGATCCCGCCTATGCGGCGACGCTGTCGCTGCTGGCCAACCGGCTGCCAGACCGCGAGGCACGGATCGAGGAGTTCTTCCTCCGTCCCGCCGCCAGCCTGCCCGCGGAGCCATTCCTGCTCGGCGGCTCCGGCTGGCACGACAAGGCGCTGCCGGCCAACGTCCACGCCATCGGCCACGTGCCGACCGCCGCGCACAACGCCCTGAACGCGTCCGCCCGGGCGGTGCTGAACGTGGCGCGCGACAGCATGGCGGCGATCGGCTTTTCCCCGGCGACCCGGGTGTTCGAGGCGGCCGGCGCCGGTGCCTGCCTGATCACAGACCTGTGGGACGGGATCGAGCTGTTCCTCCAGCCCGACGAGGAGATCCTGGTCGCCCGCGACGGGCAGGACGTGGTGGAGCACCTGCGCAGCCTCACCCCGACGCGGGCACGCGCGATCGGCGAACGGGCGCGCGCCCGCATCCTGGCGCACCACACCTATGACCGCCGTGCGGCGCTGCTGGAGCAGGTGCTGTCGGACGCGGTCGCCGTGCGTCGGGCGCGCGGCTGATGCGCCTGGTCGTGCTGGGACTCAGCCTGTCCTCCTCCTGGGGCAACGGCCACGCCACCACCTACCGCGCCCTGCTGGCGGCGTTCGCGGCGCGCGGCCACGACGTGCTGTTCCTCGAGCGCGACATGCCCTGGTACGCGCAGAACCGCGACATGCCCGAGCCCGGCTTCTGCCGGCTGGCGCTCTACGATGGGCTGGACGGGCTCGACCGGCACGCAGATGCGATCGCCGCCGCCGATGCCGTGATCGTCGGCTCCTACGTTCCCGACGGGACCGAGGTGGCGCGGCGGGTGCAGCGTCGGGCGACCGGCGTCGTTGCCTACTACGACATCGACACGCCGGTCACGGTGGCGGCGCTGGAACGGGGCGACTGCGCCTACGTGTCGCGCGAGGTGCTGCCGGGGTTCGACCTCCTGTTGTCGTTCACCGCGGGGCCGACCCTGCGTCGGCTGGAACGGGAGTTCGGCGTGCGCAACGCCCAGGGCTTCTACTGCTCGGTCGATCCGGAGCGCTACCGCCCCACCGGTGCCGAGCGCCGCTGGGACCTCGGCTATCTCGGCACCTTCAGCGACGACCGCCAGCCCACCGTCGAGCGCCTGCTGATCGAGACCGCCCGGCTGGCGCCGGACCGGTTCTTCGTCGTTGCCGGACCGCAATATCCGGACGGCATCGACTGGCCTGCCAACGTCGAGCGCATCGCTCACCTGCCGCCGGACGCGCACCCGGATTTTTATTCCGCCTGCGGATGGACCCTGAACGTCACCCGCGCCGACATGATCCGGGCCGGGTGGAGTCCGAGCGTGCGCCTGTTCGAGGCCGGCGCCTGCGGCTGCCCGATCGTGTCCGACCGCTGGGACGGCATCGCCGACGTGCTGGAACCGGGCCGCGACATCATGCTCGCCGACAACGCCGCGGACGTGCTGTCGCTGCTGGACTGGCCGGAGTCGCGGCGGCTGGAAGCCGGGAACGCGGCGCGACGCCGCATCCTGTCGGCCCACACCGCGTCGCACCGGGCGGCACAACTGGAGATGCTTATAATGATGCAGCCGAAACGTGTTTTCGCGCGTTAGTGGTGGGAACACCATCCTCAACAGGAGATACGATGCGTACGCTTATCCTGCTCGGCGCGATGCTGGGCTTCGGCCTGACCCTGGCGGCACCCGCTGCCGACGCGCAGGTCGCCGTGGTCGTCGGGCCGCGCTACCACCACCACTACTGGCACCACTGGCACCATTGGCATCACCACTACTGGCACCACGGCTACTGAGAACCGAGGCACCGAACCCGATCGGGGCGCTGACGTCGCGACACCGCCAGCGCCCGTTCCGGTTCCCGATCGAAGGATGAACCCGCCGTGGACCTGTTGCGCTGGACCCTGATCTTTCTCGTCATCGCCCTGATCGCAGGCGTGTTCGGCTTCGGCGGCATCTATGCCGGCGCCGCCTCCATCGCCAAGATCCTGTTCTTCGTCTTCATCGTGCTGTTCGTGGTGAGCCTGATCATGGGCCGCGGACGCGGGCGCGGCAGCCTTTAAGCGCCGACGACCGACCTAACGGTCCGGCCGGTACCGGACCGTTTCCGCAGCAGCGCCGACGAGACGCCGAGCAGCAGAACCGCGTAAAGAAAGTCCAACGTCGTCATCGACACCGGCAGAAAGGCGAACAAGCGGTTCGGCGCGTCGCAGGGCTTGGCCGGACGAAGCGGCATCGAGGCCAGGCGCTGGGCAAGGGTGCCGCCGGAAAAGTGCGGCGCCGCGCATTCCGGCAGCGGACTCGGCCACCATCCCTGTTCCACCCCGACATGCAGCCCGGACACGCCGATCGCCGCAAGCAGCGTCAGGATCGCCAGCGCCGACAAGACCGCGCGCACCGGCCGGCCGAGGCGCCCCAACCCGACGAACAGCACCCCCAGCACGACCAGCACCCGATACGGCCAGCGTTCCCACAGGCACAGCGCGCAGGGCGCCATCCCGGCCACATGCTGCGCCCACCACACCACGCTCAGCGCCCCGACCCCAGCCAGGATCCAGAACACCCCCACGGGCCCGACCCAGGGCGTGCGGAACGGCACCGCAAGTCCGGACGCGCTCATGCGGCCTCACGCTCATGAACGCTGTTCAAAACGTCGAGGAAGCCGCGCGCCCAGCTGGCGGCAGTGACGCGGGTCACCGCCGCGTTCATCGCTTCCCAGCGCCGCACCCGCTCGTCCAGCGCCATGGTGAGTGCCTTGTCGAGCGCCTCGGCGATCTCGTCCGGGTCGTACGGGTTCACCAGCACCGCGTCGCCGAGCTCGGGTGCCGCGCCGGCGAAGCGCGACAACACCAGCACGCCGGGATCGGCCGGGTCCTGCGCGGCGACGTATTCCTTGGCCACCAGGTTCATGCCGTCGCGAAGCGGCGTCACCAGCCCCACCGCGGCGCGCCGGTGCACCCCGGCCAGCACCTTTCGCGGCAGGCCGCGGGTGATGTAGCGCAGCGGGATCCAGTCGATCTCGGCCCAGTCGCCGTTGATCCGTCCCGCCAGCTCGTCGAGCTGCCGGCGCAGCGCCTTGTATTCCGCCACCTCGCCGCGCGACACCGGGGCGATCTGCATGAACGACACCTTGCCGCGATGCGCCGGGAAGCGCTGCAGCAGCCGCTCGAAGCCGCGGAACCGCTCGGGGATGCCCTTGGAATAATCCAGCCGGTCCACCCCCAGGATCAGCGCGCGGCCGTTCAGCGCCTGGGTGAGCCGGCCCATCTCCTTGCTGGTTTCGCCGCGTGCCGCCTGCCTGGCGAAGGATCGGGGGTCGATGCCGATCGGATAGGCCTGCGCCCGCACCGCCACGCCCACCGCCTGCAGCGCTCCGTTCATGTTGGCGGCGTCCTGCTCGGTCTGCACGCCAACCACGTCGTAGCCGTCGAGGTCGGCCAGCAACAGGTCGGCGCCAGGCAGGGCACGGAACAGCTGCTCCGGCGGGAACGGGATGTGCAGAAAGAAGCCGATCCGGTTGCCCACCCCGTCGCGACGCAACGCGGCGCCAAGCGGGAACAGCTGGTAATCCTGCACCCAAACGGTGTCGTCGGGACGAAGCAGCGGCTTGAGTGCGCGGGCGTAACGAGCGTTCACCTCCAGATAGGTGTCCAGCTCCTCGCGGCTGTACTGCATCAGGCCGAGCCGGTAATGGCAGACCGGCCACAGGATGCCGTTGGAGAAGCCCTGGTAGAAGCCTTTGTGCTGCCGGGCGGTCAGGTCGATGGTGGCGTAGGACACCCCGTTCTGTTCCACCACCGCCGGAACCGGCTCGCTGTTTTCCTTGGCCGCCTGGCTGCCGGACCAGCCGAACCACAGGCTGGGCTGGCCCTTGATCGCGTCGGCCAGGCCCACCGTCAGCCCGCCCGCCGCCTGGCTCACCTCGCGCGGCGACGGCACCCGGTTGGAAACGACGACTAGCCGCCCCATGCCCCGGCTTCCCATGTCTCGGCTCCGGCCGGCGTGGCGGCGAGCCGGCCAAGCCAGGCGCGAAACGCGTCCGGATCGGGAAAGTCGTCCGGGATGCGGAAGCCCGCGCCCCCCAGCGCCACGGCGCCGCGTATGCCGTCCTCGTCGGTGGCGTCGTCGCCGACAAAGATCGGCAGCCTGCCGACAAAGGGCGGCCGCTGCATCAGCAGCTTGACCGCGCTGCCCTTGTCGACGCCTGCGGGCTTGACCTCCCAGGCCATCTTCGCCGGCTGCAAGTGGAACCGGTGCTCGGGATCGCCTGCCAGCAGCGCGTCCGCGGCGGTCCGCAACGCTCCCGCGGCCTCGGGCACCGCGCGGAAATGCAGCACGAAGCCGGTGTGCTTGCGCTCCACATGGGCGCCCGGATGCGCCGCCGCCATCCGCTCCGCGGCGTCGAGCCAGTCCGCCGGCACCACCGGCAGCACCGCCCGCTCCACCTCCGCATCCGCATCCGGCGCGTGCCGCACCGCGATGCCGTGCTCGCCCGCCACCGCGTAAGGGATGCCGGGCAGGAAATGGTCGATCTGCGCGATCGGCCGGCCGCTGACCAGGCCGAGCGCGTGTCCGCACAGCGTGCGCAGGGCACGCAGGACGTCGGGCAGCCGGTCCGGCACCACCACAGAATCGGGGGTGGGCGCGATGTCCACCAGGGTGCCGTCGAAGTCGAGCAGAAAGGCGGCGCGGGACGGCGTCGGCAGGCCGGCAAGGGAGGGATGCGGGTTCATCGGAAAGGAACCGGCCAGGTGACGGCCGGGTTCCCGGCGCGACGCATGGGCGGCCTCATTG
>CAXTMS010000075.1:0-14603 GCA_964245345.1 uncultured Acetobacteraceae bacterium | reverse complement strand
CCTTGAGGTTACGTCGTCAAGGACGTTCCAGCCTGCCGATCGGGTCGAGCAGCACCGCGCTGAACCGTTCCACCACCTCGCAGAACGGCAGCCCGTCGGCCCGGGTCAGCATCGCCTCCTGGCGCAGCACCGCCTGCCGCCCCGGCACCGCGCCGGAACCTCCCGCCGGGGGCCGCAGCGCCACCGTCGACAGCCGGTGCCGTTGGAACCCGAGCGGCGCCACCACCCGACCGAACGGGATCGCGGTGCGGTCGAGCAGGCGGTTCATCCAGGCCGGGAGCCGCACCGGGACGTACCAGTTCTCCGCCTCGCACAGCACCAGCGAGCCCGCCCGCAACAGCACCCGCCGGTAGCGCACGCACTCGCCGGGACGCAGGCGAAGCCGCTTCCGACGCAGCCGTCCCGGCGGACGCACCAGCCCTGGCAGGCGCTGCGCCACCAGGCCGCCCGGACAGGCGGGTCCGTGTGCCGCGCACCATCGTTCCAGGATCGCCGTGGTGCTGTCGCTGCCGGCCAGCGCGGCCTGCAACGCCGCGACCGTTCCCGGCTCGCCAGCCGTCATCATGCCGGGCGTCCGGCGGCCTATCCCTCGATCAGCGCGAAGTCCGCCACCCGGCTCAGCGTCGTCCTGACACGCGACAGCAGCCGCAGCCGGTTGCGTCGCAGCGCCGGGTTGTCCGCGTTCACCGTCACCGTGTCGAAGAACCGGTCGAGCGGCGTGCGCAAGGCCGCCATCGCTGTTATCGCGTCCTCGAAGCGTTCCGACGCCATCGCCGCCTGTATTTGCGCGTCTGCTTCCGCCAGCGCCTGGTCCAGCGCCCGCTCATCCGCCTGTTCGAGCAGCGCCGGATCGACCGCCCCGTCATGCGGCCCGTCCTTCTTCTCCTCGATGCGCAGGATGTTGGCCGCCCGCTTCGCCGCCCCGAGCAGGGTGCGCCCGTCCTCGCCCGCGAGCAGCCCCGCCACCGCTTCCGTGCGCGCCAGCAGCCGCACGAGGTCCGGCTCCGGCCCGGTCGCCGACACCGCCGCCAGCACGTCGTGCCGCGCCCCCTCCGCGCGCAGCTGCACGCGCAGCCGCTCGGCGATGAAGCCGGGCAGCAGCGCCAGGGCCTGTTTCATTGCCGGTGCCGCTGCCAGAGCCGACATGCCTGGCGGCCGAAACATCGCCTGTTGGAACAACGCGTGGAGGTCCACGCGCAGCCGGTTCTCGCGCACGATCCGGATCACGCCCAGCGCGGCGCGGCGCAGCGCATACGGATCGCCCGATCCGCCCGGCTTCTCGCCAACGGCGAAGAACCCCGCCAGCGTGTCGATCTTGTCCGCCAGCGCCAGCGCCATCGCCACCGGCGCGTCCGGCACCGCGTCGCCTGGACCACGTGGCCCGTAATGCCCGGCGATCGCCTCGGCCACCGCCTCCGCCTCGCCGTCATGGCGTGCGTAGTAGCCGCCCATCACCCCCTGCAACTCCGGGAACTCGCTCACCATGCCGGTGAGCAGGTCCGCCTTCGCCAGCAGCCCGGCACGCGCCGCCTGCGTCGCGTCCGCCCCTATCTGTCCGGCAATGGCCGCCGCCAGCTGCGACAGCCGCTGCGCCCGCTCGCCCTGCGTGCCCAGCATGGCGTGGAACGTGACTCCCTCCAGCGCCGCCACCCGGTCGGCCAGCCGCACCGCCCGGTCGCCGTCCCAGAAGTGCCGCGCGTCGGCGAACCGCGCCCTGAGCACGCGCTCGTTGCCGGCAACGATGGTGGCGCCCCCGTCATGCGGCACCATGTTGGCCACGAACGCGAACCGCGCCGCCGCCCGGCCGTCGGGGGTGCGCAGCGCGAAGTAGCGCTGGTTCACCCGCATCGACACCTGCATCACCTCCGGCGGCAGGTCCATGAAGCCGTGGTCGATCCGCCCCAGCAGCGCCACCGGCCATTCCACCAGTCCCGCCACCTCGTCCAGCAACCCGGTGTCCGGCACCACCGTCAGGCCTTCCGACGCGGCGGCGGCGGTGATGCCGTCCGACACCAGGCGCCGGCGCTCAACCGCATCCGCCACCACGTGCCGGTGTCCGAGCGCCGCCTGCCAGTCCTCGGCTCCGGACACCGCCACCGCGCCCGGCGACAGGAACCGGTGCCCTTCCGTCAGGTTCGACGCCAGCAGCCCGTGCCCGTCATCCGCCCCGTCCGACAGCGCGAACGGCATGACCGCCCCGTCCAGCAGGCACACGATGCGGCGCAGCGGCCTGACCCAGGTGAACGCGCTCCCGACGCCCCAGCGCATCGACTTCGGCCACGTGAACCGGCGCAGCACGCCCGGCATCGCGTCCGCCACCAGCGCGGCCGACGACACCGCCGGGCTCCGCCGGCGCAGCACCCAGAACCCGTTCTCCGACCGGAGCGCAGACCGGTCCGCGCCGTGCTTGCGCAGGAACCCGGCGACCGCCTGCTCCGGGGCGCCGTCGCGCGGTCCCCGTTCCTCCTGCTCGCTCGCCGCCACCCCGTCCGCCACCAATAGCGACGCGGCGATCCGCCTCGGCCCGGACCAGCTCCGTCCTCCGGCCGGCAGGAGCGGCGCCAGCGCTTCCGTCACCGCCCGGAGCAGCGCCTCGGCGCCCGGTTCCTGCATCCGTGCCGGAATCTCCTCGCAGAACAGCTCGATGAACAGCTCGGGCACGGTCCTCAGCCCTCGCCCTTCAGCCATTGCTCGGCGCACAGCCGCGCCAGCGTCCGCACCCGCCCGATGAACGACGCCCGCTCGGCCACCGAGATCACGCCGCGCGCGTCCAGCAGGTTGAACAGGTGGCTCGCCTTCAGGCACTGGTCGTAGGCCGGCTGCGCCACCCCGTGCTTCGCCAGCGCCGAGCTTTCCCGTTCCGCGTCGGCGAACTGGCGCAGCAGCATGTCGGTGTCCGCCAGCTCGAAGCTGTAGCGCGAGTACTCGCGCTCGGCACGGCCGAACACGTCGGCGTAGCGCAGGCCCCGCCCGTCGAAGTCGAGCGCGTACACGTTCTCGACCCCCTGGACGTACATCGCCAGCCGCTCCAGCCCGTAGGTCAGCTCGGTGGACGGCAGCACGGTGGCGATCCCGCCGACCTGCTGGAAATAGGTGAACTGCGTCACCTCCATGCCGTCGCACCACACCTCCCAGCCGAGCCCCCAGGCGCCGATGGTCGGGTTCTCCCAGTCGTCCTCGACGAAGCGGATGTCGTGCTCGAGCGGGTCGATGCCGATCGCCCGGTAGCTGTCCAGCAGCAGCGCCTGGCTGTCCGCCGGCGTCGGCTTCAGCAGCACCTGGTACTGGTAGTAGTGCCCGAGCCGGTTCGGGTTCTGCCCGTAGCGTCCGTCCGACGGCCGACGGCACGGCTGCACATAGGCGGTGCGCCACGGCGTCGCGCCCAGCGCGCGCAGGCTGGTCGCAGGATGCAGCGTGCCGGCGCCCACCTCGGTGTCGTACGGCTGCAGGATGGCGCAACCCTGGTCGGCCCAGAACCGGTGCAGACGCAGGATCAGGTCCTGGAACGACGGCGCGCCCGACCTGGCGGTTCCCGCGGAACGGTGTCCGGCCGGATGCGTTGCCTGCTCGCCGGACGCCGGAACCGTTTCCATCTTGTTGCAACTCCGGGGACGGGCGGGCGAAGGGACGGCACCATAGAAACGGGTCGGGACGTCGGCAAGGAAGCGTGCCGACGGGACAGGACGATGGCAGCCGTTCAGCAACAGGACCACGTCGACGGGCTGGACGACGCAGCGGTCGCGGCCCTGCTCCGGCGCACCCGCCGCATCGCCCTGCTCGGCGCGTCCGCCCGGCCGGAACGCCCGTCCTTCGGCGTGATGCGCTTCCTGTTGTCGCGCGGCTACGACGTGGTTCCGGTCAATCCAGGCCTCGCCGGCCAGCGCCTGCATGGGCAGCCCGTGGTCGCCACCCTGGCCGAGGCAGCGCCTCTCGACATGGTCGACATCTTCCGCAGCCTCGACCAGGTTGCTGCCGCGGTGGACGAGGCGGTCCGGCTTGGTGCCCGCAGCGTGTGGATGCAGCTCGGCCTGGTCGAGCCCGCCTCCGCCAGCCGTGCCCGCGCGGCAGGTGTTGTGGTGGCGATGAACCGATGCCCGGCGATCGAGTGGCCCCGTCTTGGTTTGGGCTCCAGCCTCGACCCTGGCCCGGACCGCTCCGGCCCGTCGCCTTGACGCGCTGCCTCGCCGCTCCGACCTTCAGAACAAGCAGAAACCGGACCTTGTCCCCATGACCAACGAAGAACGCGACCTCATCGAGAAATTCATCGCCCGCGTCGGCGGCAACCCGCAGCCGGGCGGCGCCTTCGGCAGCGTGCCGCAAACCCAGGCCGCCCTTCCGCCGCTGGACCCCGACGCCGACCGCACCATACGCGACAACTTCGCCCGCCATCCCGAGGCGCCGTATCGCATCACCCAGATGGCGGTGGTGCAGGAAGCGGCCTTGGCCGAGTCGCAGAACCGCATCAAGCGGCTCGAATGGGAGCTGCAGCAGGCGCAGCAGCAGCTGCAAACAATGCAGCAATCGCAGCAACAAGCGCCGCGCAGCAGCGGCGGCTTCTTCGGCGGCTTGTTCGGTGGCGGTGCGCAGCAGCAGGCAGCCCCGCCGCCGCGCTGGGGCGGCGGGCAGCAGGCCCCGGGCGGTTACGGGCAGCAGGGCTACGCGCAGCAGGGAGGCTACCAGCCCGGTCCGCCGCCGGCGCCGAGCTACCCGCCCGGCTACCAGCCCGGCATGTTCCAGCGCCAGGGCTCCGGCTTCCTCGGCTCCGCCCTGACCACCGCGGCCGGCGTCGCCGGCGGCATGGTGGCCGGCAACCTGCTGATGGACGCGTTCGGCGGCGGCCATGGCGGTGGCGGCTTCGGCGGCGGTGAAGGCTTCGGCGGCGGCGGCGGCGAGACGATCATCAACAACAACTACGGCGACGCGGCCGGCGGCGCCGGGGCGGATCCGTTCGGCAACGCCGGCGGCGACATCGACCCGGACTTCAACGGCGGCGGCGGTGGCGGCGATGCCGATTTCGGCGGCGGCGGCGACTGGGGCGGCGGCGACAACAGCTTCTGACCCGGCGGCCCGGCTCCTCCGGCCGGGCCCGCTACGGCACCGCGAACCGCACCGACACCGGGCAATGGTCGGACAACCGTTCCTTCATCTCCGGGGTGGTTTCGCGATACACCAGCACCCGAAGCGTTTGCGGCATCATCCACTGCGCCGCCGCGCCGCCGGCGAGGATGTGGTCGATGAAGTCCTCGCCGCCCCAGCACGGGCTGGCATGGCCCGCCGTGGCCAGCGCCATCGGCGCCGCATGCTCCAGCCCGGCCAGGAACACGTCGTCCGCCTTCAACCGGCGATTGAAGTCGCCCAGCACGAGGAACGGCACGCCTTCCGCCCTGCGTGCGGCGATCCACGACTCAAGCACCGGCAGCTGCGCCGTCAGCGCCTTGCACGCTCCCTTCGGGCTGTCCGCCAGCGGTCCTTCCCAGCACCCGCTCTTCAGGTGCACCGCCAGCACGCGCACCGCCACCCCGCCAAGGGTCAGCGTCGCGTCGAGCCCGGTGCGCAGGTGCCTGTGCCCCGGCAGGCTGACGTCGAGCGCCGCGACGTCCGGGTGCTGCACGACGGGCACGTCCTCCCGCACCACCAGCGCCACCCGCTGCACCACCTCGCGGTCGCCGGTGATCAGCACGCGGTAGCGGGGCGGCGGAAAGATGCGCGCCACCAGCCCCGGATCGTCCACCTCCTCCAGCGCCACCGCCGCGGCGTCGAGCTGCGACGCGTAGCTGGCCAGGGTGGCGACGTCCTCGTCCCGCTTCGGCTTGGCGTCGTCCGGCAGGGCAGGGTCGCCCGCCTTGCGCGTGGTCAGCCATTCCATGTTCCAGGTGGCGATCTTGATCCCCGCGTCCGCCCGCGCGGTCCCTCCCGTTGTCGCGACGAGCAGCCCGAGCAGCAGCGCCGGCACGCATCGCCCGGCCGTGCTCACGCGTCCGCTTCCCCCGCACGCAGCGATGCCAGCGCCTCGTCAAGCGTTTGCGGCTCGCGCGACCGGCCGTCGAACACCTGGATCGAGCCGGTGGCGATGTCGTAAAGCCAGCCCTGCAGCAGCAGCCGCCGTTCCGCCAGCCGCGCCGCCACCGCCGGGTGGGTGCGCAGGTGGTCGAGCTGAAGCAGCACGTTCTGCTGCGCCAGCACCGACACCGCGGCGGGACCCTGCGCGTCCGGGTGCAGCGCCGCCGTCACCGCCCGCGCCGCTTCCGCGTTGCGCAGCCAGCTGGACACGGTGGGCATGCTGTCCAGTCGGTGCGCGTCCGGGTCGAGCAGCGCCTTCATCGCCCCGCAATCGGAATGGCCGCACACCACGATCTGCTTCACTTCCAGCGCCAGCACCGCGTACTCGATCGCCGCCGACACACCGCCCAGCATCTCGCCATAGGTCGGCACGATGTTGCCGATGTTGCGCAGCACGAACATCGAGCCCGGCCGCTGCTGCGTGATCATGCCGGGACTGACCCGGCTGTCGGCGCAGGTGATGAACAAGGTGTGCGGCGACTGCCCTTCGGCCAGGTCGGTGAACAGCTCGGCCTTGTCCGGGAACACGCGCAGGTTGAAATCCTTCGCGCCTTCGAGTAGCGCAATGATCGGGCGATGGTCGTGGCGTTCAACCGACATGTTACTCCTCATCGGCCGGGAACGGGCCGCGTCGACCTGTTCGGCTCCGGCCCGAACCGCTAGGATCGGATCCATCGCGATCCGGGCCAGCCGAGGCTGCGACGCCATCATGCTCGAGAACAACGCTTCCGGGAAAGCCTGCCCTTGAGCAACACCGTGGTTTCGACGTCCCGAACGGCTCCGGGCCTCCTCGACGACCGGCCGAGGGAAATGCAGGCTGCCGGCGCCCAGCTCGCTGCCGGGGTGCCCTGCGACCGCGACCCGGTGCACATCCCGGGCACGGTGCAGCCGCACGGCATCCTGCTCGCGCTGTCGCCGGGTTCCGGCGACATCCTCGCCGCCGGCGGCAGCCTGCCGGTGCCGGAGCCGCGCCTGCTGCACCAGCTGCTTCTCCCGGACGCCGTTGCAACGGTGGTCGACGCGCTGGCCGGTGCGGACGTTCCTGAGGACCGGGTGCTGGAAGGGTTGTGCGGCGCCGACGGCCGGCGCTGGACCGGCCTGCTCCGGTGCGGCGGGCCGGCGGTCCTGCTGGAGCTCGAGCCGGAACCCGTTCCCGATCCCGCCGCCGCCCGCGCCGCGCTGGTGTCGCTCAACACCGCGGTCGCCACCCTGCGCAACGAGCCGGATCCCGCTTCCGCCTGCGCCGCCGCGGCGCGCCACCTGCGCGCCCTGACCGGCTTCGACCGGGTGATGGCCTACCGCTTCATGCCGGATTGGAGCGGGGCGGTGATCGCCGAGGCGCTGCGCGATCCTGCCGTCGACTCCTATCTCGGCCTGGTGTTTCCCGCCTCCGACATCCCGGCCCCGGCCCGCGCCCTGTATGCCAGCAACCGGCTGCGGCTGATCCCCGACGCGGCCGCCTCCCAGCTGCCGTTGCGCGCCGCGGCAGGCACCGGCCGGGTCGACCTGTCCCGCGCGGTGCTCCGCGGCGTGGCGCCCGTGCACCTCCAGTATCTCGCCAATATGGGGGTGCGCGCGTCCATGTCGGTGGCGATCGCCTTGCCCGAAGCGGACGGGGCCACGCGGCTCTGGGGCCTGCTCGCCTGCCATCATCAGGACGGCCCGTTGTTTGTCGACCACGAGCGCCGGCAGGCGGCGGAAACCATCGCCCACGCCTTGTCCTGGCGCCTGGCCGAGCTGGCCGAGCGCGACGAGCTGCGCCGGGCGGAGGTTTTGCGCCGCGCGGTGTCGCCGTTCCTGCTCGATCCCGACGCCGAGCTCCTGCGCTCGCCCGGTCCCGCCTCGGCGACCCCGGACGGGTCCGCAACCGTTCCGGTGCTTCGGGTGCCGGACGCGCCGGGCGCGGTGGACGCGCTTCTCGCCGCCTGCGAGGCGGCCGGGATCGCCGTGCTGGCCGGCGAGGACGTGTTCCGCGTCGGCAGCGTGCCGCCCGCGCCCGTGCTGCAGCGGCTCGGCGCCTGGCTCGACGGGACGGAACCCGGCCGCGTGCTGGTCACCGACCGGCTTCCCGTCCTGCTTCCCCCGGAGCTCCATGCGGCGCTGGACGCGGCCGGCTCGGACGCGCCTTGCGGGCTGCTGGCGGTGCCGCTGGCCGAGCACCCGGACGGGACCGGCGGCGGGCCCGGCGGCTGGGTGCTGTGGTTCCGTGGCGAGCTGCGGCGCGAGGTGGTCTGGGCCGGCCACAAGCCGGACGCCCCGGACCCGGCGGCGGCACTCACCCCGCGCGCTTCCTTTGCCGCCTGGCGCGAGCAGGTGTCCGGACGCTCCGCCGCCTGGCCGGAGAACGGCGTCGCCGCCGCCCGGCTGTTCCGCGACGCGGTGGTGTCCGCCTTTGCCCGTCGCAGCCTGCGCGTCGCCGAAGCCAATGCCGAGCTGCGCCGGCGCAACGAGACCATTCGCTTCTTTGCCGATGCCGCCACCCACGACCTCAAGGAACCGTTGTGGCAGATCCAGGTGCTGTGCGCGCTGATCCGCGACGGGCTCGCGCAGATGTTCGGCCCGCCCGCTGCGGACGCGCCGCCGCGCCACCCGGCGCACGAGGCGCTGGCACGGGAGGCGGCCGAACTCGACATGGAAACCATGTCCGGCCTGGTGGTGAGCTCGGCCGGGCGGATGCGCGCCATGATCGACGACCTGGCCCGCTTCGCCGTCGCCGGGCGCGACCCCGACCGCGCCGAGTCCGTGCCGCTTCGCCGCCTGGCCGACGAGGCGCTGGCCGACCTGGGTGAGCCGCTTCGCGCCGCCCCGGACGCCACCCTGGATCTGCACGGGCTGGACGGGATCGCGGTGCAGTGCGACCCGTTGCAGCTGCGGCGCGTGTTCCAGAACCTGTTCTCCAACGCGCTGAAGTACCGGCACCGGTCCCGCCCGCTGGTGCTGGCCGCACGCGCCGAGCGCGCCGGTCCGCTGGTGCGCGTGTCGGTCGAGGATAACGGCGTCGGCATCGATCCCTCCGAGCTGCTGGCCTTGTTCGAGCCGTTCCGCCGCTTCCGGCGCGACGGCGCGGCCGCGGACGAGGGCCTGGGGCTCGGCCTGTCGATCTGCCAGCGCATCGTGTTGGCCCATGGCGGCAGCATGGAGGCGGTGCCGCTGCAGCCCGGGTCGCGCTTCGCCTTCACGGTGCAGGATCCGGATGCGGACGGCCCGGTGGCCCGCCAGCACGGTGCGCCGCCGTGAGCCTGGCTCCGGAAGGGAGCGCGCGGCTTCCCACCATCCTGGTGGCGGAGGACGACGAGCTGCACCGCTTCGTGCTGAGGCGGGTGTTCCGCACCGCCGGCCTCGACGCCGAGCTGCGCTTCGTCGGCGACGGCCAGGAGCTGCTCGACTACCTGGAACGGCGCGAGCCGCACGCAGACGAGCAGGCCTCGCCCTGGCCCGACCTGGTGCTGGTCGACCTGCACATGCCGCGCCTGGGCGGCATCGAGGCGCTTCGCGCCATACGCGCCAGCCCGGCGCTGCACGCGGTGCCGACCATCGTGTTCTCCTCCTCCGACCAGCCGCACCACATCGACAGGGCCTACGCGTCCGGCGCCAACGCCTACCTGGTCAAGGTCGGCGACTTCGACGAGCTGGTGGGGCACCTGCGCGGGCTGGTGGGGTTCTGGCTCAAGGCGGCCCGGCTGCCGCGCCGCCTGCCCACCGACATCCACGGCTGGCTGCCATGAGCGAGCCCGCCGGGCCCGCGTCGATCCGCATCCTGATGATCGACGACAGCGACGCGGCCTTTCTCACCCTGCGCGCCATGCTCGGGCCGCGCCGCGACAACGGTGCCGGCTACGTCGTCACCCACACCAGCGATGCCGCCGCCGGCCGCGCCGACATGCGAACGGGCGTCCATGACTGCTACCTGATCGACTACCGGCTGCGCGGCGAGTCAGGCCTCGACCTGGTGCGGAACGCGCGCGCCGACGGCGTCACCCGGCCGATCGTGATGCTGACCGCGTCCAACGGGGTGGAGCGCGAGGCGGCGGAAGCCGGCGCCAACGACTTCCTGGTCAAGGGCGAGTTCGACCGCGCGCTGCTGGAGCGCACCATACGCTACGCGATCAACAACGCCGACGGGGTGCGGCGCCTGGCCGAGCTGAACGCGTCGCTGGAAGCCACGGTCGCCGAGCGCACCGCGCAGTATGCCGAGGCCAACCGCCAGCTGCTGGACCAGATCGCCGCGCGCGAGCAGGCGGAAGCGGCGCTGGTGCAGGCGGAACGCCTCCAGGCGCTTGGCCGCATGACCGGCAGCGTCGCGCACGACTTCAACAACATCCTGACCGCCCTGTTCGGCAGCCTGGAGGTGCTGGGCCGGCGCCTCGGCAAGGATCCGGACCCGCGGCTGGCCGGGCCGCTGGCCACCGCCACCGAGGCGGCCCGGCTCGGCGAGCGCATGGTCGAGGGCCTGCTCGCCTTTGCCCGCCGTCGCCCGTTGGCGCCGCGGCTGCTTCGGCTGCAGGCGGTGATCGCCGAGCTGGAGCCGCTGCTCCGCCTGACGCTCGGCGAGGCGATCGCGCTCGGCATCGACACCGACCCGCTTCTTCCGCCGGTGCTGGTCGACCGCGAGCAGCTGGAGCGCGTGCTGCTCAACCTCGCCTCCAACGCCCGCGACGCCGCCGCCGGCCGCCTCGGCGCCCGCTTCACCCTGTCCACGCGCGACCTCGGCGACGGCATGGTGGAGCTGTCCGCCACCGACAACGGCCCCGGCATGGATCCCGACACGCTGGAACACGCGTTCGAGCCGTTCTTCACCACCAAGACCGGCGGGCAGGGCGCCGGCCAGGGCACCGGGCTGGGCCTGGCGCAGGTGTACGGCTTCGCGGTGCAGTCCGGCGGCCAGGCCGCGATCGACAGCTGCCTCGGCGAGGGCGTGCGGGTGCGGCTGTCGATGCCCGCGGCCGACGAGCGCGTCGCCGACCGGCAGGCCCTCGGGGCCGCGTGAACGACGGCGACGCGGCGGTCCAGGCGGACCTGATCGCGGTGCTGGTGGCGGTGCGCGACGGCGTGCCGCACGTGCTCACCCTGGACGATGCCGGCACCCTGCCGGCCGGTCCGTTCGTGCATGGGCACCGCTCGCTCCAGGCCGGCATGCGCGCCTGGGTGGAACGGACCACCGGCCATCCGCTGGGCCATGTCGAGCAGCTCTACACCTTTGCCGACCGCGACCGCGCCGCGGACGCCACCCGAGCCATCTCCATCTCCTACCTGGCCCTGACACGCCTGATCCCGGAGGAAACCGGCTGGTCCAGCTGGTACCGATACTTCCCCTGGGAGGACCAGCGCCACGAGAACGGCCGACGCGCCACCAGATACCTGGCCGACCAACTATCCGCCTGGTCCGGCCTGGTGCCGGAGCCCGCCGCGGCGCTGCGCCGGCAGCGCCTGGCGATCAACTTCGGCCTCGCCTCCTGGAACGACGAGCTGGTGCTGCAGCGCTACGAGCTGCTCTACGAGGCGGGCCTGGTGGCCGAGGCGTCGCCCGGGGCCGACCCGGCCCGGTTCAGCGGCAGCGGCCGGGCGATGCCGCGCGACCACCGACGCATCCTCGCCACCGGCATCGCCCGGCTGCGCACCACGCTCAAGTACCGCCCGGTGTTCTTCGAGCTGATGCCGGAAAGCTTCACCCTGCTGCAGCTGCAGCAGACGGTGGAGGCGGTGTCCGGCGTGCGGCTGCACAAGCCCAACTTCCGACGCCTGATCGAGCAGCAGGCGCTGATCGAGGACACCGGCGCCATCAGCACCGCCGGTCCCGGCCGCCCGGCCAAGCTGTTCCGCTTCCGGCGCGAGGTGGTGGAAGCCCGCGCCGTTGCCGGCTCCAAGCTGCCCAGGATGCCGTCCGCCTGGACCTGACCGGCGACGGAACCGCCGGCCTGCAGCGTTGAAGGGATCGAGCGCACCGGCACGGTTCCGGTGGGACACGGCTGGGGAGCGGCGAGATCATGGACCGGCGCACCGCATGGCGGAACCCGATCGGCTTCCGGGGCAGTGCGGGCGCCTGAGCGATGGACGACCTGCGTGCTGCCGTTCCGGGACGCGATCCGGACGCCGAGCTGCTCGCCCGCATCGGCGGCGGCGAGGAGGCGGCGTTCCGCCTGCTGGTCGCGCGCAAGCTGCCGCGCATCCACGGACTGGCCGCGCGCCTGCTGCGTGATCCCGGCGAGGCGGACGACGTGGCACAGGACGCCTTTCTCCGTGTCTGGCGCCAGGCGGCCAGCTGGCGCAGCGGAGAAGCCCGGTTCGACACCTGGCTGCACCGGGTGGTGCTCAACCTGTGCACCGACCGTCTGCGCCGGCGACGCGAGGCCACGGTGGACGTCCTGCCGGAACAGGTCGATCCGGCGCTCCCGGCCGACCATGGCCTTCTGCGCGACGAGACCGCCCGCACGGTGCAGGACGCCATCGCCCGGCTTCCGGTTCGGCAGAAGGAGGCACTGGTGCTGCACGCCTACCAGGACCTGTCCAACATCGAGATCGCCGGGATCATGGGCATCAGCGTCGAAGCCTTGGAAAGCCTCCTGTCCCGGGCGCGTCGCGCGCTGCGCGGCATGCTCGAAGGAGTAGCATCATGACGCTTGAACGCTTCGCAGTTCTTGCCGGCGCCTATGGCGGCGACCTGCGACGGTGGCCGGCGGTTGAACGCGAGGCCGCCCGAACCGTGCTCCGGACCCTTCCGACCGCCCAAACCGTGCTGGCCGAGGCGGCGCGGCTGGACCGGGCGCTGTCCGGCTGGCGGGTGCCGGAGCCCCCTGCGGCGTTGTCGGCCTGCATCGCCGCCGCCGTCACCAGCCGGGCCGCGCGGGTGCAGCGCATGCGGCTCTGGTTCTCCAGCCTGTGCGCCGCTGCCACCCTGGCCTGCGGCGTGGCCGCCGGCGCCGGCCTGGCAATGACGCAGGCGCCGGCGCCGGACGGGACCGCCGGGTGGTGGTCCGGGCCGAGCGTGCTGGGGGCGCCGCTCGACCTGCCGGAGCAGCCGCCTTCGGACGGATCGCTGTGACGGGACGCCGTTTCCGGGTCCTGCTCGCCGGGTCGCTGCTGGTGAACGTGTTCCTGGCTGGCGCGGTCATCGGCGGCCTGGCCGTGCTGCTGCGGCAGGAGCCACGCCAGCTCCCTGCGGCGCTGTTGCAGCGCCCGATCCGTGCCGCCGGCCATGGCCTGCCGTTGCCGGACCGCCGGCGCTTCAGGCAGCTGATGGCGCAAACGCTGCGCGACAGCCACGACCTGCTGGAGGAGGCGCGACGCGACCGGCAGACGGCAGCCCTGCTGTTCGTGCAGCCGCGTTTCGACGCCGGCGCCGCGGCAGCGGCCCTGCAGCAGGCGCGCGACGCCGACCTCCAGCTGCGCGCCCGGCTGGAAGCGGCGGCCGTCTTGTTTGCTGCCGGACTTCCGGCGGTTGAGCGCGCCGTTCTGGCCGAAGGCTTGTCTCGGGGCGGCCCTTTGCGCCACCCGGCCCAGGAAAACCCGAGGCCGGGCCCGGCTGCCGCCCCGGGTGCCCCCACAGGTGCCGCAGTGGACCGTTAGCCGCTTGGCGCATTTCCGCGACGGATCGTGCGGCCGGCGCCGTTGAAGCAGGCAGGATATCCTGAGGAAGCGAACGCCCATGACGCGCAACACCCAACATGCCCTTCTCGCCGTGCTGGCGCTGCTGGCCCCGCTGACCGCCTCCGCCCAGGAGGTGCGCGACCGGGAGGCGAGGCAGCAGGGCCGGATCAGCCAGGGCATCGGCAGCGGCCAGATCACCGCCGGCGGTGCCGCGCATCTGGAAAACCGCGAAGCCCGCATTAACGCCGCGCGCCGTGCCGACCTGTCGGCGAACGGCCACCTAACCGGGCAAGAGCAGCGCAACCTGAACCGGCGCGAGACCGCCCTGTCCAGGCAGATCCACACCGACAAGCACAACGACGTCGCGCAGCCCGGCGTCGTGCCCCGCTAGGTAATTGTCCAATGCGACGACGTCCAGCCATCATCGAACGAGAACACCGCATGAACAGGATCGCCGCCATCGTGTCAGCCGTCGTGCTGCTGTCGCCGCTGGCAGCACGCGCGCAAGCCCAGGATGCCAAGCCTTCGGACGCTCCGCCCGCCGCGGCACCGGCTCCGTCGCCTGCCGCCGGGACCGGACGCGCCACGCTGCGCCAGCGCTTCGACGCCGCAGACACGGCCCATGACGGCCATCTCACCATGGCCGAGGCGCAGGCGGCCGGAATGCGACGGGTCGTGCGGAACTTCGCTGCCATCGACGCGGACCACAAGGGCTACGTCACCCTGTCGGACATCCGGCAGTTCCGGCAGGCACGGCACGCGGCGCGGCAGCCCGGGCCGCCATCCGACGCGTCCGGCCAATAAGCCTGGCCGCATGTCGCTGCGTCATGTCCCTACGACCACGTTCCCTTTTTCCACTCCGGCAGGATGATTGCCATGCGCCCGCTGTTCCTCGTGCTCCTGCTCGTGCCGCTCGCCGGCTGCATCGTGGAGGCGCCCCCGCCGCCGCCCGGCTACAC
>CAXTMS010000074.1:0-14611 GCA_964245345.1 uncultured Acetobacteraceae bacterium | reverse complement strand
GAAGTTCCCGGATGTCTGGTGGTCCTATGCGCGCCGGGCGATCGCGCTGCGGCACCTGGGCCGGCCCGAGGACGCCGAACGGATCCTGGAACGCGCGCACCAGCGCTTCGCCGAGCAGCCGGCCTTGTTCATCGACTACGGGACGATCGCGGAAGAACGCGGGGACTGGCCGGAAGCGCTCAAGCGCTTCGAGGCGGTCAGGGAGCGGTTCCCCGGCGAATGGTGGCCGTACGCGCGGATCGGGCTCGCGCTTCGGCACCTGGGCCGGCTCGACGAGGCGGAGCACGTCCTGGGCGAAGGGTTGCGGCGCTTCCCGCAGGAGCGGACGCTGCAGGTCGAGCACGCGACGGTCGCGGAAGCGCGCAAGGATTGGCCCGAGGCCGTGCAGCGGTTCCGGCTGCTCAAGGATCAGCGTCCGGACGACTGGTCGGGCTATTCGCGGCTGGCAAAGGCGCTGCGCAAGCTGGACAAGGTGGACGAGGCGGAACGCGTGCTGGAAGACGGGCAGGCGCGCCTGCCCGACGAGCCGGCGATGTTCCTCGAACACGCCGAGCTGGCGGAAAGCGTGTGGAACTGGGCCGAAGCGCTCAAGCGCTACACCGTGGTCCGCGAGCGGTTTCCCGACAACTGGTGGGGCTTCATCGGCCGGACCAGGAACCTGGTCGAGACCGGCCGGTTCACGGACGCGGAAACGCTGATGCTGGAGATGCTGCACAGGTTCCCGGACAGCCAGCAGCCGCTGGTCGACCTCGCCTTCCTGGCCGGCCGCCTTGTTCCCGCCGAGCGGCAGATATCGGTCGACGAGCTGGACCGGCTGATCGCGGAGCGCATCGAGGCGGAAGGCGGCGGCGATGCGTCCCTGCTTGACGCGCAGGCCCAGCTTGCCCGGTTGCAGGGCGACTACCAGACCTATCACGACCGGCTGGTGGCGCTGGTCGAGCGGTTTCCGGACATCCCCGGAGCACACGAGAAGATCGCGGCTGCCGAGGAGATCCTGCTGGGCGCCGGTGCCGACGCCGGGCAGGCGGCGCCGGTGCTCCGGCAGGCCGTTCCGGCCGGGCTGGACGACACCTCCATCACCGCCATCCTTCCCGGCTTCGAAAGCCTGGGCGGCGGCGGCCCGGACGGGAGCACGGTGCACGGTTGCGAGTTCGGCTTCATCCAGCGGCACTACAGGATCGAGCCGCTGAGCCTGCTTCGCTGGTCCGGGATCACCCTTCCCGACCTGACGCGTGCCCTGGAAGCGGGGTTCGAGGGCGTCGGGTCGTCCGAGGCGACGGTGCTGCGGACGCGTCCGAGCGCGTCCGACTGGGCGATGGTCGACACCACCTACAACATCTGCTGCGACCACACCCACCTGGACCACGTCACGGTGCCGGAAGCGGAAGCGCACCGCATGATGTGCCAAAGGATGGGCTTCCTGTCCCGCAAGCTGATCGAGGACCTGGAGGACGGCGAGAAGCTGTTCGTTTACCGGTATTCCGGTCCGCTGCCGGCGGAGGACGTGCTGCTGCGGCTTGCCGCGGCGGTGAACCGGTACGGCAGCAACGTGCTGTTGTTCGTGTGCAGGGCGGACGAGACCAACCCGCCGTTCAGCCTCCGCCGCCTGCATCCCGGCCTCATGGTCGGCTACATGGACTGGTTCGCGCTCGACCGGGTCGGCATGCCGTGGAACACCGATGGCTGGGCGCGTCTGTGCCGGAACGCGCACACGGAGTGGACCGCCGCAGCGTGACGGGCGCCCGCCTTCCGGCTCGACCGCCGCTCCGGTTGACCGCCGGTTCCGCAATCCGGAAGGATGCGCACCGCATCCGCGGAGGACGCCATGGCCGTACCCTGTCTTTCCTGGCTGCCCGAGCCGACCGGCTTCGCCGCACGGCTGCGCGCGCTGGAAGCGGCGGACAGCGTCGGCTGGGCGGAGCTGGTGGCGGTGGCCAACCAGCGCCTGGACTTCCTCAAGACCGAGCGGCTGGACCGGCTGCTGTTGCGGCACGTCGCCGAGCCGCCGGCCGGGCTGCCGACGAAGCCGGTGCGGCTGGCGATCCTGGGATCGGCCACCACCGTGCACCTGCCGCCTCCGATCCGGGTGGCGGCCCTGCGCCGGAACATCTTCGTCGCCGTGCACGAGGGCGAGTACGGCCAGTACGCGCAGGAGCTGGACGACCCGGACTCGGGGCTGCACCGCTTCCGTCCCGACCTGGTGCTGCTCGCCTTCGACGCGCCCCACGTCGCGGCCGGGCTCGATCCGGCCGCCGACGCGGCGGGCTCGGAGCGGGCGCTGCGGGAATGCCTGGGCCGGATGGAGCGCTGCTGGAGAAAGGCGCAGGCGCTGGGTGCCACGGTGATCCAGCAGACCGTGCTGCCGACGCTGCCCGCGCTGATGGGCAGCAACGAGCAGCGGCTGCCGGGATCGGCCGCCGGCCTGGTGGCGCGGCTGAACGAGGCGCTGCCGGCGGCGGCGGACGCGGCCGGCGTGCACCTGCTGTCGCTCGACCGCGTCGCGGCCAGGGACGGCATCGCGTCCTGGCACGACCCGGTGCTGTGGCACCGCGCCAAGCAGGACGTGACCCCGGTGGCGGCGCCGGTCTATGGCGACCTGGTCGGACGGCTGGTAGCGGCGCTGCAGGGCCGCTCGGCCAAGTGCCTGGTGCTGGACCTGGACAACACCCTGTGGGGCGGGGTGATCGGCGACGACGGGTTGGAAGGCATCGTGGTCGGCCAGGGCTCGGCGCTGGGCGAGGCGTTCCTGTCCGTGCAGGCGCATGCCCGGGCGCTGGCGGCGCGCGGCGTGATCCTGGCGGTGTGCTCGAAGAACGATGAGGCTAACGCCCTGTCGCCGTTCGAGCGCCATCCGGAGATGCTGCTGAAGCGTGCGGACTTCTCCTGCTTCGTCGCCAACTGGGACGACAAGGCCGCCAACCTCCGGCGCATCGCGCGCGAGCTGAACATCGGCGTCGACAGCCTGGTGTTCCTCGACGACAACCCGTTCGAGCGCAACCTCATACGCGCCGAGCTGCCGGAGGTGTCGGTGCCGGAGGTGCCGGAAGACGATCCGGCGCTGATGGCGCAGGCGCTGGCCGACGCGGGATACTTCGAGGCGGTGTCGATCACCGAGGAGGACCGCGCCCGCACCGGCTCGTATCGCGCCAACGCCGAGCGGGCGGCGCTCGCCGGCGAGGCGACAGACCTGCCATCCTACCTGCGCTCGCTGGAGATGCAGCTGGTGTGGCGCCGGTTCGACCGCATCGGCCTTGGCCGGGTCGTGCAGCTGATCAACAAGACCAACCAGTTCAACCTCACCACCCGGCGCACCACCGAGGCGGAGGTGCTGGCGCTGATGGGGGACCCCCGGGCGTTCGGGTTGCAGCTGCGCCTCCTCGACCGGTTCGGCGACAACGGCATCATCGCCGTGGTGGCCGGCCGGGTGGACGAGGCGCGTCGCTGCCACATCGAGACCTGGCTGATGTCGTGCCGGGTGCTGGGCCGTGGCGTCGAGCAGGCGACGCTGGCGCTGCTGGCCGAGCAGGCGCGTGGGCTGGGCGCCACCGAGCTGGTCGGCGAGTACGTCCCGACGGCGAAGAACGCCATGGTGGCGGAGCACTACGCCAGGCTCGGCTTCCGCGACGCGGTGCAGCGGGCGGATGGCGGCCACGTGGCCGTGCTGCCGCTGCATGACTTCGTGGCCCCGGACAGCTACATGAACGTGCGCGAAGGCGCCTGACGCGAAGGGAACGGGACGTGGCAACGGAAGCGGCGATCTACGACGGCTTGACCGAGGTGTTCCACGACGTGTTCGGCGACGACGCCCTTTCCCTGACGCCCACCCTGTCGGCAGACCAGGTACCGGGCTGGGACTCGGTGCGCATGGTCACCATCATCCTCGGCGTCGAGCAGCATTTCGGCATCAAGCTGCGCTCGCGCGAGGTGGACCAGCTCAAGAACGTCGGCGACCTGGCGCAGCTGGTACAGGCCAAGCTGGGCTAGCCGGCAGGACCGCCCGCATGGACGCGCAGCCGGACGCGGCAATGCAGCCGCCGGCCTGGCTCGACCGGGCAGGCGCCGAGGCGAGAACGGCGGCGCGGGCGCTGGCACGGTCCGAGCCGGCGGTCCGCGACCGGGCGCTCCGTGCGGCGGCGGCGGCGCTGCGGTTTCACGCCGAGGACATCCTGTTTGCCAACGCCCGCGACCTGGCGGCGTCCAGCGCCGGCCCCGCCTTCCGCGACCGGCTGACGCTGACCCCGGAGCGGGTCGAGGCGATGGCGCGCGGGCTGGAGGAGATCGCGGCGCTGCCGGACCCGACCGGCCGGATCCTCGCCGAGTGGACCCGGCCGAACGGCTTGCGCCTGCGCCGCGTGGCGACGCCGGTGGGGGTGATCGGCATGATCTACGAAAGCCGGCCCAATGTCGGCGCGGACGCGGCCGGGCTGTGCCTGAAGTCCGGCAACGCGGTGCTGCTTCGCGGCGGGTCGGACAGCCTGCACAGCGCGCGCGCGATCCACGGGGCGATGCTGCGGGGGCTGGACCAGGCCGGCCTGCCGGAAGCGTGCGTGCAGGTCGCGCCCGATGCGGACCGCGCGCACGTGGCGGCCATGCTGGCGGCGGCCGGCCTGATCGACCTCATCATCCCGCGCGGCGGCCGCTCCCTGGTCGAGCGGGTGCAGCGCGAAGCGCGCGTGCCGGTGCTGGCGCACGCGGAAGGGCTTTGCCACACCTATGTCCACCGTTCCGCCGATCCGGAGATGGCGCGGCGCGTGGTGGCCAACGCCAAGATGCGGCGCACCGGCATCTGCGGCGCCACCGAAACCCTGCTGATCGACGCCGCGCTGGCGCCAACGCTGCTGCCGGCGATCGTGGACGACCTGCGGGCGCTCGGCTGCGACTTCCGCGCCGACGCGGCGGCGCGGGCGATCCTGCCCGGCCTCCCCGCCGCGGGGCCGGAGGATTTCGACACCGAATGGCTGGACTCGGTGCTGTCGGTGGCGGTGGTGCCGGACCTCGACGCGGCGCTGGCGCACATCGCCCGTCACGGCAGCGGCCATACCGAAGCGATCATCGCCGCGGACGAGGCCGCGGCAACGGCGTTCCTGTCCGGCACCGACAGCGCGGTGGTGATGTGGAACGCGTCCACGCAGTTCTGCGACGGCGGCGAGTTCGGCTTCGGCGCCGAGATTGGCATCAGCACCGGGCGGGTGCATGCGCGCGGGCCGGTCGGGCTCGAGCAGCTCACCAGCTTCCGCTACGAGGTGATCGGGACCGGCCAGACCAGGCCGTGAACCCCGATCCTTCATCCGGTGCCGGCGCGTTGCCGGCCTGGGGCGACAAGCGTCGGCTGCGCGTCGGGCTGCTCGGCGGCTCGTTCAACCCGGCCCATGCCGGACACCTGCAGGTGGCGCATCTGGCGCTGGCGCGGCTTCGGCTCGACCAGGTCTGGCTGCTGGTGTCGCCCGGCAACCCGCTGAAGCCGCGGGCCGGGATGGCGCCGCTCGGCGACCGCCTCCGCAGCGCGCGCGCCATCGCCGACGGCCGGCGCATCGTCGCCACCGACATCGAGCGCCGGCTGCACACCCGCTACACCCGAGACACCCTGCTGCGGCTGCAACACTTGTTTCCCCGCGTCCACTTCGTGTGGCTGATGGGCGCGGACGGCCTGGCCGAGCTGCCGCGCTGGCGACGCTGGCGCGACGTCGTGCGCGCGGTGCCGATCGCGGTGCTGCCGCGCCCGGGCTACAACCACCGGGCGCTGTCGGGAGCCGCCGCACGGCGGATGGCGCACGCCCGTCGCCGCGGCGACGCGGCAGCGGGGTTGGCTGGCAGCGTCCCGCCGGCCTGGGTGTTCCTGCCGGCGCCGCAGACGGACATTTCCGCGACCGCGTTGCGCTCGTCGTCACGCGGGACTTGGCCGGACGGCCCGGGCAGCCGATAAGCTGCGTGCTCGGGCGCGACGGGACGGAACACGGTGGTTCCGCATCCGCGCCGGCACGGGAGTGTGGACCATCGCCAGGAAGCCAACCGTTGATGCGGGCAAGACCGGGCGTGCCGCCGCCGGCACGGACCCAAAGCGGCGGACGCCCCATCCGGTCGCCTCGCTCGCCGAAGCGGCCAAGGCGCCTGGCACGCCGCGCAAGAAGGCGGCCGTGGCCGGACCGCAGGACGGCGGCACGGTCCGTCGCGCGCGCAAGGCGGAGCGTGTGGCGCTGGAGCCGGACGTGCTGGACCGCTACCTCGGGCTGATCACCGAAAGCCTTCTCGACGACAAGGGCGAGAACATCGTCGTGCTCGACCTGGTGGGACGCTCCTCGTTCGCCGACCGCATGGTGATCGCGACCGGCCTCGCCGACCGCCAGATCAGCGCCATGGCGACGCACATCGAGACCAAGCTGGGCGAGGCCGGGTTGAAGCGCATCCGGATCGAGGGAGCGGGGGGCTCCGACTGGGTGCTGATCGACGCCGGCGACATCGTCGTGCACCTGTTCAAGCCGGACGCGCGCGCGCTCTACGCGCTGGAGCGCATGTGGGGCGCGGAGCTGGACGAGCCCGCGGCGACCGCAGAAGCGGGCAGCGGCTCGGTCTAGGCTGGACGCCGGCCCGGTCGATGCGGCTGATCGCGGTCGGGCGCCTCAAGGACGGTCCGGAGCGGGCCCTTCTGGACCGCTACGTGCAGCGCCTCCTGCCGCGGCTGGAGCTGGTCGAGGTGCCGGACGCGCGCGGTGCGCCGGTGGAGGCCAAGCGTCGGGAAGCGCAGGGGCTGCTCGGCTGCCTGCCCGGCAACGCCCTGGCGGTGGCGCTGGACGAGGGCGGCGAGCGTTTGGACAGCCTGGGGTTCTCGGCGCGTCTGGAAGGCTGGCTCGGCAGCGGCCGGCCGCTATGCTTCCTGGTCGGCGGCGCGGAAGGGTTGGACGCGTCGGTGCTGGCACGGGCGGACGCGACGCTGTCGCTGGGCGCGATGACGTGGCCGCACATGCTGGTGCGCGGGCTGCTGGCCGAGCAGCTGTATCGCGCCCGCGCCATCAGCGCCGGCCATCCCTACCATCGGTCCGGTCGCCCCTGAGACGGCATGGCCAGAGCAGATCCCGATCAAGGTTCGGCGTGAGCGGGGTAAGCGGAGCGCGCCCTAGCCCGGGCGGCGGTTGTCCGGCTCGCCGCGCCCGCCCGGAGCCGGTCCACCGTGGTTGTCGGGACCAGGGCGCGGACCACCCGGCGGGCCGCCATGGCCTGGTCCGACGACACCCGGCGCGCCACCCGGTCGTCTATCTGGACCGTTATACACGCCAACAGGACGATCGACGCCGCCGGGACCGCGTCCCGGCCCGGCAAAGCCTGGGCCATGATCGAAGCCTGGGCCGTGATCGAAGCCCGGACCCCGGCCATAGCCTGGTCCGTGGTCGAAGCCGCCCGGAGGGCCGCCATGCCAGCGGTCGACGCCGCTGAACCAGGGCCGCCCACGGTAATAGGTGCCCCAATAGCTGTTGAAGTCGAAGCCGATGAAGGGAATGACCTGCGGGCCGTAGGCGACGAGCGGCTCAGGCTGCTGGCCGTAGAGCACGTTCAGCCCGACGCCGGCGACCCAGCCGCGCGCGCCCACGGCCGCCACGTCGCACCACGTGAAGCCGTCGAGGCAGCCGAAGATTTCCGCCTGCGTGCCGGGCGGCAGGGACGCGATCCAGGGGTAGTCCACGCCGGGACCGGCGCGCATGTTGATGCCCTGCACCACGTAGCCGGGTGCCGCGTCGGCCGTTCCGGTGGTCGCCACCAGCGCAAGCAGGGCTGCCCCGGACGCTCCGGCAAGGCTGCGACGTCGCATGATGGTCCTTTGTCCGCTTCAGAAGCGTCCTTCATGACGCATGATTGCGGCGGCAGTTGGACGAGCCGCGACCGGAGGCCCGGCCGTGTGGGCGCTCAGCGCAGGGCGCGGTTGGGCGCGTCGTCGGACAGCACGGCGCCCGACAGGTCGGTGCCCTCGCTCACCATGTCGCGGGCCATCGCCGGCATCTCGGCGACCTCGGTGCGAAGGTCGGAGGGCGCGCGGCCGATGCGGGGCGCCGCCACGTTGCTGCGCGCGGTGACGATGCGGCCGGTGGTGTCGGGGCGTGCGTAGATGAAGCCATAGGTCGGGTAGATGCTGCCATAGGTGCCCTGGCGGCCGAGCTCGACGCGGACTGCGGTCCAGTCGTTGTTCTCCGACACGTCCACCACCGACACGTTGCGGCTGATGCCGTTGGCGTTCCAGTGCGACTGGTCGATCTGGATGGTGCGGCTGTCGACCACGTTGGTCACCACGGCGACGTGGCCCAGGCGCATGCGGCCGTTGGCGCGGAAGTTGAGCACGCTGCCGACTTCCGGGGCGGTGCCGCGGGCATACACGCCCTCGGCGTTCTGCCACCAGTCGTCGGCGTTGCCGGACAGCGCGATGTCGCTGTCGGCTCGGGCGAATGCCACGCACTGGATCACGTGCACGCCTGCCGAAGCGTAGCGGCGGGCATGGTGGAAGCCGCCGACATGGCCGTGCTGACGGTGGATGCGGGCATCGGCTGCCGTCGACATCGCCAGGCAGGATACGGCCAACATGGCGGCCCGAGCCAAGGTCCCCATCGCGTTCGTCATCCCGGTCTCCAGCCTCACCGTTCCGTGAGGCGCTGGTAACAACCGAGCCAGGACCGGGCAAGCCGATGGAGCCCACGAACGACGTGGCACCGTCATTTAGTCAGAAACGGGGCACTCCACCTCCAGTTTTTAGGATTGTGGTCCTAGATGCCGGAGACTGCACCCTGTTCGGTCGAAATATGGCCGAAGATCAGAAAAGATGGGAAGTGGCACGTTGCAGCGGCGCCACTTCCTTGTGCTGGCTGTTGCAGAACTGCATCGGTATGCTCACTTGGTCGTGACCAGCATGACCTCGACCAGCATGCGCGGGTCGGCCAATACCGCCTGCACGCAGGCGCGTGCCGGCGCCTCGCCCTCAGGCAGCCAAGCCTGCCAATGGGTGTTGAAGGCGCTCCGGTCGTTGATGTCCTTCAGCCAGATCTGCGCCTGCAGGATGCGCGTGCTGTCCGTGCCGTGTTCCTCCAGCAGCGCGTCGAGCTGGGCCAGCACGTCACGGGTCTGGCCGTCGAGGTCGAGGTCGAGGTTTCGCGCCACCATTCCCTGGGTGAAGACGAAGCCGTGGTACTCCACGGCACGGGACATGATCGCGTTCGCTTCGGTGCGGATGATCTTGGCCATGAGGCTTGCTCCTGGAATGGGTCAGGGGTTGGCAGGACGGATGGTCGGCTCGGTACCGGACAGGCTGTGCATGCAGTCGTCCACCATGCGGTCCCGGCCGTACTGGTCGTTCAAGCCACGCGTGGTGTCGCCTGGCATGCCGCTGGACGAGAACGGGGTGTCGGTCTGGTCGCGTTCGGACATCAGGTAGCGGTTCTGCTTCTCGAACTGCCGGTCGGCCTGCTGGCCGCAGGCCTGTTGCTGCTCCAGCTCCGCGCTCGACCTCGGCTGGCCGCAACCGGCCAGGGGCAACAGCAGGATGCAGGCGACCGCCGTGCCGGTCGCACGCCGGATACCGACGAAGCGGGTGGTGCGCTGGCTCATCCGTCGCTCCGTCCTGGCGTTCAACAGCGGGGGCAGGCGTTCGCTGCATGCCGCGGCACTTCCTGGCTCCGCCGCCGCCGCCGGTCAACTAGGCTGCCAGGTCCCGCGCCCGCCGGCCCGGAAGCAGGCGAGGGCTTCCGGAGTGTCGAAATCCTGCAGCACGGCGTCGTCGCCGGTGTCGAGCGCCAGCACGGTGGTTCGCGGACGATCCAGCACCGATCGCGCGCCCATGTCGCCGCGCAGTTCGAGCAGAAGCGGGAACATGCCCCGGTCCCACAGCACCGGGTTGCCGCGTCGCCCGTCCGACACTGGCAGCACCGCGTCCGGCCGTGGCCGCGCCTCGCGCCACGCCGCGGCCAGATGGCGGAGCGTGGCGGGCAGGACCAGCGGCATGTCGCCGAGGCACACCAGCGCCGCGTCCCACCCGTCCCGGTCCGCCCGCGCGATGCCGCAGCGCAGGCTGGCGGCCAGCCCTTCCGCATGGTCTGCGGCGTGCACCCAGTCGGTTCCCGGACAGGCGGCGCGCAGGCGGTCGGCGTCGTGTCCCAGCACCAGCAGCACCGCGTCGGTGCCGCCCGCCTCCGCTGCCTCCAGCGTGCGGGCGATCATCGTGTGTCCGGACGGGTCGCGGGTCAGCAGCTTGTCCCAGGGCCTGGCGCGTCGTCCGGCGCCGCCGGCCAGCACCAGCGCCCCGACCCGGCTCATTCCTCCCAGCCGCGACGCACCGCCAGCGACGCGTTGCGGCGCACGGCGACGATCTCCGCCAGGATCGACAGCGCGATTTCCGGGGCGCCGATCGCCCCGATCGCCAGCCCGACCGGGCCGCGCACGCGGTCCAGTGCGGCCTCGTCCAGTCCCGCCGCGCGCATCCGCTCGCGTCGCCTCCCTTGCGTCTTCCGCGATCCCAACGCTCCGACATAGAAGGCCGGGCCGGCCAGGGCGAGCTCCAGCGCCGGATCGTCCAGCTTCGGGTCGTGCGTCAGCGTCACCACCGCGCTGTGACGGTCGATCCCGAGCGAGCGCAGCGCCTCGTCCGGCCAAAGCGTCACCAACTCGGTGCCGGGAAACCGCTCGGAGGTGGCGAAACCGCGGCGGGGATCGATCACCGTCACCGACAGGCCGACGGTGCGCGCCAGCGGGGCCAGGGCCTGTGCCACGTGCACCGCGCCGATCACCAGCAGGCGCGGCGGCGGAGCGTGCACGTGCAGGAACCAGGATTCCGTTCCGAGCACGACCTGCCGGCTGCGTTCCTCGGCCGCCGCCGCGGCGGCGGCGGCGCGCAGGCCGTCCGGCATCGCGGCCGCGGCATCGGGAACCAGCGCCTCCCGGTCCTGGCGCAGCAGGACCTGGGCGCCGTCCGGCAGACGCGTCGCCAGCACCGCAAGCTGCCGGCCTTTTTTCGCCTCGATCAGCCGCGCCAGGATGTCCGGCGTCATCGCCGGTCGTCGCCCAGCCGCTCGACGAACACGCTGATGGTGCCGCCGCAGGTCAACCCCACCGACCAGGCGCTGTCGTCGCTGACGCCATAGGACAGCAGGCGCGGCTGCCCGTCCCCGATCGTTTCCAGCGCCGCCTCGACCACGTCGCCTTCCACGCAGCCGCTGCTGACCGAGCCCGCGATCCGGCCGCCGGCGCTGATCGCCATGCGGCTGCCGGCCGGACGCGGCGAGCTGCCCCAGGTCGCGGTCACGGTTGCCAGGGCCACCGCCTCGCCCTGGGCATGCCAGCGCGCGGCGTGGAGCAGCGGGTCGTCGAGCGGCGCTTCCTGCGGAGCAGCGGCCTGCTGGAGGCGGGTGGTATCAACATCGGTCATGGCTTGGTCCGGACGGCACGGGGAGGCAGTCTGGAACGGGGACGCGTCGGAGGCCATAACGGTTCGCGCCCAGCCCGATCGAGGAGTGCCGACCGATGCCGCCGCCCAAGCTCGAGATCGTCGTCGTCACCCCGTTCCAGCAGAACTGCCAGATCCTGTGGGACGGCGACACCGGACACGGCGTGGTGGTGGATCCCGGCGGCGACGTGCCGCGGATCCTGGCCCGGCTGGACGAGCTCGGCGTGACGGTCGAGGCGATCCTGCTCACACACGGCCATCTCGACCACGCCGGCGGCGCCGATGCGCTGCGCGCTGCGCTGCCGCCGGTGTCCGGGGCGCCGGTGCCGGTGATCGGCCCGGACCGGCGCGACGCGTTCCTGCTCGCCGGCATCGCCGCGCAAGCCCAGGCGATGGGGATCGCCGACATGCGGGACGTGATACCCGACCGGTATGTGGAAGAAGGCGAAACGCTGTCGTTCGCAGGCTGTCAGCTCAAGGTGCTGCACGTTCCTGGGCATACGCCGGGGCACGTCGTCTTCATCGAGGAGGCGCTTCGCTTCGGCCTGGTCGGCGACACCCTGTTCCGCGGCTCGGTCGGCCGCACCGACTTCCCGTACTGCGACGGGGCGGCGCTGATGGCCGGGATCAGGGCGAAGCTGCTCGGCCTCGGCGACGACCTGGCCATCGTTCCCGGCCACGGCGCCGGCTCGACGATCGGCCAGGAGCGACGCACCAACCCGTTCCTGTCCTGACGTGATGTCGGGATGCAAGACTTGCAACACGGGTCGGGCAGGGGTCCTGTGCGGCCGGAGATCCGGCAGTTGCGCCGGATGGTTCCGGAGATCTGGGTGATGCTCGTTCGTCCCAATGCTGCCGTGGCGGTCCTGCTGGCGTCGCTGTTGTCGCTGTCCCGGCTTCATGCCGCCAACACCCAGGACGTCGAGCCGACAGCTGCGCAGCCGACGCTGAAGCAAGGCCATGTTTCGGTGGTCGGCCAGAACGGAACGCGGCACGACTTCCTGGTCGAGCTGGCGCAGACGCCGCGGCAGCAGGAGATCGGGCTGATGTTCCGCACCAGCATTCCGGCCAACAGCGGCATGCTGTTCGTTTGGCCGGAGCCGCAACAGAGTGCCATGTGGATGAAGCACTGCCCGGTGCCGGAGGACATGGTGTTCGTCGGCACCGACAACCGGATCATGCGCATCGCGGAGGATACGGTGCCCTACAGCCTCGCCAACGTGGACAGCGGCGGCATCGCCAAGGCGACGCTTGAGCTTCAAGGGGGGATCACCGCCAAGCTCGGGATCAAGGTCGGTGATCTGGTGCAAGGCCCCGAACTCGGGGCGCCCGGGAAGTCCTAGCATCTTCCGTCAAGGCGATCCGGCACCATGGCGGATGTAGGGCCGGAGCGTCCGCTCCGGCCTAACCGTAGAAGGATCGCGGTTCAGGCCGCGCGCGAGCCCGAGCCGTCGCCGTCGCGCATCTCGCCGGTCGGCTCCTGGACGTGCGCCTCAAGGAACCAAAGCTGCTTGTCGATCGCCCGACTGACCTCGGTCAGCAGGTCGGCGGTGTCGGGGTCGCCCGCCTCGTCTGTCTCGTCGATGTTCTCGCGCACGGCGTTGCCGAACACCGAGTAGCGGTCGATCAGCGCCGACAGGTGGTCCGCGACCCGGTAGATGTCGGTCGGGTAGGGTGCCAGCTGGCTGTTGGCGGTGATGGTCTGGGTGGTGCCGAACGCCGTGCCACCCAGGGCGGTGATGCGCTCGGCCATCTTGTCGTTCAGGTCGTCCTGCTCGGTGCGGAACCCGTCCAGCATCAGGTGGACACCGATGAACTGCGGCCCCTTCAGGTTCCAGTGCGCCTGCTTGGTGATGAGCGACAGGTCCAGCCCGTCGGCCAGGCGCTTGTTCAGCACGTCGATGGCGACGCTGCGGGCATTGGATTCGAGCTTGGTGCGGGTCGGATGCAGCCGCTGCTGGGTGGCCATGGGTGAAGCCTCTCGTGCTTGACGCAGGGGAAAGATCGGATGCCGGCCGCGTGATCGCGTTGTTGGCCGGGCATCGGGCTGCGGGAGAACGCCGCCATTCGGGGATGGTTCGGCACCGGGCACACAAGGCTCTTGTTCTTGCGTCCGGACGCCCGGACCGCCAAAAGCGACCGGCAGGAACGTCACGCGAAGGACGGCCATGACGGTTCTGGTGACGGGAGCGGCCGGCTTCATCGGACACCACGTGGCGCTGGCGCTGCTTGACGCGGGCGAACGGGTGATCGGCCTCGACAACCTGAACGACTACTACGACCCGGACCTGAAGCGGGCGCGGTGCGGGCGCTTGGCTGGTCGTGCCGGCTACCGCTTCGTCGAGGCTGACGTCGCCGACCGCGACGCGATGGCCGCCTTGGTCGAAGCCGAGCCCGGCATCACGCGCATCGTCCACTTGGCCGCCCAGGCCGGGGTGCGGCATTCCATGGTCGACCCGTATGCCTACGTGCACGCGAACGTGTTCGGACACGTGACCCTGCTGGAAACGGCCCGTCGCCTGCAACGGCTCCGGCACCTGGTGTTCGCGTCCTCCTCCTCGGTCTACGGGCTGAACGACAGCCTGCCGTTCCGCGAGGAGGACCGCACCGACCGTCCGAACTCGCTTTATGCCGCGACCAAGCGCTCGGGCGAGCTGATCTCGCACGCCTATGGCCACCTGTATGGCATCCCGCAGACGGGTCTGCGCTTCTTCACCGTTTATGGACCGTGGGGGCGCCCGGACATGGCGTATTACGGCTTTGCCCGCGCCATCGTCGAGGGCCGGCCGGTGACGCTGTACGAGGGCGAGGGCTTGTCGCGCGACTTCACCTTTATCGATGACGTGGTCGACGGCGTGTTGCGGGTGCTGGAGCTTCCGCCCAACCCTGCAACGGAGCGGGTGCGTATCCTCAACCTGGGGAACCGCCGCAGCGAGCGGGTGTCACGCATGGTCGAGCTTCTGGAGCAGGCGCTGGGTCGTCGGGCGGAGATCCGGATGGTGCCGAGGCCGGCTGCCGACCTTGTGGCGACCTGGGCCTCGGTGGACGCGTTGCAGGAACTGGCAGGATGGCTACCTCGCACGATGCTCGACGTCGGGATTCCGCGGTTTGCATCTTGGTTCCGGGCCTATCACGGCGTCCTGTGATCCGGCTCTCGTTCCGACGCTGATGGTTTGCTGTCGTCTTTCGTTTTCTGCT
>CAXTMS010000073.1:0-14728 GCA_964245345.1 uncultured Acetobacteraceae bacterium | reverse complement strand
GGTAAGGCAGCGGATTTTGATTCCGCCATGCGGAGGTTCGAATCCTCCCGCCCCAGCCGGCACGCACCGGAACCAGCATCCGAACCGCGATTTCGGCCGCCCTGGCTGGCCTTGCGGCCTGGACCAGGGCCCGGGGATCAGACCGCCTTCTTGAGGTTCGGGCTGGCCTTGAAGCGGACGGTCTTGCCGGCCTTCACCTTGACCGCCTCGCCGGTGCGCGGGTTCAGCGCCTTGCGCGCCTTGGTCTTGCGCACGGTGAAGGTGCCGAACGAGGGAAGCGTGAAGCCGCCTTCCTTCTTGAGCTCGCGTACGATTGCGGAGATCAGGTCCGCCGCCGCCTGGTTCGCTGCGACGCCGGTGCAGTCGACGGAATCCTGGATCACGCCGGCAATGAAAGCCTTGCTCATGAAAACGGGTTTCTCCTGAGCGGATCGGCAAGACACTGTTTCGATACAGAATCCGACAGCCTGCCGTCCGTAGTCCGGCTTCTAGCCCGCCTTTCCGCCGGCCGCCAAGGGATAAACATCATACATTGCCGTAATCCTGCCTTTGCAGCACTGCAAGGGTGGAAGCGAACGGCGACCCTTCGTTAAACACCTGCAAACTTCGTGACCACTCGGGCGTTCGTTTGAAAAATGACACGCACCTGCCTGTTCGCGCATTTCGATCCGGTTGGCCGGATCGCGCCCCACGTGCTGCACTATCTCGGGCAGCTGCGGTCGTGCGGCTTCTCGACCCACGTCGCGATGTCGGGCGTGGAGCGGCCGCACGATGACGATCGCGCGGCGCTGGCGCAGCTCGGCGCGACGCCGCATCCGCGCCCGAACCGGGGGCTGGACTTCGGTGCCTGGCAGGACCTGCTGTCGCGGGGCTGCGCCGACGGCGCCGGAACGATCCTGCTCGCCAACGACAGCGTGTTCGGACCGCTCCAGCCGCTCCCGCCCATCGTCGCCGAGATGGAGGCGGCGAGTCCGGACATCTGGGGCATGGTCGAGTCGCGGGAAGGCATCTGGCATCTGCAGTCCTGGTTCGTCTGCCTGACCGCCCGGGCGCTGGCGGCGCCGGCGGTCGCGCGCGTGCTGCGCCAGCCGTTTCCCGAGATGGGCAAGGCGGAGATCGTGCTGCACGGCGAGCTCGGGCTGGGAGCCGCGATCAGGGCGGAGGGGCTGCGCTGGGCGGCGCGCGCACGGCCGCCGGCGCGCCGGCTGCGCCGCCTGGTGCCGGGAAACCCGATGCATCTCGACTTCCTGTCGGTGATCCAGGGCGACGCCGTGCCGTTCGTGAAGGTCGAGCTGCTGCGCGACAACCCGGCCGCCGTGCGCTGGGCGGGAGCCTGGCGGGACGCGGTGTCGGCGAGCCCGATCTTTCCCGCCTCCTGGGTCGACCGGCACCTGGGCGGCGGGTCGCCGCACGTGCCGCCGCGCCCGGAGCAGACGCTGAGGATGCGCCTGCTCTACGCCCTGATCACCCGAGACCGTCGCCAGGCGATGCGCACGCTGTTCCGCTAGGCCGTGGCCACCTCGCGCAGGATCGACAGCAGCTCGGCCGCCTGGCCGTCATAGGTCGCGATCGAGTCGGCATGGGGATTGCGGAAGCCGTCGAGGCGTCCCGGTACCAGGAGGAGCTCGCTGACCGCTTCCAGCAGGCCGTCCAACCGGCCGTCGAGCGGGATCAGCCGGCCATTCACGCCGTCGACGATCTCCTCCGACTGGCCGCCGCCATCGGTGGCGACCACCCACACGTTCCGCGCCAGGGCCTCGCGCACGCTGAGGCCGAAGCTTTCCTTCCATTGAGACGGGAACAACAGCACGTCGATGCGGTCGAAGAACGCGTCCAGCCCGTCCTGGGTGTAGGCCGGCACCACGGTGACGGTGCCCTCCACCTTCCAGGCGGACACCTCGACGGAGTGGAAGCCGAGGTTCAGGGTGTTGTCGACCAGCACCAGCTCCCAGTCGGACCGGTCGAGGCGCTCGAACGCCTTGCGGAGGAGGTGGAACCCCTTGATCGGCTCGGCACCGCCGACGAAGCCGAACCGGAGCGGCATCCCCGGCTGTCGCGGCGTGCGCGGCGTGGCCGGCAGTCGGATGCCGTTGCGGTTCACCCGGATGCGCTCCGGCGCGATGCCGTTGGCGAGGTACAGCCTGCGGTGCGACTCGCTCGGCGACAGAAGCAGGGCGGCGCCGTCCAGGGCGGAGCTCATGATGCGCATGCGCTCGCCGAGGTGGTGCGCGTGCGGCAGGCAGTTCTGGCACACGCGCAGGTCGATCCGGGTCTGGAAGCAGTAGCGGTTGTCGCCGCGCACCATGAACTGGCGGTCGCACAGCCACCAGGCGTCGTGCAGCGTGACCACGTAGGGGATGCCGCGCTCCCGGCACAGGCGCAGGATCGAGGCGCCGAAGCCCTGGATCGAGTGCGCGTGCACGACGTCCGGCCGCACGGCGTCGAGCAGGTGGCCGAAGGTGGTCACCATGGACGGGTTGTCGAGCTGCACCACCTGGTCGCTGGCCGCCGACAGGCTGGTGGCGAACACCGCCATGCCGTCCCAGTCGTAGCGCAGCAAAGAGGACGGCCGGCCGTCTATGGCGGGGCGGGAGGTGAACACGCACAGCTCGGCCCCCGCCTGGTGCAGCCGTGACGCCAGCTCCTGCGCCACCACCGTGGCGCCGCCGAAGCTTTGCGGCGGGAAGAAGATGTTGGCGGACAGCACCCGAAGCGGGCCGCGGGAGGGGTGCTCCGGCAGGCCTGCGACCGCCGTCAGCTGCTCGCGGGCGATCCGGTCCGGCGCGTAGCGTTCCAGCACGTCGGCCAGCCCCTGCGCGCCGAGGCGGCGGCGCAGCGCCGGGTCGCCGATCAGCCGGTCCAGCGCCTGCTCCCATTCCGCCTCGGTGTCGGCCAGCAGGCCGTTGTGCTCCGGCACCACCACGTCGCGGAAGCTGCGTCGTGGCGAGCACACCGAGGGGATGCCCAGGATCGCCGCCTCCTGGAACTTGATGTTGCTCTTGGCGTCGTTGAACACCGTGTTCTCGAGAGGGGCGACCGCGATCTCGGCCTGCGCCAGCAGGCCGAGATAGGCCCGGTAGTTGGTGCCGGCGATCTCCTCGACCCGGGCGGCCACCGCCTCGAAGCCCGCCGGCAGGGAAAGGTCGCCGACGATGCGCAGCCGCAGGCGCTCATGGCGGTGCATCAGCGCCAGGATGGCCGGAGCGGCGCAGGCGAAGTCGGCATCGTGCGTCTTGGTGCCCGACCCGTAGACGATCGTGACCGGACCATCCTCCGAGGCAGGCAGCCGCCCGGCGCGCAGGCCCGCTGCCACCTCCAGCGTCTCGTTGTCGAGCGCGTTCTCGACCACGCGGGTTTCGGCGATGCCGGCCGCTTCCATGCACGCGGCGAGGCTGGCGGTGGAGGCGATGCAGCGGCGGCAGGCGAGCATCGCCACCCGGTACAGGCCCACGCCCTTCAGCACCTCGCGACGCAGCCTCGGCTCCAGCGTGGCCAGGTTGCTGTTCTGCCGGTAGAGCGCCTGGTCGAAGATCAGGTCGTCCACCTCCCACCACGGGTCGAGCCCGACCCGCCTGGCTTCCGCGATCAGCGACAGCACCGCGGGCTCGCCGGGGACACGGTAGAAGATCACCTCCGTGCACAGCTGCAGGGCGGTGGTGACGTGGTCGATCTCGCGCCAGCCCACCACGCGGCAGGACCAGCCCAGGCGCTCGAACAGCTCCTTCTTCTGCCAGACCCGGTACTTGGCGCATTGCGGCACGCTGAGCTCGGCCACGATCAGGATCTGCGGCGACAACAGGCCGGCACGGGCGACCGACCCGGACTGGTAGGGATGGACCGCCTCGTCCGGTTGGTCCGGAACGGCGGACACCGGCTTCATCGGCCGGCGTGGCCGCCTCGGAGCGGGCAGCATCCGGCCGGCGCGGCGACCCAGCCCAGGAAGTCCCTCGTTGCGGACGATCCCGGCAAGGTGGGACGCCGCCTCGGCGAAGCTGTGGCCGGTCGGCAGCCGTCCGGCCGCCAGGGCGCGGGCGTAGCGCAACGGCGTGGTCAGCCGCCAGGACACCGAGCGTTCGAGCTGTCCGATCCGATGGCGGGCGCCATCAAGCCCTGCCTGCAGCCCGTCCCCGCGCAAGCCCTGCAGTCGGAGGCTGGCCTGCACGCTGTCCAGCAGCGCCCTGGTGGCCGCGAGGTCGCGACGCAGCCGGTCCCGCTCCGCGTCTGCGACGGCGTCTGCAACGTGAGGGGACGAAGGCGGGTCCGTGTCCATCGCGATCCATCGGCTGGAAGGAGCCCATAAAAAAACCGGGCCGCAGGGCCCGGTTTCTTGCACGCGAGAACGGAACGGGCCAGAGGCCCGCCCATCCAACGGCCGTGTCAGCCGCCGATGATGTGCACGGTGTTGATGTTGGACACGTTGGCGAAGGTGACGGTGGACTTGTCGCCCAGGGTGATGGTGGTGCTGGAACCGGACGTCGTGGCGGAGGCGACCGCCGCGCTGACCTCGTTGGCGCCATAGCCGTAAAGGGCAACCAGGTTGCCGGTGGCGCTGCCGAAGTCGCTGATGGTGATGTTGGCAGTGCTCATCGTGCCGTTGGCCGCGATGTCGAACACGTTGGCAGCGCCCGAACCACCGGTGAGGGTCTGCTGGCCCATGCCGGCCACCAGGGTGTCGGCACCGGTGCCACCGATGATGACGGCGCCGGTCGAGGTGGTGCCGGTGTTGGTCACGAAGCCCGCGAAGCCCTGCGTGCTGCCGGACCCGTCGAGGGTCTCGTTGCCCGCGCCCGCCACCAGGGTGCCGGCGCCGCTGTAGTGGATGTCGGACCCGTTCGATCCGAACACCGTCGCCGTGCCGGCGCCGGAGTTGACGGTCGAGCTGCCGGTGGAGCCGATGAACAGCAGGGAAGCGGTGCCGGTCTCGGTGAAGTTGGTGTTGACGCCGCCATAGACGGTGCTGTTGCCCGACGCGGCGATGGTGTCGCTGGTGCCGGCGAACACGGTGGAGGGGCCGCTCAGGTTGTAGTAGCCGTTGGTGCCGCCGCTGATGGAGGCCGCGCCGGTGCCGCCGGAGATGCTGGTGCCGGTGCCGGCGGTGTCGTCGATGCTCAGGGTGCCGGAGCTGCCGTAGATCGTGCTGCTGCTGCCGGTGACGTCGATGGTGGCCGGACCGGTGCTGGCGAAGATGCGGTCGGTGCCGGACGAGAACACGGTGTCCGCGCCCGCGCCCAGGTAGACGAGGTTGTCGCCCGTGCCAGCGGCGATGCTGGTCGCGCCCGAACCGGCGAAGATGCTGTCGTTGCCGTCGCTGGTGGCGACGGAATAGGCGCCGGCGCCCGAGTTGATGAACAGGTTGTTGCCGCCGCCGGCGATGAACACGCCGGACTCGGAGCCCGCGAGGTAGACCGCGCCGCCGGTGCCGACCAGGGTGTTCAGGGTGGTTCCGGTGGCCGCGGCGCTGGCGTCGATGAACACCTTCGACGTGGTGTCGGTGGTGAAGTGGTCGAAGCCCGCCGGATAGGTGTAGAAGCCGCCGGTGGTGGCGACGAACTCGTTCACCGCGGAACCGGGCGAGGCGGACGGGCCGAAGCTGTCGCCGGAACCCGTGGCGACACCGAGGGTGCCGTTGGACGCGGCGGTGTTCACCGCGTTCGCGTAGACCTGTGCCAGGGAGTAGGCCTGACTTCCATTCACGGTGACGGGGATGTGCGATCCCGCCGACCCGACCACTGTAACTATACCACCTGCCATGATCTCATCTCCTTATCAGCTGACGACAACCCAAGCGGGATGCCGTGTCGACCAGCGCGTGCAATTGCAACCTAGCGTTGGATATGCCGCGGTGCAACCAAAAACGCATTAGGGGTAATGACTTAATCTTGAGTAAAGCAGTGCCACGCCTCTTGATGAACAATTGACGACAGTTTGCAGTCAGAACCGGTCAAGACGATGCAACCTGCTGTAACAACACTAATGCAGCCGACTGTTGTAGTCCTGAGCACCGCTCGTCCCTTGCAACCGGTGCGATCGTGCCGCCATTGACGACGTCCGACCGCTGCGCCACCCATCCATCGATGTCCCGATCCGTCGAGCCGCCTGTTTCAGGCCCCTACGCAGGCTCGCCATCCGAGGGGCCGGATGGCGGGCTTGCCGCCTTTCTGGCGCCGTCGCTGGATCCGCTGTTCTCGCGGCCGGTGCGACGGGGCGTCGACAGCGCCTGGTATGGTCACCTGCCCTTCGCCGCCTGGCTGGTGCGCACCCTCAGGCCGGCGCTGCTGGTTGAACTCGGCACCCGGGCCGGGGTTTCGTATGCCGGCTTCTGCGAGGCGGTGGTCTGCTCCGGCCTGCGCACGCGCTGCTATGCGGTGGACCGCTGGGCCGGCGACGCCCCGGCCGGGGCCGGAAGCGAAGCGGTGCTGGCGGAGCTGAGGCCGTTCCACGACAGCCGCTATGGCGCCTTTTCCCGCCTGCTTCGCATGGAGTTCTCGGACGCGCTGTCACGCTTCGAGGATGCCAGCATCGACCTTCTGCACATGAACGGACGCCACCGATTCGAGGACCTGGCCGGGGACTACGCCGCCTGGGCACCCAAGCTGTCGCCGCGGGCGGTGGTGCTGTTTCACGGCATCAGCGTCCGGGAAGAGGACCGGGAGGCTTGGCGCGGCTGGACGGCGCTGCGGGCGAGGCATCCGGGGTTCGAGTTCCTGCACGGGCAGGGACTGGGCGTTCTGGCGCCGGGCGCGGTGCCGCCGGGCCTCCGGTTCCTGTTCGGGCTCGATGCCGATCCGGTCGCGTCGGCGAAGCTGCGGGATCGGTTCGCCCTGCTCGGCGAGCGCTGGGAAGCAGATTACGCGCGGGTGCGCGACACGCGCGCGCGCGACGTGCTGTCGGAACGGGCCGGCGCTGCCGAGGCACTGGCGGCCGAGCTGCGCCGGACGGAGGCGGACCGGGCGCGGCAGGCCGCGGACGCGGAGGCCGGCGGCCGGGCGCTCGATGCGCTCAGCCATGCGCATGACCGGCTGCGGGACGAGCTGGCAACCGCCAAGGGGGAACGGCAACGCTTGGCCCGGGACGCGGCCGAACTGCGCGCCGACCGCGACGCGGCGGGCGCGGCGCGCGACCGGCTCGCCGCCGAGCTGGACCGGGCCAGGCAGGCGCTCGCCGCCGCCCATGCAGCGGAAACACGGGCGCAGCGCCGGGCGCAGGCCGAGCACGACGGCGTTCTTCACGCGCTCCTGCGCCTGCAGGGGGAGCTGGCCGAGGCGCACGGGCAGCTGGCGGCGAGCCGGCAGGCGATGGCGGAGCGCCAGCTGTTACTCGACGCGCTGCACGGCTCCGCGTCGTGGCGCCTGACCCGGCCGCTGCGCAGCCTCGCCGGCCGGCTGCGCCGGACCGCGTCGGTTCCACGGCCGCCGGAACAGCCGGTCCCGCCGGTGCTGCTCGTCCCGGAGCCGGTGCCGTCGCTTCCGGAGCCGGATGCTCCGCCCGCACCGGAGGTCGTGCCGCAGCCGGAGCAGCTGGAGCGGCCGGTTGCGGAGGCCCCGACCGGATGGCGCCCGGTGCGGCGCATCCTGTTCGTCGCCGGGGAACCGGGAACGCCCGGGGCGACCTACCGCACCCGGCGCGCCGCCGCCGCCTGCGCCGCCGCCGGCTACGACACGGAGGTGGTGGACATCGCCGGGGTCGATCCGGACAACCTCCGCGCCGCCGACCTCCTGGTGTTGTGGCGCGCCGGCTGGAGCGGGCATGTCGCGACCATGCTGGAACTGGCGCATGCCGCCCGCACCCGGGTCGCGTTCGACGTGGACGACCTGATCGTGCAGCCGTCGCTGGCGGTGGCGGAGATCATCGACGGGCTGCGCACCACCTTCGTGTCGGAAGCGGAAGGCCGGTCGTACTTCCAGGCCATGCAGCGCACCCTGGGCAACTGCGACCTGTGCGTCACCACCACCGACGAGCTGGCCGCCGGCGCCGGCCAGGTGCACCCGGTGGTGCACGTGATCCCCAACGGCTTCGACGCGGACACGGAGCGGACGTCGCGCTACGCGGTGCGGCTGCGCGGGGAACGGCCGGCGGACGGGCGGGTGCGGATCGGCTACGCCGGCGGCACCCGCACCCACCAGAAGGACTTCGCCACCATCGCCGGCGCAATCGCCCGGGTGCTGGAACAGCGTCCAGACACGGTGCTGGTGCTGTTCCGCGACGGGCGCAGCGGCGAAGGGCTGCTGCTGGTGGAGGAGTTCCCCGAGCTGGTGCCGCTGGCGGAACGGATCGAATGGCGCGACGCCGTGCCGCTGGCCGAGCTGCCGGGGGAGCTGGCGCGGTTCGACATCTCTCTTTGCCCGCTGCAAAGGGACAACCCGTTCTGCGAAAGCAAGAGCGAGCTCAAGTATTTCGAGTCGGCGCTGGCCGGGGCGTGCCTGGTCGCCACCCCCACCGGCCCGTTCCGGCGCGCCATGCGGGACGGGGTCACCGGCTTCCTGCCGGAGGACGCGCCGGGCTGGGAGCAGGCGCTGCTGCGCCTGGTGGACGATCCCGCGTTGCGCGGCCGGGTGGCGCGCGCCGCCTACCACGACTGCCTGTGGCAGTTCGGCCCCAGGCGGCAGGCGGAGCTGTGGGCGCTGCTGCTGCGCGGCCTGGACGGCGGCGCCGACGGGGCGCGCGCCGGGGCGCTGGCGATCAGCCGCGGCGCCTACCGCAGCGCCGGCCTGCCGGAGATCCCCGACAGCCGGGTGCTGTTCTCCTATGACGCGCTGGGCGAGGCCCGCGTCACCGTCGGCATGACCTCGTACAACTACGAGGCGCATCTCGGCGAGGCGCTCCAGTCGGTGCTGGACCAGACCATGGAGTCGATCGACCTGGTGGTGGTCGACGACGGGTCCCGCGACGGCTCGGTGGCGCTGCTGCTGGACTGGGCGGCGCGCAACCGTTTGCGCTTCAACCGGCTGCGCATCCTGGAAACAGCCCGCAATGCCGGGCTCGGCGGCGCCCGCAACGTGGTGTTCGACCAGGCGGAAACGCCCTGGATCACCGTGCTCGACTCCGACAACCGGCTGGCCCCCGACGCCTGCGCCCGCATGCTGGCCGCCCTGGACGCCGAGCCGCTGGCCGCCTTCGCCTATCCGCGCATCCGCCAGTTCGGCGGCAGCGACGCGGTGATGGGCGCGGACCCGTTCGACCCGGCGCACCTCAAGTCCGGCAACTACATCGACGCCATGGCGACGGTCGCGAAATGGGCCTGGGCGGCGGCCGGCGGCTACTACGTGCGCCGCGACGCCATGGGCTGGGAGGATTTCAGCCTGTGGTGCCGGCTGGTCGAGCTCGGCCAGTTCGGCGTCCCGGTGGCGGACGAGCTCGCCTTCTACCGCGTGCATCCAGGCTCGATGGTGAACGCGATCACCGAGCAGGACGAGAACAAGCGGCGGATGGTGGGGTTCGTCGAGGCGCGCCACCCCTGGCTCAGGTTGCGCATGCGCGCCACCCGGAAACGCTCCTGACCACGGCAGGCGCGCGCTGCCTCGTGCTGGGCGCCGGCGGCTTCATCGGCACCAACCTGTGCCTGGCCCTCGGCGCGCGCGGCCTGCCGGTCACCGGGTTCGGGCGCGCGGCGGCGCTGCCCCCGGCGCTGGCCCGGGCTGGCGGGCTCGGCTGGCGACAGGGCGACGTCGAGCGCCTCGACGATCCGGACGCGCTGGTGGCAGGGCACAGCCACCTGTTCGACCTGATCGGCGCCGGGCTGCCGAACAGCTCCAACGACAACCCGGCGCAGATCGTCGCCGACGGCATGCCGCCGCGGATCCGGCTGCTGGACGCCTGCCGCCGGCAGCGGGTGCGGCGGATCGTGTTCGCCTCCTCCGGCGGCACCGTGTACGGCCCCGGAACCAACGAGCCGATCGCCGAGACCGCGCCCACCGACCCGATCTCGGCCTATGGCATCGGCAAGCTCGCGGCCGAGAAGTACCTGGCGCTGTACCACCACCTGTACGGGCTGGAGTACCGGGTGCTTCGGATCGCCAACGCCTACGGCCCGCACCAGCATCCGCTGCGCGAGCAGGGGCTGGTGGCGTCCGTGCTGCACCGGCTGCTGACCGACGCGCCGATCCCGGTCTGGGGCGACGGCAGCGTGGTGCGCGACTACGTGCACATCGCGGACGTGGTGTCGGCGATGCTGGCGGTCGCGTTCGGGGAGGACGGGCCGCCGCGGCTGTTCAACGTCGGCAGCGGGGTCGGCCGCAGCGTGCGCTCGGTGATCGCCGACGCGGCGCGGGTGGCGGGGCGCACGGCCCGGATCGTGGCCATGCCGGGACGCAGCGCCGACGTCGCGGTCAACATCCTCGACAGCCGCCGCCTGCGGCAGCGCACCGGCTGGTCGCCGTTGGTGGGCTGGGACGCGGGGCTGGCCGGCACGGCGGACTGGCTGCGGCAGGGCCTGGCGAAATCCTGAAGGGCCGTGCCGCGTTCCGGTGGCATCAGGCTCTGGAGCCGAACCATGCACCTCAACGCCGTCACCGTGGTCAGCCTGTTCGCCGCCACGCTGTCGATGGTGAGCTACCTGCCGCAGGCCTGGGTCATCATCCGCTCGCGCAGCACCGAGGGCATCTCGCTCAAGATGTACCTGATCACCGTGGCAGGCTTCGTCACCTGGCTCACCTACGGCATCCTGCTCGGGCAATGGGCGATCATCGTGCAGAACGTGATCTGCCTGTGCCTGTCCGCCTTTATCCTGACCATGAAGCTGCTGCCGCAGCGGGACAAGGAGAAGGTGGCGAAGGCGCTCGACCCGACCACCGGCGACAACTGACGCGCGTCTAGGACGGGAGCCGCGTCGCCTCGTCCGCCGGCACGTTGGCGCGCAGCTCGTCCAGCCAGGCGCGCGCGCTCGCGTCGGACGGCGCGCGCCAGTCGCCGCGCGGCGACAAGGCGCCGCCGGTGGACACCTTGGGCCCGTTCGGCACCGCGGAGCGCTTGAACTGGCTGAAGGCGAAGAAGCGCTGCAGGAACACCTCCATCCAGTGCCGTATCTCGGCCAGGCCGTACTCGGCGCGACGTTCTTCGGGAAAGCCGGGCGGCCAGCCGCCGCGCCCGGCATCCTCCCAGGCATGCAGAGCCAGGAACGCCACCTTGGACGGGCGGAAGCCGTAGCGCAGCAGGTAGAACAGGGTGAAGTCCTGCAGCGCGTAGGGGCCGATCTTGCTTTCGGTGCTTTGCAGCGCCCGGTCGGCGCCGGCCGGCACCAGCTCCGGCGAGATCTCCGTGTCCAGGATCAGCTGCAGGGTGTCGAGCACCGCGGGCTCGAACGGGCGGGCCGCGATCACCCAGCGGATCAGGTGCTGGATCAGGGTCTTGGGCAGGCCGGCGTTGACGTTGTAGTGCGACATGTGGTCGCCGACGCCATAGGTGCACCAGCCGAGCCCGAGCTCGCTCAGGTCGCCGGTGCCGACCACGATGCCGTCATGCTGGTTGGCCAGCCGGAACAGGTAGTCGGTGCGGAGCCCCGCCTGCACGTTCTCGAAGGTGACGTCGTAGACCGGCTCGCCGCGTCCGGCGGGATGGCCCATCTGCTGCAGCATCAGCGTCGCCGACGGGCGGATGTCGAGAATGTCGGCGGTGACGCCAAGCGCCTGCATCAGCGCCAGGGCGTTGCTCCGGGTGGCGTCGCCGGTGCCGAAGCCGGGCATGGTGTAGGCGCGGATCGCCGTGCGCCCGAGCCCGAGCCGGTCGACGGCGCGGGCGGCGACGATCAGCGCCTGGGTGGAGTCGAGCCCGCCCGACACCCCGATCACCACCGTGCGGCAGTTGATCGCGCGCATCCGCTGCATCAGCGCGGAAACCTGGATGTTGTAGGCCTCGAAGCAGTCCTGCTCGAGCCGGGCCGGGTCCGACGGCACGAACGGGAACCGTTCCAGCGGCCGGTGCAGCCCATGGTCGCCGTCCGGCGGCTGCAACTCGAGCCCGACGCGGCGATACGCGCTTCCCGCGGCCTGTGCGGCCCGGTTGGCGTCAAAGGTGTTCATGCGCGCCCGTTCCTGGCGAAGCAGGTCCAGGTCGACGTCGGCCGCCAGCACGCGCGGCCCGGACGGGAAGCGCTCGGACTCCGCCAGCGGCGCTCCGGCCTCGAAGATCGACACCTGTCCGTCCCAGGCGACGTCGTTGGTGGACTCCCCCTCGCCCGCGGCGGCGTAGAGATAGGCGCAGATCGCGCGCGCCGACTGTCCCTGGCACAGGAGGCGCCGGACCTCGGCCTTGCCGATGACGATGTTGCTGGCCGACAGGTTGGCGATCACCGTGGCGCCTGCGAGGGCGGCGGTCGTGCTCGGCGGCAGCGGCACCCAAAGGTCCTCGCAGATCTCGACCCCCAGCACGAAGCCCGGAAGGTCGTTCGCCTCGAACAACAGGTCGGTGCCGAACGGGACCCGGGTGCCGGACACCCGGATGGTTTCGCCGATCCGCCCGGCGCCCGGCGCGAACTGCCGCGCCTCGTAGAACTCGCGGTAGTTCGGCAGGTAGGACTTGGGCACCACCCCCAGGATCCGGCCGCGATGCAGCGCCACCGCGCAGTTGAACAGCGCGTCGCCGTGGCGCAGCGGCGCGCCCACCAGCAGGATCGGCAGAAGCGACCGGCTGCGCTCGGCCAGCAGCGACAGGCCCTGCTCCACCGCGTCCAGCAGAGCGTCCTGCAGGCGCAGGTCGTCGATGGCGTAGCCGGACAGCCCGAGCTCGGGAAACACCGCCAGCACCGCGCCCTGCAGGGCGGCCTCCGCCGCCAGGGCTGCGGTGGCCTCGGCGTTGCGCATCGGGTCCGCCAGCGCCACCGGCAGGGTGCAGGCGGCGACGCGGGCGAAGCCGTGGCGGTAGAGTGAGCGGAACTCCGGCACCGACGCCTCCTGCCCGGGACGGAAACGCCGCGACGGGACCGCTCAGCCGGCCTTGGAGGTTCCGGCCTGCGGGGTATGGTCCGAGTCGGCATCCTCGTCGAGGTCCGCGACGACCTCGGAAGCGGCGGACGGATCGATCGCCTGCGCCTTGTCGATCAGCGTCTTCGCTTCGCCCGGCTTGTCCTCGGCCAGCTTGCCGAGGGCGTCCTCCACCAGGTTCCGGGCCTTCTCGTGCGCTTGTCCGGTCGGTTGGTCGGCCATGAACGGTCTCCTGTTGCTCCCGCAACCAAGGCCGGACGGGGGGCATGGGTTGCAGCCGGTCGGGCTTCCGGGTACCGGTCTGCCGCCTTCATCCCGCCCGCAGACGCTGTTAGCGCCGATGTGAGAGGCAGGGGATCTGGTGCGGCGGGAGCAAGCGTGTAACTTGTGCGACGAATGATGCGTCCCGTCTCAATCATAGGCGCCGGTCCCGGCGGCCTAGCAGCGGCGATGCTGCTTTCCCATGCCGGTGCCGACGTCACCGTGTTTGAACGGCATGCCGTCGTGGGCGGCCGTTCCGGCACCATCGAGGCGCCCACAGAACGCGGCCGGTTCCACTTCGACATCGGCCCCACCTTCTTCCTGTATCCGCGCGTGCTGGCCGACATCTTCGCCTCCTGCGGGCGCAGGCTGGAGGACGCGGTCGAGCTGATCCGGCTCGACACCCATTACGACGTGATCTTCGAGAACCAGGGCCGCATCACCGCCAGCAGCGACGTCCCCCGCCTGCAGCGCTCGGTGGCGGAGCTGTGCCCGGAGGACGCCGCGCAGATCCCGGCCTTCCTGGCCGACAGCCGCGCCAAGCTGGCGGCGTTCCGTCCGGTGCTGGAAAGCCCGTTCAACAGCTTCTCCGACCTGCTCAAGCCGGACGTGCTGAAGTCGCTGCGGCTGCTGCGCCCGTTCGCCTCCGTGGACGACGACCTCAAGCGCTGGTTCAAGGACCCGCGGGTGCGGCTCGGCTTCTCGTTCCAGAGCAAGTACCTCGGCATGTCGCCGTATCGCTGCCCGAGCCTGTTCACCATCCTTGCCTTCATGGAGTACGAGTTCGGCATCTTCCATCCCCGAGGCGGCCACGGCGCGGTGATGCGGGCGATGGCGGACGCGGCGCGGCAGATGGGAGCCAAGTTCCGACTCGGCGAGCCGGTGCGCGAGATCCTGTTCGACGGCAGGCGGGCGGTGGGCGTGCGCACCGACGCCGGCACCACCGCCGCCGACGCGGTGGTGGTGAACGCCGACTTCCTTCACGCCATGACCAACCTGGTGCCGGCCGCCAAGCGGAAGCGCTGGACCACCAAGCGCATCAGCAAGGCCAAGCTGTCCTGCTCCACCTTCATGCTGTATCTGGGCATCGAGGGGCGGCTCGACGGGCTCGCGCACCACACCATCTACCTGTCGGAAGACTACCGGCAAACGCTGCAGGACGTGGAGGAGGGCCGGGTTCCGCCGGAGGAGCCCTGCTTCTACATCCAGAACGCCTGCATCACCGACCCCGCCCTGGCGCCGCCGAACCATTCCACGCTCTACGTGCTGGTGCCGGTCGGGCACGAGCGCGGCGCGATCGACTGGGCGGAAGCGGCGCCCCGCTACCGCAAGCTGATCCTGGACCGGCTGTGCCGCGCAGGCGTGCCGGACATCGAGTCCCGGATCGTGTTCGAGAAGGTGATGACCCCGTCCGACTGGACGCGCGACCTGTCGGTTCACCAGGGCGCCGTGTTCAACCTGGCGCACAACCTGACCCAGATGCTCAACTTCCGGCCGCACAACCGGTTCGAGGACGCGGACGGGGTGTACCTGGTCGGCGGCGGCACCCATCC
>CAXTMS010000072.1:0-14810 GCA_964245345.1 uncultured Acetobacteraceae bacterium | reverse complement strand
TTCGCGCCCTGGCTGGCCATGCCCGAGGCGCTGGCGCTGTCCTCCAACCCGGCCGCCGCGCACATGGCGCTCGATGCCGGCGCCAAGCGCCAGCAGGACTGGCTGCGCAACATGGGCTTCTTCGACCGGGTGCCGGTGGAACTCCCCGAGGCGGCGCGACCGCTGCTGCCGCGCCTGAGCAACTGGGGCCTGTCCGCGGTGATGACGGTGGCGTTCGGCCACGGCGTCGCGGTGCCGCCGCTCGCCATCGTGCGCGGCACCGCCGCCACCGCCAATGGCGGCATCCTGATCAAGCCGACCCTGGTCGCCAGGGACGACGCCGGTCCGGACGCGCAGCCCGACGATGCCCTGCAGCCTTCCCTGCAGACCGTCGCCGACACCCTGTCGGACGACCATCCCGCCGCCGCCGAGCCGAAGATCGTGCCGCAGGGCACCCGCGTGCTGTCGGAAGACACGTCCTCCCTGCTGCGGCGCATCCTTCGCATGGTGGTGGCCGGGCCGGACGAGGAACGCACAGGCAAGCAGGCCGAGATCCCCGGCTACTTCGTCGGCGGCAAGACCGGCACCGCCGAGAAGGTCGGTGCGCATGGCGGCTACCTCAAGCACACCAACATCACCGCGTTCACCGGCATCTTTCCGCTGAACGACCCGCACTACGCGGTGTACGTGATGCTCGACAGCCCGATCGCCACGCCGGAAACCCATGGCTGGTACACGTCCGGCTGGAACGCCGTGCCGACCTGGCGCAAGATCGTGTCCCGCATCGCCCCGATGATGGGCCTGTTCCCGGTCACCACGGGCGTCGACCAGATCGAGGCCTCCTTGTCGATCCCGATGTCCCCTCCGGTGGGCGGCGGGTACAAGGCGCTCGGCCCGGGCAACGATCCCGGCGACCCGCTGGTGCAGGCGCGCCTGGCCAAGCAGGCCCGCGATGCCGAGCGCGAAGCGCGGCTGGCCCAGAAGGCGGCCGGAGCGGCTTCACGCGGCCCGATCGCGCTCCCCGAACCGGCCCAGCCTGCCGCCCGGCCGGCCTCGGGCGGGCTGCGCCACGAGGTCAGCTACACCGAGCCCGCCGAATGAGTCCGGCGGCCCCGCTCGGCCTCCTCGCCCGCGACCTCCTCGCGGTGCCGCCCGGCGCCTGCGCGCTTCCCATCGAGGGCATCGCGCTGGACAGCCGCAAGGTCCGCCCCGGCTACCTGTTCGCCGCCCTTCCCGGCACGGCGCAGGACGGCCGCCGGCACATCGCCGACGCGGTGGCGCATGGCGCGGTCGCGGTGCTGGCCCCCCTCGGCACGCCCTGGCCGGACGGGGTGGCCCCTGTGCCGCTGGTGACGAGCCTGGAGCCGCGCCGCACCGTGGCCCGCCTCGCCGCCGTCCACGCCGGCCCGCAGCCCGACCGGATGGTCGCCGTCACCGGCACCAACGGCAAGACCAGCACCGTTGACTTCCTGCGCCAGCTCTGGACCCTGGACGGCGTCCCGGCCGCGAGCCTCGGCACGCTCGGCCTGGTGTCCGACGTCGTGCTGCCGGAGCAGCCGCCGGCGCTCACCACCCCGGACAGCGTGGTCCTGGCGGCACTCCTGTCCGGCCTCGCCGCCGGCGGCGTGCGCGCCTGCGCCCTCGAGGCCAGCTCGCACGGCCTGCACCAGTTCCGCCTCGACGGCGTTCGTCTGGCCGCGGCAGGCTTCAGCAACCTGTCCCGCGACCACCTCGACTACCACGGCACGCTCGGCGCGTATCGCGACGCCAAGCTGCGCTTGTTCTCCGAACTGCTGCCGGATGGCGCGCTCGCTGCCGCCAACGCCGACATGGAGCCGGACACGCTGGAACGGCTGCGCAGCATCGCCGCATCGCGCCGCCTGACCCTGCGCCTGTCGGGCGAGGCCGGCGATGTGATCCGGCTGCGTCGCGCGGTGCCGCTGCCCGACGGCCAGGCGCTGGAGCTGGAGGTGCAGGGCCGGCGCATCGACACCCATCTCGCCCTGCCAGGCCGGTTCCAGGCCGACAACGCGCTTCTGGCCGCGCTTCTGGCCGAGGCGGACGAGCACCTGCTTCCGTCCGTGCTGTCGCGCCTGCCGTTCCTGCGCGGCGTGCGCGGCCGCATGGAGCTGGCCGCCCGCCTGCCGAACAACGCCGCCGCCTATGTCGACTACGCCCACACCCCCGACGCGATCGAGCGCCTGCTCGCCTCGCTGCGTCCCCACGCCGCCGAGGCCGGCGGCCGGCTGCTGATCGTGTTCGGCGCCGGCGGCGACCGCGACCGCGGCAAGCGGCCGTTGATGGGCGCTGCCGCCGCGCAGCTGGCCGACCGCGCCATCGTCACCGACGACAACCCCCGCTCCGAGGACCCTGCCGCGATCCGCGCCGCCATCCTGTCCGCCTGCCCCGGCGCGGTCGAGATCGGCGACCGACGCGCCGCCATCGCCGCAGGATTGGACGCGCTGCGTCCCGGCGACGTGCTGGTGGTGGCCGGCAAGGGCCACGAGCAGGGCCAGACGGTGGGCGGCACCACGTACCCGTTCGACGACGCCGCCACCGTGCGCGCGCTGGCAGGCCTGGCATGAGCCCGCTCTGGACCGGCGCCGCGCTCGCCGCCGCGGTGCAGGGCCGCTTCGACGGCACGCCCCCGGACGCCATCTCCGGCATCTCCATAGACAGCCGCACGCTGCGCCCCGGCGAGCTGTTCATCGCACTCGCGGGCGAAACCGACGGCCACGCCCACGTCGCCAGCGCCCTGGAGCGCGGCGCCGCGGCGGCGATGGTGCACGACACCGGCCCCTTGCCCGCCGCGCTGCGCGGCGACGCGCGCCTGCTGCACGTTCCCGACACCTTTGCAGCGCTCCACGCCCTCGGCCGCGCCGGGCGCGACCGCTTCCGCGGCCGGGTGGTCGCCGTCACCGGCAGCGTCGGCAAGACCACCACCAAGGAGATGCTGCGCGCGGCCCTGTCGGCGCTCGGGCCCACCCATGCCGCGCAGGCCTCGCACAACAACCATTGGGGCGTGCCGCTGACCCTGGCGCGGCTGCCGGAAGGCGACGCGTTCTGCGTGTGCGAGGTCGGCATGAACCATGCAGGCGAGATCGCCCCGCTGGCCGCCCTGGTGCGTCCGGACGTGGCGATCGTGACCACGGTGGCCGCCACCCATATCGGCCACATGGGCAGCCTCGACGCCATCGCGCGGGAAAAGGCGTCCTTGTTCGGCGCCCTGTGCCCCGGCGGCACCGCCTTGTTCCCGGCGGATGCGCCCGGCGTCGACCGCCTCCACGCCGCCGCCCGCGCCGTTGCCGCACGCATCGTTCGCTTCGGCGACGGCGCCGAGGCTCGGCTCGAGGCGCTCACCCTCGATGCCGACGGTTCCACCGCCACCGCCATCCTGCCCGGCGCCACCGTGCCGCTCCGGCTGTGCGCCCCCGGCCGGCACATGGCGGACAACGCCCTGGCTTGCCTCGCCGCCGTCGCCGCGCTCGGCGCCGACCCCGCACGCGCCGCAAACGCCCTGGCCGGCTTCCGCCCGGGCGACGGACGCGGCGCGCTGCGCCCGATCCTGCACGGCGCCGCCGCGTTGCTGGACGAAAGCTACAACGCGTCCGGCGCCTCGGTGCGCGCCGCCTTGTCGGTGCTGCACCTGCTGCCGGCGCGCCGGCGCGTCGCCGTGCTCGGCGACATGCTGGAGCTGGGCGCGTTCGCGCGCGCCGAGCACGAATCCCTGCTCGACGCCGTGCTGGACGCCGCCGACCTGGTGTTCTGCTCGGGCGACATGATGCGCTTCCTGTTCGACCGCCTGCCCGCATCCCGTCGCGGCGGCCACGCTGTTGACGCCGCCCGCCTGGCGCCCCTGGTGCAGGCGGCGCTGCGTTCCGGCGACGTGGTGCTGGTCAAGGGCTCCTTCGGCAGCCGGATGCGCGACGTGGTCGCCGTTCTCACCGCAGCCCCGGCGGCGGCGGCCTGATGCTCTACAACCTCGCCCACCCCTTCGCCGCGCACTACGCGCTGTTCAACCTTTTGCGCTACATCACCTTCCGGTCCGGCGCCGCCTGCCTTTCCGCCTTCGTGCTCAGCCTGCTGATGGGCCCGCGCGTGATCGCCCGGCTGCGACGCATCCAGCGCGAAGGCCAGCCGATCCGCACGCTCGGCCCCGAGCGCCACATCACCGAAAAGGCCGGCACGCCGACCATGGGCGGGGTGCTGATCCTGTCCACCTGGCTCTTGTCCACCCTGCTCTGGGCCGACCTGTCCAACGGCTACGTGTGGGCGGTGATGTTCGCCACCGCCGCGTTCGGCCTGGTGGGCTTCGCCGACGACTACCTCAAGCTGTCCCGACGCAACACCAAGGGCGTGTCCAAGCGCATCCGCCTCGGCGCCGAGTTCGGCGCGTCGCTGATCGCCGGGTTCTGGATCGAGAGCCTGATGCCGGCGCCGTTGACGGACGCGCTGGCGTTTCCGTTCGTCAAGGAGGCGCTGCTGCCGCTGTCGTTCGCGTTCCCGATCTTCGCCATGCTGGTGATCACCGGCTTCGGCAACGCGGTGAACTTCACCGACGGGCTCGACGGACTTGCGATCGTGCCGGTGATCATCGCCGCCATCGTGTTCGCGCTGATCTCCTACCTGGTCGGCAACCGCATCTTCGCCGACTACCTCCAGCTTCATCCCGTGCCCGGCACCGGCGAGCTCGGCGTGTTCCTGTCCGCGCTGATCGGCGCCGGCCTCGGCTTCCTGTGGTTCAACGCCCCGCCGGCGGCGGTGTTCATGGGCGACACCGGCAGCCTCGCGCTGGGCGGCGCGCTCGGCGCGGTCGCGGTGGCGGTCAAGCACGAGATCGTGCTGTGCATCGTCGGCGGCCTGTTCGTGGTCGAAACGCTGTCGGTGATCATCCAGGTCGGCTGGTACAAGCGCACCGGCCGTCGCGTGTTCCTGATGGCGCCGCTGCACCACCATTTCGAGAAGAAGGGCTGGCAGGAAGCGCAGATCGTGATCCGCTTCTGGATCGTGTCCATGGTGCTGGGCCTGGCTGGCCTGGCGACGCTGAAGATACGATGAGCGGCGCCTTCCCCCCCGCCGTGTTCGCCGGTCGCCGCTTCGCGGTGCTGGGCCTCGGCCGCAACGGCGAGCCCGCCGTGCACGCGCTTGCCGCCATGGGTGCCCGGGTGCAGGCCTGGGACGACCGCGAGCGCCCGGCGATCGCGTCCGACGCGGTCATGCTCGCACCGTTCGACAGCATGAACCGCCACGACGCCCTCCTGCTGTCGCCCGGCATCCCGCATCGCCTGCCTGCCCCGCACCCGGTCGCCCGCATGGCGCAGGAAGCCGGCATCCCGATCCTGTCCGACGCCGAGCTGCTGTTCCAGGCGGTGCGGCAAAGCGGCAGCCGCGCCCGCTTCGCCGGCATCACCGGCACCAACGGCAAGTCCACCACCACCGCCCTGCTCGCCCACCTGCTGCGCGAGGCCGGCGTTCCCGTGGCCGCCGGAGGCAACCTCGGCCCCGCCGCCCTGGCGCTGCCGCTGCTGCCGGACCACGGCGTGTACGTGCTGGAAATGTCCTCCTACATGCTGGAACGGCTGCAAACGCTGCGCTTCGACGCCGCCTGCCTGCTGAACCTGTCGCCGGACCACCTCGACCGGCACGGCGACATGGACGGCTACGCCCGCGCCAAGCAGGAGGTGTTCGCCCGACAGCTCCCGAACGACCTCGCCGTGATCGGCCTCGACGACCCCGCCTGCCGCGCCCTCGCCGGCGCTGGCACGGTGGCCCGCCTGCACACGATCTCCGGCCACGCGCCGGGCCCGCTGGCCGACCTGCTGCCTTGCACCCTGCCCGGCGCGCACAATGCCCAGAACGCGCTCGCCGCCGCGGCGATGGCACGCCATCTCGGCGTGTCCGACGCGCAGGTCGCCGCCGGCCTCGCCTCGTTTCCCGGCCTGCCGCACCGCCAGCGCCAGGTGGCCGAGGTCGACGGCATCGCGTTCATCGACGACAGCAAGGCCACCAACGCCGACGCCGCGTCGCGTGCGCTCGGCTGCTACGACCGGCTGATCTGGATCGCCGGCGGCCTCGCCAAGTCCGGCGGCATCGACGACCTGGCGCCGCTGTTCGACCGCATCCGGTTCGCCCTGCTGATCGGCCGCGACGCCCCGCGGCTTGCCGGCACCCTGTCCGCCTACAAGGTCGAGCACCGCATCGTCGACACCCTGGACCACGCGGTGCCGCAGGCGTTCGAAGCGGCCCGCGCGCACGACGCGCCGGTGGTGCTGCTGTCGCCCGCCTGCGCCAGCTTCGACCAGTTCGCGAGCTTCGAGGCGCGCGGCGAGCGCTTCGCCGACCTCGCCCGCCGGCTGTCCCGCCAGCCTGAGGAGTCCCGCTGATGGCGCAGTTCTCGCGCGCGGACAACTCGATCCTCGGCCGCTGGTGGTGGACGGTGGACCGCTGGACGCTTGGCTGCATCGGCCTGCTGATCGGCTTCGGCTACGTGCTGATGCTGGCCGCCTCGCCGTCGGTCGCCGCCCGCATCGGCGCGTCGCGCGACATGTTCATCCTCAAGCAGGTGATCTTCCTGGCCATCGCCGGCGTGATCGTGCTGTCGACCTCCATGCTGTCGCCGAAGGGCGTGCGCCGGCTGGCGCTGGTCGGCTGCCTCCTGGCCCTGGCGCTGACCGCGCTGACGCTGGTGCACGGCGTCGAGATCAAGGGCGCGCGCCGCTGGATCGCCTTGCCGATGATGTCGATCCAGCCGTCCGAGTTCCTGAAGCCCTGCTTCGCGGTGGTGACCGGCTGGCTGCTCGCGGAAGGCAAGCGCGTCCGCGCGTTCCCGGGCACGCTGCTGGCCTTGGGCGTGTTCGCGGTGATCCTGCTGCTGCTGAAGTCGCAGCCCGACATCGGCATGCTGTCGGTGATCACCTGCGTGTTCATGTGCCAGCTGTTCCTGGGCGGCCTGAACCTGTTCCTGGTCGGCTGCGGCGTCGGCGGCATGATGGCCGCCTTCGCCGGCGCGTTCATCGCGTTCCCGCACGTGCGCTCGCGCGTCATGCGCTTCCTCCACCCCGGCCAGGGCGACCACTACCAGAGCGACACGGCGCTGCCGGCGGTCGGCAAGGGCGGCTTGCTCGGCCGCGGCCCCGGCGAGGGCCGGGTCAAGGACCTGCTGCCGGACGCGCACGCCGACTTCGTGTTCGCGGTCGCCGGCGAGGAGTTCGGGCTGCTGGTCTGCTTGTTCATCATCGGCGTGTTCTGCTTGATCGTCGTGCGCACCCTGCTCAAGCTGCTGGCCGAGGACGACCCGTTCGTGGTGCTGGCTTCCGCCGGGCTGGTGTGCGGCTTCGGGCTGCAGGCCTTCGTCAACATGGGCTCGTCGCTGCACCTGATCCCGACCAAGGGCATGACCCTGCCGTTCATCTCCTATGGCGGCTCGTCGGCGATGTCGGTGGCGCTCACCATCGGCATGGTGCTGGCGCTGACGCGTCGCCGCACCCAGGCCAGCCGCCTCGTCGTCCCGGCACCGCGCCGACGCCGGGTGGCGGCATGACCGCCCCGATCGTGATCGCCGCCGGCGGCACCGGCGGGCACTTCTTCCCGGCCGAGGCGCTGGCGGCCGAGCTGGCATCGCGCGGCCACGCGCTGGTGCTGATGACCGACCGACGCGCCGGGCGACGCACCACCGGTGCGTTTGCCGAGGCCGAACAGCACGTGCTGCCCGGCAGCGGCATCGCCGGGCACGGCCCGGGGCGCAAGCTGGGCGCGGCGCTGTCGCTGGCACGCGGCACGCTGGCGGCGCGTCGCATCCTCCGGCGCCTGCGGCCCGCCGCGGTGGTCGGGTTCGGCGGCTATCCGTCGGTGCCGCCGCTGCTCGGCGCGCGGCTGCTGGGCCGCGCCCGACCGAGGATCGTCCTGCACGAAGGCAACGCGGTGCTGGGTCAGGCCAACGCCGTTCTCGCCCGCTTCGCCGACGCGGTCGCCATCAGCTTCAACCGCGTCGCCCGCCTGCCGGCCGGCGCGGCCGCGGTGCTGACCGGCATGCCGGTCAGGGCCGACATCGCCGCCGCGGCGCACAGCCCGTATCCGGACGCGACCGGGCCGCTTCGCCTGCTGGTCTGGGGCGGCTCGCTCGGCGCGCGTGTGTTCGCCGACGTGGTGCCGCAAACCCTGGCGGCACTGCCGCTCGACCTGCGCGGCAGGCTGTCGGTGACGCAGCAGGCCAGGGCCGAGGACGTGGACCGGGTGCGCGCCGCCTACGCCGAAGCCGGCATCGAGGCCGAGGTGGCCCCCTTCCTCGACCGCATCGCGTCCCGCCTGAAGGCGGCGCACCTGGTGATCGGTCGCGCCGGCGGCTCCTCGGTGGCCGAGCTCGCGGTGGTGGGACGCCCGTCGATCCTGGTGCCGCTGCCGATCGCCGCGTCCGACGAGCAGGCCGCCAACGCGTCGGCGCTGGTCGAGGCCGGCGGCGGCTGGATGCTGCGCCAGGACGCGCTGTCCCCGGACACGCTCGGCACGCTGCTGGCAGCCCTGCTGACCGACCCGGCGCGGCTTGCCAACGCGGCCGAAGCCGCGGCCACTCTTGGCAAGCGCAACGCCGCCGTCACCCTCGCCGACCTGGTGGAGAAGCAGCTCACGATTTCGAGAGATTCCCGCTTGCATCCCGTCTCCGCAAGTTCCATCCCCGGTCCCGCAAGTCGGGAGATGCCAGCATGAGAGCCCTGCCCTTATCGATCGGCACCATCCACTTCGTCGGCATCGGCGGCATCGGCATGTCCGGCATCGCCCAGGTGCTGCACACGCTCGGCTACGTGGTGCAGGGCAGCGACATCGCCGAGGGCGCCAACGTGCAGCGGCTGCGCGAGGCCGGCATCAAGGTCATGGTCGGCCACGACGCCGCCAACCTGGGCGACGCCCGCGTGGTGGTCACCTCCACCGCGGTGAAGCGCGACAACCCGGAAGTGGTCGCCGCGCGCACCCGGCTGATCCCGGTGGTGCGGCGCGCCGAGATGCTGGCCGAGCTGATGCGCCTGCGCTGGTCGATCGCCATCGGCGGCACCCACGGCAAGACCACCACCACCTCCCTGGTCGCCGCCGTGCTGGAAGCGGCCAGGCTCGACCCCACCGTGATCAACGGCGGCATCATCGAGGCCTACGGCACCAACACCCGCATGGGCGAAGGCGACTGGATGGTGGTGGAGGCCGACGAAAGCGACGGCTCGTTCCTGCGCCTGCCCGCCGTGATCGCGGTGGTCACCAACATGGACCCCGAGCACCTCGATCATTGGGGCACGCCGGAGGCCATGATGCAGGCCTACGACCAGTTCGTGGCCAACATCCCGTTCTACGGCTTCGCCGTGCTGTGCCTCGACCATCCCAACGTGCAGCAGATGATCCCGCGCCTGTCCGACCACCGCGTCATCACCTACGGCTTCTCGCCCCAGGCCGACGTGCGCGCCGAGCGCATGGTCGCCGACAAGCGCGGCGCCACCTTCGAGGTGATCGTCACCGACCGCACCAAGAACCGTTCCCGCAAGCTGGGACCGTTCCGCCTGCCGATGCTGGGCAGCCACAACGTGCAGAACGCGCTGGCCGCGGTCGCGGTGGCGATCGAGATGGAGATCGACGAGAGCACGATCCGCTCGGCGTTCGCCGACTTCCGCGGCGTCAAGCGCCGCTTCACCCGCACCGGCGAAGCCGGCGGCATCACCGTGGTGGACGATTACGGCCACCATCCGGTGGAGATCGCCGCCGTGCTCAAGGCCGCGCGCCAGGCCGGCGCCCGCGACGTGGTGGCGATCGTGCAGCCGCACCGTTATTCGCGCCTGCAAACCCTGTTCACCGAGTTCTGCACCTGCATGAACGACGCCGGCACCGTGATCATCGCCGACGTGTATGCCGCTGGCGAAACGCCGGTCGAGGGCTTCGACCGCGACAGCCTGGTGGACGGGCTGCGCGCGTCCGGGCACCGCTCGGTGGTGCCGCTTCCCGGCCCCGAGCACCTGGCCGAGATGGTGCACGCGATCGCCCGCCCCGGCGACTTCGTGATCTGCCTCGGCGCCGGCAACATCACCGCCTGGGCGCAGGCGCTGCCGGGGCAGCTGATGTCGCTGCAGAAGAGCCGCGGCGGTCACGCGGCGTGAACGTCGTTCACACCATGCCCCCGGATCGGCAGGACGTGTCCACCGGCCTCGGCCGGCTGATGCCCCCGGTGCGCGGCCGCCTTGAGCAGGCGTCGCCGCTGGGCGCGCAGACCTGGTTCGGCGTCGGCGGCGCCGCCGAGCTGCTGCTGCGTCCGGCCGATGCCGAGGACCTGTCCGCGTTCCTGGCCGCCCTGCCGCCGGAGCTGCCGGTCACCACGATCGGCAAGGCCTCCAACCTGGTCGTCCGCGACGGCGGCCTGCCCGGGTTGGTGATCCGGCTGGCACGCGGCTTCGGCGAGATGGCGGTCGAGCCGGACGGCATCGTGTGCGGCGGCGCCTGCCTCGACATGACGGTGGCCGAGCACGCCGCCGGCGCCGGCTTGCGCGGGCTGGAGTTCCTGGCCGGCATCCCGGGCTCGATCGGCGGGGCGGTGGCGATGAACGCCGGCGCCTACGGCGCGGAAGTCACCGACGTGCTGGACTGGGCCGAGATCGTGAACCGCGACGGCCAGTTCCTGCGTTTGCCGGTGGAAGCGCTCGGCTTCGGCTACCGCCGCTCCAGCCTGCCGGAAGGTGCGGTGGTGGTGCGCGTCCGCCTGCGCGGCGAGCCGGGCGACCCGGCGATCCCGCGCGCCCGCATCGTCGAGATCCGTGCCGCCCGCGAAGCCTCGCAGCCGACCCGCGCCCGCACCGGCGGCTCCACCTTCCGCAATCCCGATCCGTCGCAGACCACGTCCAAGGCCTGGCAGCTGATCGACCAGGCCGGCTGCCGCGGGCTGCGGCTGGGCGGCGCGCAGGTCAGCGACAAGCACTGCAACTTCCTGCTCAACACCGGAAGCGCCACCGCCGCCGACATCGAGGCGCTCGGCGAGGAGGTGCGCCGCCGCGTGTCCGACAGCTCCGGCATCGCGCTCGCCTGGGAGATCAAGCGGATCGGCGTGCCGCTTGCGGCGAAGGACGCCGCCGCATGAGCGACCGTCCCAGCGTCGCGGTGCTGATGGGCGGCATCTCGTCCGAGCGCGAGGTCAGCCTCAGCTCCGGCCGCGGCGTGCTGTCGGCGCTGCGCGAAAGCGGCTACGCGGTGCGGGCGATCGACGCCGGCGCCGACCTGTCGGCGCTGGTGGCCGACCTGTCCGCCGACCGCCCCGGCGTGGTGTTCAACGCCCTGCACGGCCGTTACGGCGAGGACGGCGCGATCCAGGGCGTGCTGGACTGGATGGGCATCCCGTACACCCATTCCGGCATACGCGCGTCGGCGCTGGCCATGGACAAGGTGGCGGCGCGGGCGATGTTCGCCTCCGCCGGGCTGCCGGTGGCAGAAGGGCGCGTGGTCGAGATCGAGCGCTTCGCCGCCGCCGCCGACCCGCTGCCGCTGCCCTACGTGATCAAGCCGGTGAACGAGGGCTCCTCGGTCGGCGTCGACATCGTGCGCGCCGGCTCCAACCGCCGGCACGAGATCGCCTCGGCCTGGCGCTACGGGCCGCTCGCCCTGGTCGAGGAGTTCATCCCGGGCCGCGAGATCACCGTCGGCGTCATGGGCGGCAACGAGACCGACCTCGGCGCCCTGACGGTGACCGACATCACCCCCAACCCTGCCGTCGCGTCGCACGACTTCTACGACTACGACGCCAAGTATGCCGCCGGCGGCTCCCGCCACGTGCTGCCGGCGGCGATCCACCCCGACGCGTTCGCGGACGCCCTGCGCATCGCCCTGGCGGCGCACCGCGCGCTGGGCTGCCGCGGCGCGTCGCGCACCGATTTCCGCTATGACGACACCGCGCACGGCGCCGACAAGCCGGGCCGCCTGGTGCTGCTCGAGGTCAACACCCAGCCGGGCCTGACCCCTACCTCCCTGCTTCCCGAGCAGGCCGCCCACCGCGGCGTCGACTTTGCCGCCTTGTGCGCCTGGATGGTGGAGAACGCCGCATGCCGCGCGTGAAGCAGCCGACCCGGGCCGGCGGGCTGATCGACCGTCCGTCGCGGGTCGGCATCTTCGCCAGGCGGCAGCGCCGGCTGCTCCGCCCGGCGCTGTGGTCGATGGTGGTGGTCGCCGGCGTCGGCGGGGCGCTGCACCTGTCCCACCTGATGCGCAGCGAGGCTTCCTTCGCGCCGCTGCGCAGCGAGCTCGGCCGCAAGGTGGCGATGCGCGTGTCCACCATCACCGTGTCCGGACGCGACATGACGCCCGAAGCCGCGCTGCAGCAGGCGCTCGGCGTCAAGGTGGGCGACGACATGCTCGGCTTCTCGGTGGAAGCGGCGCGCAAACGCATCGACCAGCTCACCTTTGTCGAGCATGCCACCGTGGAGCGGCGCCTGCCCGGCACGGTCGTGGTGCAGATCACCGAGCGACGCCCGTTCGCGGTGTGGCAGAACCAGGGCCGGTTCGTGCTGATCGACCGCAGCGGCGCCCTGGTCGCCGACCAGGGCATGAACGGCAAGGATGCGGAAGCCTTCGCGCAGCTTCCCCTTGTGGTCGGCGTCGGCGCGCCGGCGGCGGCGGAACCGCAGATTGCCGCCCTCGCCGCCCACCCAGACGTGCGCAGCCCCGTGGTGGCCGCTGTGCGCGTGGGGCAGCGACGCTGGAACCTGACGCTGCGCAACGGTTGCGACGTGCTGCTGCCCGAAGGCGAGGAGCCGGCGGCGCTGCACCGCCTGTCGCAGCTGCAGCGCAGCCAGCAACTGCTGGTGCGTCCGCTGGAAGCGATCGACATGCGCCTGCCGGACCGGCTGGTGGTGCGCCCGCGTCCGGCTCCGCCCGCCGACCCGGCCGCCGTGGATCCGGCCACCGGCGCCCCCGCCGACGCCGTGCCCGGCGACGCCCAGCAAGCCCCCGGCAGGGCGCGCGGGAAGCAGGCCGGCCCGGGCGGCACGGTTACCGCGCCGCACGCCGACCAGCCGGCCGTCGCGCCGCGGCGCCAGGAGCCGCGCGCCCAGCGCCGACGGCGCTTCGCTGCCCGCCCTGCTGGCGGCCCCCGCGCCGGAACAGGCGCGCCTCGTGGCGCTGCCGCCGCCGGACGCGACGCACACGCCCAGGCGCCGCCCGTACCGGCCGGGCGTGTTCGGCGTGCTCGACATCGGCACCACCAAGATCACCTGCCTGATCGGCCGCGGCGAGCCGGACGGCAGCTTGCGCGTGCTCGGCTGCGGCTGGCAGCGCTCGCGCGGCGTGCGGCTGGGCGGCATCACCGACCTCGCCGAGTCCGAGCGCGCCATACGCGCCGCGGTGGGCCAGGCGGAAAGCCAGGCCGACCACCACCTGCGCAGCGTCACCGTGAACCTGTCCTGCGGCCAGCCGGAATCCCGGCTGTTCAACGTGCGCTGGCCGGTGGGCGGCCGCGTGGTGGGCGACGCCGACATACGGCGCGTGGTGAACGAGGGCCGCGCGCGCGCCGCCACCGACGGCCGCGACGTGATCCACGCCCTGCCGCTCGGCTTCTCGGTGGACGAGACCGGCGGCATCGAGGATCCGCGCGGCCATCATTGCGACCAGCTGTCGGCCCGGCTGCACGTGGTGGACGCGTCGGCGACCTCGCTGCGCAACCTCGCCGCCGTGCTCGGGCGCTGCGACCTCGACATCGCCGAGCTGGTCGCCGCCCCGCTGGCGTCAGGCCTGTCGGTGCTGGTGGAGGACGAGCGCGAGCTCGGCGCCACCGTGGTCGACATGGGCGGCGGCACCACCTCCATCGCCGTGTTCGGCGAAGGCCAGGTGCTGCACACCGCCCAGCTCCCGGTGGGCGGGCTCCATGTCACCAAGGACATCGCCGGCATGATCTCCACCCCGCTCGGCAGCGCCGAACGGCTCAAGGTGATCTACGGCAACGCCGAGGCCTCCTCCGACGACGAGCGCGAGATGCTCAGCGTGCAGCAGATCGGCGAGGACGAGCACCAGTTCACCCGCATGTCGCGCGCCCGCATCGTCGCGGTGATCCGCCCGCGAATCGAGGAAACCTTTGAGCTGGTGCGCGACCGGCTGGACAACGCGGGCCTGGGCCGCGCCGCCGCCGGCCGCGTGGTGCTCACCGGCGGCGCCAGCCAGCTCGACGGCATCACGCCGATGGCGGCGCGCATCCTCAACCGGCAGGTGCGGCTCGGCCGCCCGGTCGGCGTGCGCGGCCTGCCGGACAACGCCACCGGGCCGGGCTTCGCCACCGCCACCGGCCTGCTCAGCTGGGCCGCCGGCGCCGGCCGCACCCTGCACGACATCGACTTCAACGAGCCGAAACCGCCAGGCCTGGTGCGTCGGCTCGTCGAGTTCCTGCGCGAGCGCGTTTGATCATGACGCGCCCGCCAGCGATCCCGCATTGGTTGCCGAAGGCGACCGATCTCCCAGCCTCCAACAGGGGAACCCGTCCATGACCCTCAACCTCACGATCCCGCAGCAGACCTACTCCGACTTCACGCCGCGGATCACCGTGATCGGCGTGGGCGGCGGCGGCACCAACGCCGTGGACAACATGATCCAGCTCCAGCTCGCGGGCGTGGAGTTCGTGGTCGCCAACACCGACGCGCAGCAGCTCACCCACAGCCGCGCCGACCGCCGCATCCAGCTCGGGCCGCACCTGACGCAAGGCCTCGGCGCCGGCGCCAAGCCGGAGATCGGCCGCGCCGCCGCCGAGGAGGCCGCCGACGAGCTCGCCCGGCACATGGACGGCGCGCACATGGTGTTCATCACCGCCGGCATGGGCGGCGGCACCGGCACCG
>CAXTMS010000071.1:0-14865 GCA_964245345.1 uncultured Acetobacteraceae bacterium | reverse complement strand
GACGCCTTCTAGGTTGCTGACCTGTTGTCGCGGTCGAGCACGCGGGCGGCGACGGTGCGCAGGCGTGCCACCAGCTCCGGGTCGCGGGATGCGGGGGCGGTGATCAGGGCGTGGTCGAGGGCGCGGTCGCAACCCGCGGGACACGGGCCGCGCGGCCGGCCGAGCCGGGGGATCACGGCGCGCACGAGGTCGCGGGCCTTCTGCGCGTTCGCCGTCATCACCGCCACCACCGCGTCCACGGTGACGGCCTCGTGCTCCTCGCGCCAGCAGTCGTAGTCGGTGACCATCGCCACCGTCGCGTAGCAAAGCTCGGCTTCGCGGGCGAGCTTGGCTTCGGGCATGTTGGTCATGCCGATCACGTCGCAGTTCCAGCTGCGGTACAGGTTGCTTTCCGCCCGGGTCGAGAACTGCGGCCCTTCCATCACCAGGTAGGTGCCGCCGCGGCTGATCGGCAGGCCGAGCGCCAAGCCTTCCTCGTGCAGCGCCGCGCCGATGCGCGGGCAGAGCGGGTCGGCCATCGACACGTGCGCGACGCAGCCGGTGTCAAAGAAGCTCTTTTCCCGTGCGAAGGAGCGGTCGACGAACTGGTCCACCACCACGAAGTGGCCGGGCGGCAACTCCTCCTTCAGGCTGCCGACCGCGGACAGCGACACCACGTCGGTGACGCCGGACTGCTTCAGGGCAGCGATGTTGGCGCGATAGTTGAGGCGCGACGGCGGGATGCGGTGGCCGCGGCCGTGCCTGGGCAGGAACACGCAGCGCACGTCGCCGAGACGGCCGAACAGCAGAGCGTCGGACGGCGGCCCCCAAGGGGTCTCCACCGCGCGCCATTGCTTGTCTTCCAGCCCGTCGATGTCGTACAGGCCGGAGCCGCCGATCAGGCCGATCACCGGCTGCACCGCCTCATCCGCGTCCGACATCCGACCACACCCTGCGCTTGAGAAGAAAGGCCAGCCCCGCGAGCAGGACCAGGTAGCACACCACGCCGACGCCGATGCGGCGGCGCTCGGCCTCGTGCGGATGCGCCGCCCATTGGAGGAAGCTGGACACGTCGTGCGCCATCTGCGGCACAGTGGCCCGCGTGCCGTCGGCGTAGCGGACGGCGTCGTCGACCAAGGGCGGCGGCATGGCGATCTGGCCGCCTGCCACCGCAGGGTCGTAGTAGCTGCCGGACGGAACCGTGGAACCGGGTGGCGGGTCGCGATAGCCGGTGAGGATGCGGGCGATGGCGTGCGCACCGCCCGGCAGGGTCATCGCCAGCCGCGACATGTCCGGCGGCACCGCACCGTTGTTGGCGGCGGCGGCGGCCTGCACGGTCGGGAACGGGGACGGCAGGTGGTCGTCCGGCCGGCCCGGGCGACGCACCGGACGGCCCGACGCGTCGACGCCGTCCGACACCCGTCGCGCCGCTGCCAGCGCGCGCACCTGCGCCGCGTCCAGGCCCAGCCCGCCGAGGTCGGCGTAGGTCAGCTGCTTCAACGAGTGGCAGGCGCTGCACACCTGCGAATACACCGCATAGCCGCGCTGGGCGCTGCCGAGGTCGACGGTGGAGAACGGGCCGGACGCGGCGCGGGCCGGGAAACCGGCAACAACGAACACCAGGCCGAGCAGGACCCGCATCAGGCGCCGACGATGCTGTCGGGAAGTGCCGGCCGACGCTCCACACGGGCCAGCAGCGGCAGCAGCACCAGGAAGTGCAGCAGCCAATAGGCGGTGGCGATGCGGCTCAGCACCAGCCAGATGCCGGATGGCGGGCGGAACCCGGCGACGCCCAGCAACACGAAGGCCCCGAGCAGCACCAGCAGCAGCCAGCGATACACCGGGCGGAACCGGGCGCTGCGGATCGGCGAGCGGTCGAGCCAGGGCAGGATGAACAGCACCGCCAGGCTGGCGGAGGCCAGCAACACGCCGAGCGGGCCGCCGGCGCGCAGGATGGCGTAGAACGGCGCAAAGTACCATTCAGGCGTGATGTCGGCCGGGGTGGAAAGCGGATCCGCCTGGAGGTAGTTGTCCGGCAGGGTGAGCCAGCCCGGCAGGAAGAACACCAGCACCGCGAAGGCGATCGCGAACAGCGCCATGCCGACGCCGTCCTTGGCGGTGTAGTAGGGATGGAACGGCACCGTGTCGCGCGGGCCCTTCGGCTCGATGCCGAGCGGGTTGTTGGAGCCGGTGACGTGCAGCGCCAGCACGTGCAGCACCACGACGCCGATCACGGCGAACGCGGTGACGAAGTGCAGCACGTAGATGCGGTGCAGCGCGGTATCGCCCAGCACGCTGCCGCCGAGCAGCCAGGAAGCCAGGCCCGGCCCGACCACAGGCACCGAGCCCAGGGCGTGCGCCGCCACGGTCAGGCCCCAGTAGGACATCTGGCCCCAGGGCAGCACGTAGCCGGCGAAGGCGGCGACCATGGTCATGGCCATCAGCAGCATGCCGGTCAGCCACAGCACCTCGCGCGGCGCCTTGTACGAGCCGTAGTACAGGCTGCGCCAGATGTGGACGTAGAGGGTGGCGAAATACATCGACACGCCGCCCATGTGGATGGAGCGGACCAGCCAGCCGCTCGGCACTTGGCGGTCGATCGCCTCCACGCTGCCGAACGCCTGCGCCACGGTGGCGGTGTAGTTCACGGCCAGGAAGATGCCGCTCAGCAGCAGCACCGCCAGGGCCACAGTCACGAAGGCGCCGAAGTTCCACAACCCGTTGAGGTTGCGCGGCATCGGGTAGGACACGTACTCGCGTCGAAAGGCGGACACCACCGGCAGGCGGGCGTCGAGCCAGCGCAGGCCGGGATGCGACGCTTCGGGCAGCGCGGAGGTGGGGGCGCGGCCGAAGCGATGCTCAGCCTGGCGATCGTCGGGCGCCAACGGAAACGTGTCGGCGGCAGCGGCGCCATGGCCAGGATCGTCCGGCCAGTCGGCCATGCGCGCGCACCTTCGAGCCGTCGGGTATGGAAGCAAGGTAGGGGCGGCTCCGCCGGCCCGCAACCGGGTGGTCGAGACGTGAACGGCGTTCGGCTATGCTCGGGCCATGAGCGACCTGTTCGAGCCGGCTTCCCTTCCTCCCGACGCGACGGCGCGGCCGCCGCACGACGCGCTCAAGGCGGCGGCGCGCGCCTGGTTCGAGAGCCTGCGCGACCAGCTATGCGATGCCTTCGAGGCGATCGAGCGGGACCAGGACGGGCCGTTGTCCGACCGCCCGCCCGGCCGGTTCGAGCGCAAGGCCTGGTCGCGGCTGCCGGACGAGAGCGGCGGCGGCGGCGTGATCGGGCTGATGCGCGGCCGGGTGTTCGAAAAGGTGGGCGTCAACGTATCCACGGTGGAAGGCGAGTTCAGCCCGGAGTTCCGCGGGCAGATCCCGGGCGCGGAACAGGACCCGCGGTTCTGGGCGTCCGGGATCAGCGTGGTGGCGCACCTGCAAAGCCCGCTGGTGCCGGCGGCGCACTTCAACACCCGCATGCTGGTCACCACGCAAGGCTGGTTCGGCGGCGGCGGCGACATCACGCCGATGCGCCCCGACAGCGCGGAAGCGCAGGCGGACGCAGCGCGGTTCCACGCGGCGTTCCAGCGGGCCTGCGACCGGCACGACCCGTCGTACTATCCCCGGTTCAAGGAATGGTGCGACCGCTACTTCTTTCTGCCGCATCGCGACGAGCCGCGCGGCCTGGGCGGGATCTTCTTCGACCGGCTGTGCACCGGCAGCGTTTCAAGCGACTTCGCCTTCGCCCGCGACGTCGGCACCGCGTTCCTGGACGCGTACCCGCAGATCGTGCGCGACCGCATGCGGCAGAACTGGACCGCGGCGGATCGCGACCACCAGTTGCTGCGGCGCGGACGCTACGTGGAGTTCAACCTCCTGCACGACCGCGGCACGCTGTTCGGCCTGCGCACCGGCGGCAACGTCGAGGCCATCCTGATGAGCCTGCCGCCCGAGGTGCGCTGGCCGTGACGGGCTCCGGGTCGCCGCATTTGGGACATGGACCGGGCTCATGTATGAGTCCGGGATGAATCGCAGGACGCAAGGCTCTTGACGCGGGTGTGGCGATGACGGGACCCAGGGGGCGGCCGGGCGGCACGATCCCCGGGCGGGAGGTCTGCCGCAGGACCCTGCTGCTGGCCCTGCCCGGCCTCGCCGCCACGCTCCGCGGCGCACGCGCCGCACCGGACCCCGACCGCCTGGCGGGTGCCACCCTGGAAGGGGGGGCGTCTTCCCTGAGCAACCCGGCCTTGCTGGTCGCGGGGCCGCCCGACGCGGCGCCGGGACGGTGGGCGCGGCTGCTGGCCCCCAGGCTCGGCAGCGCGCTGCAGGCGGGCGCCGCCCTGCCGGTGTCCGCCACCGGCGGCCGCGATGGCGTCACCGGCGCCAACGCGTTCGAGGCGCTGACGGCGCCGGACGGCTCGACCGCGATGCTGGTCCCTGGTGCTGCCGCGATCGCCTGGCTTGCGGGCGACCCGCGCGTGCACTTCGACGCCAGCCGATGGGTGCCTGCCCTGGCCAGCCTGTCGTCCGGCGTGGTGGTGGCCCGGAAGGACGCCGGAACCAGCCCCGACGCGCCGCCGCAGGCCGGCCGGACGCTGCGCGTCGCCGCGTCCACCGCGACGGGTGCGGAGCTGCCGGCGCTGCTCGGGCTGTCGATGCTGTCGCTCGACCCGTCGCCGGTGTTCGGCCTGTCCGAGCCGCCCGACGCGGAGGCGGCGCTGCAGGACGGGCGGGTCGACGCGATCTTCCTGGGCGGCCACGACGTGCCGCAACGCCTCAGGAGGCTGGACCGGCTGGGCTTCGCCCCGGTGTTCTCGCTGGGCGGCAGCGACGAGGACAGCCTGGCCGCCGATCCCGTGCTGGACGGGGTGCCGGCCTTCGCCGAACGCTTCCGGCAACAATTCAACCGTCTCCCGGCCGGCCCGTTGTTCGCAGCCTGGCGCGCCATCGCCGCCGCCGCCCGCCTTGACGTCGCCCTGGTGCTGCCGCCGCTGGCGCCCCCGTCTCTGGTTGCCCGCTGGCGCAGCGCCTGCGAAAGCGCGCTGTCCGATCTTGGGCTGGTCAGCGCCGCGCGCACGGCGCAGGTCGATGCGGTTCCGGCCCCGGCCTGCGTGCAGGCGCTGGCCCGGATCAACGCGGACGAGACCGCCCAGCTGAGCCTGCGCCGCTGGATCGCGGCGCGTCCGGAGTGGCGGCCGACCTGATCCTCAGGCCCGGCTTCCAGGCCCGACGATCGGCCTACAAGGCGGGCTGGACCGTGGACATGTGGGCCACGGCTGTTTCCGCCGCCGTTTCGGCCAGCAGCGCGTCGAGTTCCGGACCGCAAACCGGCCTGGAGAACAGGTAGCCCTGCAGCCCGCTGCAGCCGGCGGTCGACATCAGCCGCATCTGTTCCGGCGTTTCAATGCCCTCGGCCGTCACCGTCACCCCGATCGCCTGGCCCAGGATGACGATGCAGGCGGCCAGGGCCAGCGCCTCGGGATCCGACGCGATGTTCTCCACGAACGACCGGTCGATCTTGATCTTGTCGACATGAAGCCGGCGCAGGTAGCTCAGGCTCGAATAGCCGACCCCGAAATCGTCCAGCGCGATCCGGAAGCCGAACTGGCGCAGCTGGTCGAGCGTCGACTGCGTGATGTCGTCGTTGCCCAGCAGCACGCTTTCGGTGATCTCCAGCTCGATCTGCTGCGGCTTGACGCCCACCGCCTGCACCATCCTGGCCACCGTCTGCGCGAAGCCTGGGGTCCGGAGCTGCACCGGCGACAGGTTGACCGACAGGAACAGGTCGGGACGGCGACGGGCGATCGACACCGCGTCGGACAGCACGAAGGCGCCGAGCTGGCGTATCAGCCCGGTGTCCTCGGCGACGGCGACGAACTCCTGCGCCGGAACCAGCTCGCCGTCCTGCCGACGCCAGCGGGCCAGGGCCTCGAAGCCGACGACGCGTCCGCTGCCGACGCTGATCTGGGGCTGGTAGCACACGAACAGGCCGTTGCGGGTCAGCAGCGCCTGGCGCAGCTCGTCCTCGAGCATCGTGCGCCGGCGCAGCTTGCGGTCCAGGTCGGCGGAAAAGCAGCACCGGCAGTTCCGGCCGTCCGCCTTGGCCTGGTAGAGCGCGATGTCGGCGCGTCGGTGCAGGTCCTGCACCGTGCTGCCGTCCAGCCCCGCTTCCAGCGCCACGCCGATGCTGATCCCGACATGGGTCTCGCTGCCGTTGATCCGGAACGGCACCGCCATCGCCTCGAACAGGCGGTCGCAGATGCCGTCCACCTGTTCGGTGCCGTTGAGCACGTCGACCAGCACCGCGAACTCGTCGCCGCCCAGGCGCGCCACCATGTCCATCGGCCGGAACGTTTCGCGCAGCCGCTGCCCGAACGCGCGCAGCAGGGCGTCGCCGGCCTGGTGCCCCAGCATGTCGTTGACCTGCTTGAACCGGTCCAGGTCGATCATGAACAGCCCGGCCTGGCCGGTGCCGCCTTCCGGCGACACGCAGGCCTGGAGCCGCCGGTCGAACAGCGCGCGGTTGGGAAGGCCGGTCAGCGAGTCGTGCTCGGCCATGTGGCGGGCGTTGGCCTCGTTGTCGCGCAGCTCGCGCACCGACCGTTCCTGCGCCAGGCTGATCCTCCAGAACGAGCGGAGCAGCAGGAGCACCGCTGCGCAAAGGACCACAGCCAGGACCAGCGCCATCGGGACCAGCAGGCGCAGGATCCGCCGTCCCGGTTGCTCGGGCCGCCACAGGATCCACCCTGCCGGACGGCCCAGCGGATCGTGCAGGGCCAGGGCGTGCTCGGTGGCACGCACGTCTGCGGTCCGGGAAAAACGCACGTCGTCCAGCGGAACGCGTCGGAACAGGTCCGCGAGGTCGGCCTCGTCGAGCCGCTTCATGTCGACCAGCACGTCGTCGGGCGTGGCGTCGCCGTCCCGGCGGGAGGCGCGGAGGATCACCACGCTGATCGCCACGGGCTCGCCGCCCACCAGCAGGATCCCGCCAAGATGCGGCATGTCGGCAGCGGCACGCGGGCCAGGCTCCGCGCCTGCTGCCGGTCCGGCATGGTGCCTGAGCAGCCGCACCAGCGGCAGCACGTCCTTGCCGATCGCGGCGAACCGGTCGCCGGGCGGGCGGCCGGGCACGCCGGCATGAACAGGCTGGTCGCTGCCGCCCAGCACGTAGACCATGCTGTGGTCGACCATCGCCTGGCGCCAGACGCCCGCAGACCCGTCGGGCGGTCCGGGCTCGTGCGCCGGCCGCCCGGCCAGCTCGTTCGCGACAACGGCCCAGCCGGCGCCGCGCTGCCCGTCGACGAGGTCCTCGATCGCGTTCCTGGCCGAGCTGCCGGCGATGCGGACCTGGCGCTCGACCGACACCTCGTCCGCCTGACGCGCCGCCAAGAACAGGCCGAGGCTTCCCGCGACCAGCACGAACAGGACGACGATCAGGGTCGGCGCCACCACGCTGCGGATGAAGCGGGCCCGGACGCCGGATGGTTGCAGGACTGGCTCGGACATTGAGACGATCATATCCCGTTCCGGCTCCAGGACGACTAACAAAACGTCGTCCGGCAGGGCATCCAGGGGAACAAGATACGAGACCGGATCCCATTTTTTGTATTTCGAAGGGCGCCGGACGCGGCGCTACAGCAGGTTGCGCTCCGCGAGGTTGCGCATCAGCGCGCCGATGCCGAACCGCCAGGGCGGGGCGTCCTGCGAGTGCGTCACCCGGTTGACCAGCCGGCCGAGCGCCGGGGTGGCAATTTCCACCTGGTCGCCGAGCTTGTGGGTGAAGCCGCCGCCGGGCGTGTCGCGATCCTGCACCGGCGCGAACAGGGTGCCGAGAAACAGCATCACCCCGTCGGGATACTGGTGGTGGGCGCCGATCGTCTGCGCCACCAGCTCCTCCGGATCGCGGCTGATCTCGCGCATCGAGCTGTGGCCGCGCAACACGAAGCGGTCCTCCGCCCCCGTCACGGTCAGGCTCAGCGTCAGGCTGCGCACGTGGTCGAGGCGGAAGCCGTCGTCGAACAAGCGCAGGAACGGGCCGATGGCGCAGGACGCGTTGTTGTCCTTGGCCTTGCCCAGCAGCAGCGCGCTGCGGCCCTCGACGTCGCGCAGGTTGACGTCGTTGCCGAGCGTGGCGCCGCGGATGCGCCCCTGGCTGTCCACCGCCAGCACCACCTCCGGTTCCGGGTTGTTCCACGACGAGGTGGCCAGGACGCCGATCGCGGCACCGGCGCCCACCGCAGACAGCACCGGCGCCTTGGTGAACACTTCGGCGTCCGGACCGATGCCGACCTCCAGGTACTGCGACCACAGCCCTTCGGCGATCAGCACCTGCTTGGCTCGCATCGCTTCCGGCGAACCCGGGCGCAGCGCGCCGAGCCGGCTGCCGATCGTGTCCGCCAGCTGCGCGCGCAGGAGTGCCGCCCGGGCGGGATCGCCCTTGGCGCGCTCCTCGATCACCCGCTCGACCATGCTTCCGGCAAAGGTCACGCCGCAGGCCTTGACCGCCTGCAGGTCGCAGGGCGCCAGCAGGAAGGGAATGCTGCCGGTTCCGGCCGGATCGAGGCTGCGGGCCATCACCTCGCCTGCGTCCCAGCCGCGCGTGTCGGGCACGGCGGACGCGGCGCCGGCCGGATCGTCGCCTTCCAGCAGCGCAGACAGGGTCGGGCCCGCCGTCGTCACGTCCACCAGGCGGTCGCCGCGCAGCTGCACCAAGCACGGGCCGCCGATCTCCGGGTCATGGACGCGGCCGATCAAGCTGGCGGAACCGGCATCGTCGGGAAGCAGCGTCATGGCGGAAAGGCCTCCGGCAGTCGAACGCCCGTTCCTCACCAGCGGGCCAGCACCGGCAGAAGCAGGCGCGACACCACCGCGATCGACAGGCAGGCCGCCATATACCAGAACGCGATGTAGAGCGGGTCGTCCGACGGGCAGGCGAACACGAACACGAACGCTCCCCAGGCCGCGGCGGCGATGCCCACGCTCCAGGCGGTGCCGGACCGGTCGGTGGGGGCGCCGCGCCGCATCAGGACCGACAACCCCGCCACTGCCGGGAACGCCAGCAGCACCATCTTGGTGAAGCATTGCACGCCGTGCCTCCAGTCGAGGCGGGCATCCAGCGAGGCCCAACCGGTCCGGCCGGCATCGAGCGCCCAACCGACGGCAAGGCAGGCGACCACGATCGCCAGCACCCAGCGCATCCGCCGGCGCGGCGACACGGCCGGATGGAACGAAGCCACGGAGGCGGTGCCGCTGACGGCCGCGATCAGCCCGAGGCTGGCCAGCTTCCACCAGAAGCTCGGGTGGCGCATCGCCACCGGCATGTCCGGCCGCATCGCTCCCAGGAGCAGGAACAGCGCCAGTTCCAGGATGCAGAGGCCGCCGACGAGCAGGCCGTCGCGCGTGTTCGTGCGCGGCCGCACCGGCTTGAGGTTCGCAGCCAGGCGGTCGATCAGGAGCTGGTGCGGCAGGAACTCATCCGGCATCGTTGCCGCCCCTGATCATCGCGCTCAGCCGGCGGAGGCCGCGATGGATGTTGACCTTCACCAGCGAGGCGGTCTGCCCGGTCCGGTGCGACGCCTCCGCCACGCTGAGCCCTTGCAGCTTGACCAGGCGGATGGCGTCGGCCTGGGCCGGCTTGAGCTCCGCCAGCAGGTGCTCGAGCGACACCGCGCTGGACACCGCCTCCTCGTGGCCGGCGACGGATAGGGTCTCGTCCAGCGCCTCGGTGGGATGGGACTTCATGGCGCGCAACCGGTCGATCCACTTGTAGCGGGCGATGGCGCCCAGCCAGGCGCCGAACGGCCGGGCCGGATCAAATGTGTGCCGCTTCTCGTGCACGGCAAGCAGCGCGTCCTGCACCGCGTCGTCCACCATCGCCGGCGGCAGCCGCCGCTGGTAGTAGCGGCGGAGCCAGGCACCGACCTCGCCCAGCAGGCGGCGGTAGCTGTCGGCATCGCCCGCCTGGGCCGCCGCCATCATCCTGTCCCAGTCGGGCTCGGCCACGCGGATCCCCGTCGATGCTGCCCCTGCCCGGTCGCGAGCCGCCCTGCCTGGCCGATGCCGACCAAGCTCGGCTACAAGAACCCGAAATACATCGCCGCCTTTTCACGCGCGAGCGGCGGCGAGGATGGGACCGCCCGGACCCGCCTGCACCAGGACCGCGCTGTCGAGTCCCGGCTGGCCGGGCGGCGGAAGAACGAAGCTCCGGTCTGGTCCGGTCCATTTTCCCAGCGACACCACCTCGCGCACCACGTTGCGATGTGGCAGGGTGCGGCCGCCATTCTCGCCGCGCCGGATCGGCACCTGCAGGATCCTGGGATCGTAGCGCACCAGCAGCACGACGGCGCCCGGTTCCGCGCCGGTCACGGTGGCGCGACCGCCGGCAATGGTGACGACCGGGCCGCCCTGGCCGCGGTCGGCCCGCCGGATCAACCCGTCGAGCTGGACGCGGTTGTCGCCGACCACGTCGCCGCGTCCGTTGACGACGACCTCGGGGGTGAACACGGTCCCGCGTCCGAACGCGTCGGCGTAGTCCTGTTGGCGACGGGTGAAGGCGGGATCGTCGAAGGTGTCCTTCCAGCCGAGGTTGTCCCAGTAGGTGACCTGCCAGGACAGGACCAGGAGGTCCGGGCGGTCGGCGATCGCCATGACGTTGGCGTTGGCCGGGGGACAGGACGAGCAGCCCTGGCTTTGGAACAGCTCCACCACGGTGGGATGGGCGGCGTCCGCCGCGCGGGCGGGCCCGCACAAGGGCGCTACGGCCCCGGCGAGGAGGGCAAGCGCGGTGGCAAGTCGTTTCGGAACCCGGGTCGTCATGACTTCATGTCCTTGATCGGCCGTTCGCCCGGATCGCGGGCGAATTCGGCTGATCAAGAGTTCGCTGTGCTTGCAGGCCGGGTTACAGATACGGACCGGCTCGGTGCCAGGGCGGCCCGGGCAGTGGGCCAAGCAGGTCGATCAGGCGTCGCGGGCGCGGAGGCTGCGGAACGACACCAGCTTGCGCCGCTGCGCGTCCCACAATGCCAGCCGCGTGCAGCGGAAGCTGTGACGCAGCGACAAGCGCGGCGCCGCCTGCAGCTCCGGGTTCGCCTCGTGGCAGTCGCGCAGGCGGTAGTTCGGGATCCGGCTGGACAGGTGGTGGACGTGGTGGAAGCCGATGTTGCCGGTCAGCCAGTGCAGCAGCCGCGGCAGGTCGTAGAAGGACGAGCCCTGCACCGCCGCGGTGGCGAAGTCCCAGGACGGCTTCGGCTGCCAGTAGGCGTCCTCGAACTGGTGCTGCACGTAGAACAGCCAGATGCCGATGGTGGCCGCCATCAGCACCACCGGCAGCCAACCGAGCAGAAGCGGCAGCGGCCCGAGCAGCACCACCAGCAGCGCCGCGCCCGCCAGCAGCGCGGCGTCGGTGCCGAGCACGCTGAGCCAGTCGCGCCAGCGCCGGCGCGGGTTGCCGACCGGGATGCGCTGGCTGATCAGGAACAGCCAGGTCGGACCGATGCCGAACATCACCAGCGGGTGGCGGTAAAGCCGGTAGCCGAACCGGCGAAGCGGCGTCAGCGCCAGGTACTCCTCCAGCGTCAGCGTGGTCACGTCGCCGACGCCGCGCCGGTCGAGGTTGCCGGCGCTGGCATGGTGGATCGCGTGGTCGCCGCGCCAGGACGCATACGGCGTCAGGGTCAGCACGCCCAGCACGCCGCCAAGCAGGTTGTTCATCCAGCGCGATGGGAAGAAGGAGCCGTGGCCGCAATCGTGCTGGAACATGAACAGCCGCACCACCAGGAAGGCCGCGGCCGGCACCAGCAGGAGGACCCACCAAACGCCGCGGTCGATTCCGACCAGGATGGCGGCCATGGCCAGGAGGAACGGCAGGCCGGTGTTCAGCAGCTGGATCGTTGCACGCCGTCCGTCGGGCTTCAGGTAGGGAGCCACCATCTTTCGCCAGCTTCCAGAAACGGTGCTGGACGGGAACGGCGAGGTCACAGGGTCGGGCATGCGGATTCCGGTTCGGGATGGACGGGAGATGGGGTGCCGGCGAGGCGCTTCCAAGCGAAGCGGCCGGCCCGATCAAGGCAGGCTCCCGGCCCGGCACCTGGCGATGCAAGGCTTTACACGAGAGCGCCCGTCGCTTGCCATCACCAAACGCTATGCGCGAGCGCCCTCAGGCCGCCTGGAGGGACGCGGCGACGGTGGCCGGCATCGGCGTCGTCGGGCGGCCGATCAGCGCGCTGAGCTCCCGGCCGTCGTCGAACAGGGCACCTTTGGCGGCGCCTGCGTCGCAATCCGAAAACAGGCCGGCCAGCGCCTGCGGCAGCCCGGCGTCGACCAGCATCGCGCAGTACTCCGCTTCCGGCATGTCGGCGTAGCCGACCTCCCGCCCCGACTGCCTGGACAGCTCCCCGGCCAGGTCCGCCAGAGTGTAGGCCTCGTCGCCGGCGAGCTCGAAGACGCGGCCGGACAGGTCCTCCGTGCTCAGCAGCACGGCCACGGCGGCGGCGGCGTAGTCGGCACGCGCGGCGGACGCGATGCGGCCGGCCCCGGCGCTGCCCGCCAGGATGCCGCGCCCCACGGCGGCCGGTGCCATCGCCGTGTAGTTCTCCGTGTACCAGCCGTTGCGCAGGATGGCGGACGGGACGCCGGACGCGCGCAGCAGCGCTTCCGTGTCGCGGTGGTCTGCCGCCAGCGCCAGCGGCGAGGCGTCGGCGTGCAGGACGCTGGTATAGGCGACGAGGCTCAATCCGGCGCGCCGCGCCGCCTCGACCACGTTGCGGTGCTGCACCCTGCGCGTCACCAGGTCGTTGGAGGACACGAACAGCATCCGGTCGATGCCGGCAAATGCGGTGTCCAGGGTATGCGGCTGGTCGTAGTCGGCCACCCGGACCTCGACGCCGAGCGACAACAGCCGGGCCATGGCCTCGCTGCCCTCCGGATGCGCGGCGCGAACGGTGGCGACGACGCTTGACGCGGGAACGGCGTCGAGCAGTTGCGCCACGACCTTGCCGCCGAGCTGTCCGGTGGCGGCGGTGACCAGAAGGCGGGGCGAATGCGGGGTGGACATGGATGAACCTCATCTGGTTTTGGAAAGAGACGAGGTCTTGATTAGGAACCTTCGGATCCCGATGCTAGAAGGCAGTTCCGCGTGCCCAGGTAAGCCAAAGGTAACCGGATTTGATCGACCAGCCGCCGCCCCTGGCCGATGCGCTGTCCCGATGGGGATGCGCCGGCTTCAACGCCGACACCTGCCCGATCCGCAACGTTCTGGACCGGCTCGGCGACAAGTGGACCATGCTCATCCTGGTGGCACTTGCGGCGGGGCCGTGCCGCTTCGGCGCGCTCAACCGCAGCCTGCCCGACATCTCCAAGCGGATGCTGACCCAGACGCTGCGGGACCTGCAGCGCGACGGCCTGGCGACGCGGCACGTGTTCCCGACCAGGCCGCCACAGGTGGAGTACCGGCTTTCCCCGCTCGGGCGCTCCGTGCTGCAGCCGCTTTCCACCCTGGTGGACTGGGCGGAACACAACTATCCGGAGATCCGGCAGGCCCGCGACCGGTTTGACGCTGTCCAGGCGGAGTGACCGGCGTCAGGCGACCAGCACGGCGCGGAAGTCGTTGACGTTGGTCAGCGTCGGCCCCGTGCGGACCAGGTCGCCGATGGCGTCGAACAGCTGGTAGCTGTTGTGGCCGTCGAGCAGGTCGCGCGGCAGGAGCCCGAGCGCGCCTGCCCGGTCGAGCGAGGACGGCGTCACGATCGCCCCCGCCGCGTCGCCGGAACCGTCGATGCCGTCGGTGTCTCCGGCCAGCGCCCAGATCCCGTTTCGCCCTGCGTTGGCGAGCGCGAACGACAACAACAGCTCGGTGTTGCGGCCGCCGCGTGCGGCGCCGGAAGCCGGGCCACGCATCGTCACCACGGTTTCTCCGCCCGACAGCAGCATCAGCGGCGGCAACAACGGGTGACCGCGCTCTCGCGCCGAGCGGGCGATGCCGGCCAGCACGATCCCGAGTTCCCTGCTTTCCCCTTCGATGGCGTCGCCCAGGATCAGCGGGGTGATCCCTTGCGCCCGCGCCACCGCCGCGGCGGCGTCCAGCGCCATGGAGGGGCTGGCGACGAGGCGCACGGTGCCGGGCGGCGCCGGCGCCGCGGGCGGTTCGGCCAGGCGGAGGAACACGGCAACCGGGTCCGGCGGCCGGATGCCGCGGCGCGCCAGGATCGCCGCGGCGGCGGCACGCTCCCCGGGTGCCCCCGGACAAGGCGGCACCACCACCGTCGGACCGGACGCGACCACCGCCGGGTCGTCTCCCGGCACGTCGCTGATGACCAGGGTGAGCAGACGCGCCGGCGCCGCCGCCCGCGCCAGCCGGCCGCCCTTGATCGCCGACAGGGCGCGGCGAACCTGGTTCATCTCGTCGATGGTGGCGCCGGACCGCAGCAGCGCCGTCGTGACCGCCTGCTTGTCCGCGAGCGAAAGGCCAGGAGCCGGCAGGCTGAGCAGCGCCGACCCGCCGCCGGAGATCAGCGCCAGCACCAGGTCGTCCGGTCCCGCCGCCTCGGCCAGGGCGAGGATGCGCCGCGCCGCCGCCTCGCCGGCCGCGTCGGGCACCGGGTGCGACGCTTCCGCCACCCCGATCCGCGTGGTCGGCACGGCGTGGCCGGTCCGGGTCACCACCAACCCCGACAGCTCCACCCGCGGCCAGGCCGCCTCCACCGCCGCCGCCATCGACGCCGCCGCCTTGCCGGCACCGAGCACGATGCAACGGCCGGAGGGCGGTTCCGGCAGGTGCGCGGCCAGCACCCTGCCCGGCTGCGCCGAGGCGACCGCGGCGTCGAACGCCGCGCGCAGCAGCAGGCGGGCTTGCGCGTCGGTCAAGACACCCGCTCCGCGAGTGATCCGCCGGAA
>CAXTMS010000070.1:0-14960 GCA_964245345.1 uncultured Acetobacteraceae bacterium | reverse complement strand
CCGCGGCGCCGACTGTCCCAACCTCAAGCGGCTGCTGTCGGACCCGGCCGTGACCAAGCTGATGCACTTCGCCCGCTTCGACGTCGGCATCCTGCAGCACGCGCTGGGCATCACCGTGTCGCCGGTGAAGTGCACCAAGATCGCCGCCAAGCTGGTGCGCACCTTTACCGACCGGCACGGGCTGGCGCAGCTGTGCCGCGAGCTGCTGGGTGTCGAGCTGAGCAAGCAGCAGCAGACCTCGGACTGGGGCGCCCGCGCGCTGTCGTCGGAGCAGCTTGCCTACGCCGCGTCCGACGTTCTGCACCTCCACGCGCTGTGGTCGCGGCTGGAAGCGCTTCTGCTTCGGGAAGACCGTCTGGCGCTGGCGGAAGCGTGCTTCGCCTTTCTGCCGGCGCGCGCCCGGCTCGACCTGCTCGGCTACGCGGAGCCGGACATCCTCGCCCATTGACGCGACCGCGCGGGTTGGGCGCGCCGATCCGGGTTCGGCCGCCTTCGGTTGACGCGTCCGCGGGCGGGTGGCCATACAGGCCGGCCGGCTGCTGCCGGCATCCTGCGGAGCCGACACATCCTTGCATGGCATGACCCGGCCTGATCACCCGCGGCAGCCGGACCGGTGAGCCCACCGGTCGAGCGGCCTGCCCAAACCGTTGCGCCGGCGCCGGCGGAGGAGCCGAGCGCTGCGGTGGCGCGGCGCCGGCTCAGCCTGGAACAAGGCGGCGGGGTCCGGCGCGTCCCCAACGCCGGACAGATCGCCCGGCGGCGACGGGTGCTGCGCTGGACCAAGTGGGTGCTGCCGGCTGGGGCCCTGCTTCTGCTGGCTTCCATCGCCGCCTGGCCGGAGCTGCAGCGCCAGATGAACAGCGCCCGCCTCGGCCTGAGGGAGGCGGCGCAGGTGCGCGTGGACAGCGGCCGGATGCTGGGCGCGCGCTACCGCGGCCTGGACGGGCGCAACCGGCCCTACATGATCACCGCGGACGAGGCGCAGCAGGTCGGGACGCCTCAGCCGGGAAACCGGCAGGCGGGCGCGCAGCAGGCAGCGACGCAGCAGGCAGGGCGCCCGACCGCTGCCAAGGCGGCGGCGCCGGACGACCGGATCAACCTCGTCCGCCCGGTCGCAGACAGCCTGGGCCAGAACGGCAGCTGGATCCGGATCAGCGCGGAGAACGGGGTCTACATGCAGCACAGCCAGCTTCTCGATCTCGACCGCAACACCATGCTGTACCGCGACGACGGCATCATGATGACCGGACCGGACGCCGACCTGGACCTCCGCCGCGGGATCGTCGCCTCCAAGGACTGGGTGCATGCCGAAGGGCCGTTCGGCGTGCTCGACGCGCAAGGCTACCTCCTGTCGCAGCGCGACGGGCTGGCGCAGTTCCGCGGTCCGGCCCGGCTGGTGCTGAACGACGACCGCATCGCCCGCCCGGTGCCGGCCGCGCCCGCAACCGCCGCCGCCGGATCCGGGCAACAGGCCGCGGGAACCGCGCGATGATCCGGATCCGGCTCGCCATGCTGGCCGCAGCGCTGCTGGTGACGGCGCCGGTCGCGGTGCGCGCGCAGCAGATCGACCTGTCGCATGGCGGCCAGGTGACGGTGACGGCGGTGGGCGGGTTTGACTGGAACCAGAACGCGCAGACCGTGACCGCCTATGGCAGCGCGCAGGCGGTGCGTGGCGGCGTCACCGTGACCGCGGACCGGCTGATCGCCTATTACCGCAAGAAGCCGACGCCCCCTGGGGGGGCCAGGCCCGGCGCTCCCTCGCCCTTCCCGGCTGCCTTGTCCGGCGCGCTTCCCGGCACGGCTGGCCCCGGCGCTTCGCCCGGCGGCGGTGCGGCGGCAACAACCAACCCGCTCGCCTCGCCTCCTCCCCCCGGGACGGCCACCGCGACCCCCGGCACGGTGGATCCGACGCCGGAGAACCCGACCGGGCTGGCCCCGTCCTTGTCCCCGGCCAGGCCCGGCTCGAGCGGGGTGCCGGGCGACGACACCTCGGCCAGCGAGATCTACCGGCTGGAAGCGATCGGCCACGTGCACATCTTCACCGCCACCCAGCAGGCGTTCGGCGACCACGGCGTCTACGACATCGACCAGGCGGTGATGGTGTTGACCGGCCACGACCTGCGCCTGATCACGCCCACCGACCTGCTCACCGCGCGCGACCAGATGGAGTACTTCTCGCAGACGCGCATCTCCATCGGGCGCGGCGACGCGGTGGTCACCACCAACGACGGCCGGCGGATCCGCGCCGACGTGCTGGTCGGCTACAGCGCGCCGCCGACCCCGCAGCCGGGCGCCGCGCCGCAGGCGAAGCAGCCGAAGCCCGCTCCCGGCGCCACCTCCGCCAACGGCCAGGACCCGATCGGCAGCAGCGGCAAGCTGGAAAAGGTCAACGCGTTCGGCAACGTGGTGGTGCGCACCCAGACCGAGACCGTGTATGGCGACCGCGGCGTCTATGTGCCGGACACCGGCATTGCGCGCATCGTCGGCAACGTCCACATCACCAGGGGCCAGAACCAGTTGAACGGCGCGGCGGCGATCGTGAACATGCATACCGGCATCGCGACCATGACCGAGGACCCGGGCGCCCGGGTCCAGGGGCTGATCGTGCCGAACGAGGCCGGCGGCGGCGCCAAGGGCGCGGCCGGCGGGTCGGCCAAGGCGCCGCCGGGTGCGCAGCGATGAACAAGATGGCGCCGCGCTCCCTCGATCCCGTGTCCCGTCCGGCCGACACCGACGGCCTGCACGCGCATGCCGTCGGCAAGACCTACAAGAAGCGCGAGGTGGTGCAGGCGGTCTCGATCAGCGTGCGTCGCGGCGAGGCGGTCGGACTGCTCGGGCCGAACGGCGCCGGCAAGACCACCACCTTCTACATGATCGTCGGCCTGGTGCAGCCGGACACCGGCTCCATCAGCCTGGACGGCGCCGACATCACCCAGCTGCCGATGTACAGGCGCGCCCGGCTCGGCATCGGCTACCTGCCGCAGGAGGCCAGCATCTTCCGCGGCCTGAACGTCGAGCAGAACGTCATGGCGGCGCTGGAGGTGGTGGAGCCCGACGCCGACCGCCGCGACTCCATGCTGGACGGGCTGCTGGGTGAGTTCGGCATCGGCCACCTTCGGCGCGCTCCGTCTCTGGCGCTGTCCGGCGGCGAGCGCCGGCGCCTGGAGATCGCCCGGGCGCTGGCCAGCCAGCCCAACTACATCCTGCTGGACGAGCCGCTGGCCGGCATCGACCCGATCGCGGTGGGCGAGATCCGCGACCTGGTGTCGCATCTCAAGCATCGCGGCATCGGCGTGCTGATCACCGACCACAACGTGCGCGAAACGCTGGAGATCATCGACCGCGCCTACATCATGCATGGCGGCCAGGTGCTGATGGAGGGCGCGCCGCAGGAGGTGGTCGCTCACGAGGATGTGCGCCGCGTCTACCTCGGGGAAAGGTTTTCGTTGTAGCGTTTTCCGATGGCGATCGGACCGCGGCTGGAGCTCAGGCAGACACAGAACCTGGTGATGACGCCGCAGCTGCGTCAGGCCATCAAGCTGCTGCAGTTCTCCAACATCGAGGTTGCCGCCTTCATCGAGGAGGAGCTGGAGCGCAACCCGCTGCTGGAGCGCGACGACGCCCCCGACATCCCGCCGGAGCGTCCGGCGCTCGACCAGCGCGTCGACGGAACCGCACCGCCGGGCGGGGAGCTGCCTGCCGCGGACGGCGCGCTGGACACCGGCCTGCTTCCGGCCGAAGGCAACGCGCCGCTCGACACCGACCACGCCGAGCAGTTCGACGGCGCCAGTTGGGAAGGCGCTGCCGAGCGCGGCGGGACCGGGAGCGGCGGGAGCTTCGAGGACCTCGACGCCGCGGCGCAGCTGGTGGCACCTGCCCGCACCCTGCGCGACCATCTCGGCGAGCAGCTTCGCCTCGGCCTGCACGACCCGACTGAGCGATTGATCGGGGCGCACCTGATCGCGCTGCTGGACGGCGCCGGCAGGGTGCTGGTGGACGATGCCACCGTGGCCCGGGCACTCGGTGCGGATCCCGCCCTGGTCGCCGCGGTCAGGGCGCGGATGATGCGCTTCGACCCGGTCGGGCTGTTCGCCACCGACCTGCGCGGTTGCCTCGCCGCCCAGCTCGCCGAGCGCAACCGGCTCGACCCGGCGATGGCCATCCTGCTCGACAACCTGGAGCTGCTCGGGCGGCGCGAGCTGAAGCGGCTGCAGCTGCTGTGCGCGGTGGATGCCGAGGACCTGTCCGACATGATCGCCGAGATCCGGGCGCTCGATCCCAAGCCCGGCGCCGGCTTCGACGCCGCCCCGCCGATGTCCATCGTGCCGGACGTGCTGATGCGTCCGGCCCCCGGCGGCGACTGGCTGCTGGAGCTCAACCCGGACACCATGCCGCGCCTGCTGGTGTCGGAAGCGTTCCACGCCAAGATGCTGCTTCGCGCGCCGAAGCAGGACCGGGCGTTCCTGTCCGAGCACCTTGCCAGTGCCAACTGGCTGGTGCGCTCGCTGCACCAGCGCGCGCAGACCATTCTCAAGGTGGCGGGCGAGGTGATGCGCCAGCAGGACGGGTTCCTGCGCGCCGGCATCGGCCACATGCGCCCGCTGATCCTGCGCGACATCGCCGAGGCGGTGGAGATGCACGAAAGCACCGTGAGCCGCGTCACCGCCAACAAGTACATCGCCACGCCGCGCGGGCTGTTCGAGCTGAAATACTTCTTCACCACCGCGATCGCCGCCACCGCCGGCGGCGAAAGCCACAGCGCGGAAGCGGTGCGCCACCGCATACGCGGCATGGTGGCGCAGGAAACCGCGCAGTCGATCCTGTCGGATGACGCGATCGTGGCGGCACTGCGCCGGGAAGGCGTGGACATCGCCCGCCGGACCGTGGCCAAATATCGGGATGCGTTGCGCATCCCGAGTTCGGTGCAACGCAAGCGGGAGAAGTCGGTCTCGGCCTGACGTGGTTCGGCATCATGTCCGTGTGCGCCGCGCCGGACCGTTCGGGCGGATCGTCCTCCCCAAGCCGGAGCGGATTGCATGCAGATCAGCGTAGCGGGCGGCCAGATCGACCTGTCGGATGCGCTCAGGATGCGGGTGACGCACCACCTGGACACGATCGCGGAACGGTATTTCGGCCAAGCGCTGGAGGCCAACGTGTGCTTCGGCCGCGCCCGCAGCTTCTACACCTGCGACATCAACGTGCATGCCGGACGGGGGCTGGTGGTGCGCGGCGAGGGCGAGGGCGCCGACGCGCACGGCTCGTTCGACGACGCCGCCGAACACATCGCCAGGCGGCTTCGTCGCTACCGCCGCCGGGTCAACGACCACGCCAGGGCGCTGGCGCGGCGCGGCCGCCCGGAGATCGGCAGGCAGTACATCCTCAGGCCAGAAGACGACACCCGCTTCGAAAGCGACGGCACCCTCGCCACCCGGCCCGCTGCCTACGCCACCATCGTCGCCGAGCAGGAAACCCAGATCGGCACCCTGAGCGTCAGCGAGGCCGTGATGCAGCTCGACCTCGCCGATCGGCCGGTGCTGATGTTCCGCAACAGCGCCAGCGGCGGGATCAACGTGGTGTATCGACGCGCGGACGGCCACGTTGCCTGGCTGGATCCGGACGGCGGCCCCGCCTGAGCTGGGGCCCCGCGGCCGGTCAATGCACCAGGGCGGGGATCATCTCGTGCTGCCGCACCGCCGCCAGCGCCACCTCGCGATCGCCGGTGAGCGCCATCTGGGTGCCGTCGGCGGCGTGGATGGAGAACGCCGCCTCGCCGTCCACCGTCACCGACTTGATGTAGGCCAGCTGGCTGACGCCCAGGGCCTGGAGCTCGCGAACGGTGAGCTGGCGTATGTCGCGCAGGCCGGTGTCGCGACCCTGCTTGTTGATCAGGCTTGTCATGTGCGGTCCTTCAGCCAAGGACGGCGCCCCGCTCGGGCGACGCCGCCATTTCCGGTCATTCTGGTAATAGAACGGTTAAGGCGTTGCCGCCAGCGGTTCATTCTTCCGCGGCGGCACGGATCACTCGGGCCGGACGCGCCTGCACCACCTCGGCGCCGCGTCCCGCCACCGCGTCACGTGCGCGCTCGGGACCCTTGGAGATCTCGATCCGCTTCACCCGGACCTCGGGCTGCGGCCGCGCCAGGTCGATGTGCAGCAGGCCGCTGTCGAGCCAGGCGCCGGTGATGTCGATCCCCTCCGCCAGCACGAAGGCGCGCTGGAACTGCCTGGCGGCGATGCCGCGATGCAGGAACACCCTGCCTTGCGCGTCGTCGGTCTGGCGGCCGCGTATCACCAGCTGGTTGTCCTCCTGGGTGATCTGCAGGTCGTCCATGGAGAAGCCGGCAACGGCAAGCGTGATGCGCAGGCCCGCCGGGGCGGTCTGCTCGATGTTGTAGGGGGGATAACCGTCCGACGAGGTCTTCGACGCCCGCTCGAGCATCTGCTCGAGGTGGTCGAAGCCGAGAAACATCGGCGAGGCGAACAGTCTTCCGGACATGGCGTGAGCCTCCTCCTGGGAGCGAGACGGATGAGCCGGAACCCGAAGCGTTCCGGCTGGACCGATATGGCGTCGGCCGATCCACCCTGCAAGCCGCTTGCCAGGGCCGCCGTCCCGCTCCCGCGCGCCCTGGCGGATCGCGCGCGCGGTCGCTACATCGCCGGCATGAACGATGCACCGTCGGCGGACGCGCCGATCGAGATCCTGGTCGCGCCGCATCCGATGCTCCGCCGCAAGACGCGGCCGGTGCGTCCCGAGGACGCTCCCCTGCTGCGCGCGCTGCTGCCACGGATGTACGAGTCGATGTACATGGCGCCGGGGATCGGGCTGGCGGCGCCGCAGGTGGGGCACGACCTCCGCTTCGCCATCGTCGACCTGCACGAGAACCAGGTCCGGGCGCCGATCACCCTGATCAACCCGGAGATCGTCCGTGTCAGCGACCAGCTGGTCAGCCGCGAGGAAGGCTGCCTGTCCCTGCCCAACCAGTACGCCGAGGTGGTGCGGCCGGAAAGCGTCCGGGTGCGGTTCCAGGACCTCGACGGGCGCCAACAGGAGCTCGACGCGGACGGCCTGCTCGCCACCTGCCTGCAGCACGAGATCGACCACCTCGACGGGGTGCTGTTCGTCGACCACCTGTCCAGCCTGAAGCGCAACATGATCATGCGCCGGCTGGCCAAGGAACAAAAAGGCAAGGGCTGACCCCGATGCGGATCGCTTTCATGGGCACCCCCGCCTTCGCGGTGCCAGCCTTGCGCGCGCTGCACCAGGCCGGCCACGAGGTCGTGGCGGTGTACAGCCAGCAGCCCCGTCCCGCCGGACGCGGCCAGGCGGTGCGGGCCTCGCCGGTGCAGGAAGAAGCCGAGCGGCTCGGCCTCCTGGTGCGCACGCCCGCACGGCTCAAGCGCGACGAGGCGGCGCAGCGGGCGTTCGCGGCCCTGGCGCTGGACGCCGCGGTGGTGGCGGCGTATGGGCTGATCCTGCCGGCTCCCATGCTGGCGGCGCCGGCGCGCGGCTGCTTCAACATCCATGCGAGCCTGTTGCCGCGCTGGCGCGGTGCCGCGCCGATCCAGGCGGCGATCCTGGCCGGCGACCAGGAAACCGGCGTCACGATCATGCAGATGGAGGAAGGGCTCGACACCGGGCCGATGCTGGAGCGCGCAGCGGTGCCGATCGGCCCGGATGACGGGTTCGAAGCGCTGCACGACGCGCTGGCGGCGCTCGGCAGCCGGATGATCGTGGACGCGCTGGCCCATCCGCGTGCGCCGGTGGCGCAGGACGACGCGCTCGCCTCCTACGCGCCACGCCTGACGCGCGCCGATGGCCGGCTCGACTGGCGGGAGGACGCGTGGTCGCTCGGTCGGCGGGTGCGGGCGATGACCCCGTGGCCGGGTGCCGTGGCGCGTCTTGGCGAGACCGCGATCAAGATCGTCGCCGCGACGCCGGTCGACCGGCCGGACGACGGCACGATCCCTGGCACAACCCTGGACAATCGGCTGACGGTCGCCTGCGGTCGTGGCGCGCTTCGCATCGACCGTCTGCAATGGCCCGGCCGGGCGGTGCTGGACGCGGACGCGTTCCTGCGCGGGCGTCCGGTGACGCCGGGCACGATCTTGAACACGGTTCAAGTTTGACCGGGCGCTGGGCGCTGCTGATCGAGTACGACGGCACCCCGTTCCTCGGCTGGCAGCGGCAGGCGACGGGGTTGTCGGTGCAGGGCGTGCTGGAACAGGCGGCCAGCCGCCTTGCCGGCTGCGCCGCGGTGGCCAGCATCGCCGCCGGTCGGACCGATGCCGGCGTCCATGCGGAGGGCCAGGTGGTGCATCTCGACCTCCCGGACGCTCAAGGCCGGTTCACCGCCTCGCGGGTGCGCGACGCGCTCAACTTCCACATGAAGCCGCACCCGGTGGCGGTGGTGCAGGCAGCGCGGGTGCCGGAAGACTGGAACGCGCGGTTCCGGGCGATCCGGCGGCGATACCGCTACCGTATCCTGAACCGTCCGGCGCGGCCGGCGCTCGACGGCAGCCGCGTCTGGCACGTGCGACAGGTCCTGGACCTCCAGGCGATGCGGGATGGGGCCGTCCTGCTGCTCGGCCGGCACGACTTCACCTCGTTCCGCGCCAGCGCCTGCCAGGCGAAAAGCCCGATCCGCACCCTGGACCGGCTCGACGTGTCGGCCGATGGGGCGCTGATCGAGATCCATGCCGAAGCGCGCAGCTTCCTGCACCACCAGGTGCGCAACATGGTGGGCACGCTGAAGCTGGTCGGGGACGGGCATTGGCGGCCGGAACAGGTGGCCGAGGCGCTGGCGGCGCGAAACCGGTCCGCCGCCGGCCCGACCGCGCCGCCGGACGGGCTGTGCCTGATGGCGGTCACCTATCCGGACGACCCGTTCACGGCGCCGCCTGCGTGGTCGCCCGCGCGGGATCCGGCTGCGCCATGACCTCCGCCAGCAGCGGCTGAAGCGCCGTCGCCAGCAGGGAGGAGCCGGTGGTCAGCGCCAGCACCGTCAGCACCGCCTTGAACCGGCCGATCCCCAGGCCCTTCCAGGCCATGAACCATTGCAGCCACAGGAAGTAGCCCGCCAGCAGCAGGATCGCGGTCCGGTCGGCGGCCTCGCGGCCGACGCCCATCTGCAGCAGCACGGACGCCAGCAGCATGGCCGGCAGGTAGACGGGCAGAACAAGCCAGACGCTCCAGGCGGAGGCGGTGGCATAGCGCTGCCAGCGGTCGAGGCGCCGCCACAGCCGCGCCATCAGGTGCGACAGCACCGGCGGCAGCAGCACCGCGCACAGCATCAGGAGCACGAGGCACAAGGCGGGCAGGCTGGGGCGCTGCGACAACAGCAGGGCGGACAACACCAGCAGAAAGGCGATCGGCGGCGACAACGAGGCCAGAAAGGCGTCGCGGCCGCCTTCAAAGCAGCTGAACCCTTCCGAGCGGCCGGTGCCGAGCAGGAACAGGCCCTGCACCACCTGCCTGATCGTGCCCGGCCGTCGCGGCAGCGGCGCGCGGATCTTCGGGCGCCCGGGCTTGTTGCCGCTCATGACGACACCTCGCTCGCCTGCGGCAGCAGCCTGTCGAGCAGGTCGCCGTAGATCTCGGACAACAACTCGAGGTCCTCGACCGGCACGTTCTCGTCGATCTTGTGCATGCTCTGGCCCACCAGGCCGAACTCGGCCACGGGGCAGAAGCGGGCGATGAAGCGCGCGTCGGAGGTGCCGCCGCCGGTATCCAGTGAGGCGTGCCGCCCGGTCCGCGCCTGGATCGCCGCCTGCAGCGCCGCGACCTCCGCGCCCGGCTCGGTGCGGAACGCTTCGCCGCTGATCCGGATGTCGAGCTCGGCGTCCGGCGCGTGACGGGCGCAGGCGCTTCGGAGCAGGCCGGACAGCGATTCCCCGCTGTGGCAGTCGTTGAAGCGGATGTTGAAGCGTGCCTCCGCCCGGCCGGGGATGACGTTGCTGGCGGGGTTGCCGACGTCGATGCTGGTCACCTGCAGGCTGGACGGCTCGAAGAACGGGGTGCCCTGGTCCAGCGGCGTTCCCGTCAGCTCGGCGAGCAGCGACAGCAGCCGGTGCACCGGGTTGTCGGCGCGATGCGGATACGCGACGTGGCCCTGCACCCCGTGCACCACGAGACGCGCGTTCAGGCTGCCGCGACGGCCGATCCTGATCGACTGGCCCAGCCGCTCGGGATTGGTCGGCTCGCCGACCAGGCAGAAGTCCGGCACGTGGTCGTTCTCCGCCATCCATTGCAGCACGCGCCGGGTGCCGTGCAGCGCCGGACCCTCCTCGTCGCCGGTGACAAGCAGGCTGATCGACCCGTCGGGCGCGGCGCCCGGCCGTGCCAGGCGACGCTCCACTGCGTCCACGAAGGCGGCGATCGCGCCCTTCATGTCGCAGGCGCCGCGTCCGTAGAGCACGTTGTCGACCACCGCGCCCTCGAACGGCGGCGCTCGCCAGCCTGTTGCTCCCGGCGGCACCACGTCGGTATGGCCGGCGAAGCACAGATGCGGCGCGCCGGTGCCGAGCCGGGCGAACAGGTTGTGGGTGCGCTCCGGCCCGTCGCCGAACGGCAAGGGGAACACAACAAAGCCGAGCCGGCGCAAGGCCTCCGCCAGCACCGCCTGCGCCCCGTCGTCGGCCGGCGTGACGGAGGCGCAGCGGATCAGCGCCCGGGCCAGCGGCAGCGGCCCGCTCGGGGAAGCGTGCGCGTTCAATCGCGCAACAGCTCGTTGATCGCGGTCTTGGCGCGGGTGCGCGCGTCGACCCGCTTCACGATCACGGCGCAGGCCAGGGACGGCATCGGGCGACCATCCTCCGCCGGACGCGAGGGTGGCATCGTTCCCGGCACCACCACCGAGTAGGCCGGAACCCGTCCGATGAAGACCTCGCCGCTCGCGCGGTCGACGATCCGGGTGGAGGCGCCAAGGAACACCCCCATCGACAGCACGCTGCCCCGCTCCACGATCACCCCTTCCGCCACCTCCGACCGCGCGCCGACGAAGCAGTCGTCCTCGATGATCACCGGCGCCGCCTGCAGCGGCTCCAGCACCCCGCCGATCCCGGCGCCGCCGCTGATGTGGCAGTTGCGGCCGATCTGGGCGCAGGATCCCACCGTCGCCCAGGTGTCGATCATGGAACCGGCGCCGATCCGGGCGCCGACGTTGACGAAGCAGGGCATCAGCACGACGCCTGGCGCCACAAAGGCGGAGCGGCGCACCACCGCTCCGGGAACCGCGCGGAAGCCGGCGGCAACGAAGCGCGCCGCGTCCCAGCCTTCGAACTTGATCGGCACCTTGTCGAACGCGGCACCGCCGCCGAGCCCCGGCATCGGCACGCTGTCGTTGAGGCGGAACGACAGCAGCACCGCCTTTTTCAGCCACTCGTGCACGATCCAGCCGCCGGACGAAGCGTCGGGGCCGGACGGCGACGCCACCCGGAGCGTGCCGTCGTCGAGCGCCGCCAGCACCTGGTCGACATCGTCCCGGTCGGCGCCGACGGTGGCGGACGACACGGCGTCGCGCCGATCCCAAAGAGCCTCGATCCGTAGGCGGAGGGTGTCGTCGGTCATGAACGGGTCCGGCTGCTGGCGTCCCGCTTGATGCCGGACGGCATCGGCCCGGAAAAGGCGCGGTGGACGGCGCGGACCATGCTCAGACGGCCGGTCGCTGTCAACGCGACGTGATCGCTTCCTCGCCACAACCTGGCGTAGTTGTTTACCACCCGTTCAACTTTCAGGACGACAGTCGGGGCCGAGATGAGACGCAATCCATGGCCATGACCGGACCCACTGCTTCCCTGCCGCCCCAAGGATCGGACGCGGCAGGCTTCGCGTCCGCCTTGATCGACAGCCGGGCACGCTGGCGCGACCTGGCGCTGATCGCGTCCGACCTGACCTTCGAGACGGATGCGACCGGCGCCTTCGTGCTGATCGGCCCGGCCGACGCGTTCGGGTGGAGTACTGCCGCCCTTCTGGGCGTGGCGGCGGAAACGCTTCTGGTCCGTCCTGACAGCGTGTCCGGCTTCAACCCGTTCCTGCCGGAAGCGCCGGTGCGGCGACACCGTGCCTGGCTGCGCCGCCCGGACGGGGACGCGGTCAGCGTCCTGATCTCGTCCGCGCCCCTGCACGCGCCGGACGGCAGCCTGTCCGGCGCGCGGGGCACCTTGCAGGACAACACCGAACAGGACCGGCAGGAGGAACGGCTGGTCGAGTCCCTGCTGCAGCACCGCACGGTGAGCGAGATCGGCCGGCGCATGCGCCGCGCGGTGCTTCCGGACATGGTGATCAAGATCGGGCTGGACGAGCTGCTGGATGCGACCGGCGCCAGCGGCGCGCTCCTGGTCGCCTGCGACCCGGCACCCCCGGCGCCGGCCGAGGCCACTTTGCCGGCACCCGGCGCAACCGCGTCTCGGCTGCTGCCGCGCGTCCTGCACCGCGCCGGTGCGCCGTCGCCGGTATCCGACCGCGAGATCACCGCCCACGTCTGCAGGAGTGCCGCCAACGCGACGACGCCCTGGACCAGGATCGAGACCCAGTTCGACCGCCGGGTGATCCTGACCGCGATCGGGACCCATTTCTGCGAGCCGGTGGTGCTGGTGCTTTGGCGCGAAGGCGCGCGCAGCTGGAGCCGCGGCGACGCGGCGGTCAGCGCCGGCTTCCTGGCTTCCCTTGCTCCGGTGCTGGAACACGACCAGGTACAGCGCGAGCTGGCAAAGCAGTCCGGCGCGGACGCGCTGACCGGCCTGCTGAACCGGGACGCCTTTACCGTGGAGGTCAATCGTCGGCTGGACCGGCTCGACGCCGAGGGCTTGTCGGCGACCCTGATGGTGGTAGGGCTGGACCGCTTCGGGGAGATCAACGGGTCGCATGGGCCGGAAAAGGGTGACGACGCGCTTCGCCAGGCGGCGCACGTGCTGCGCGATGCGGTGCGGCCGACCGACCTGGTGGCGCGCCTCGGCGGCGACGTGTTCGCGCTGTGGCTGGACGGCGCCGACCAGTTCGCCGCCGCAGAGCGCGCGGAGGTGCTGTGCCAGAAGGGAGTGGCCGTGACCCTTGTCGACAGCATCCAGCTGCAGGTGTCGGTGGGCCTGACGACGCGGCCCAGCCGGTCCTTCGAGACCATCGACACCCTGCTTGAGCAGGCGCATGCCGCGCTGGCGGCGATCAAGCTGGCAGGCGGCGGGCGCTGGCACTTCTATAACGAGGGAGTAGGCACGTGATCCCGTTCCGGCCCGACATGCTGCAGGACCTGGACACGAGGCCAGACGCCATGGGCGACAGGCACCTGCAGGCGGCAGCATCGACCGCCACCGGGCTTCGGGCTCCGGTTCCGGCGCCGGCGCTGCTGTCCCTGATCCGCCGGCTGTTCGCGTCCGGCTGCGAGGCAGAAGCGGTGCAGCATGCGCAGCTCCTGGCGGCAGGGATCGAGGCGCGGGTCGCGCAGCACCGTGCCGAGGTGATCAGGACCAGGCTCGGGACAGCCGCCCCGGCGGTCACGGGACGGCTCGAGGCGGATACGACGGAACTTGGCGACCTGCTGCTGGGGCTGGCCGAACGCCTTGATGCCGCCTCCGCGCTCGTGCTGCTCGGCAAGGCCAGCCCCGGCCCGGAGCTCGACAGGCTGCTGCACGGCGGCGTGCCGGAGCTGCGCGAGGCGGCGCTGGATGCGATGATGCCGGGTGCTGCGGACCGGTTCGACAGGCTGTGCCGGGAGGCCTGCATCGCCCAGCTCCGCGGCGCGATCAGCCGCCTGCCGCTGGGCGCCATGGACCGCACGTCGCTGCGTCGGCAGATCCTGGAGCAGCGGCCATCGGCCGGCAGAAGCCTGGACGAGGGAGAACCGGCATTCCTGGACGCGCTGCGCCGCGGCGACCATGCCGCCGCCATGTCGCTTCTGGCCGCCTCGGCCCTGGTGCCGCGGGAGCTGGTCGCAGCCACGGTCGCGCTGCGCAACCAGCGCGGGCTGGTCAGCCTGGCGTGGAAGGCGGGCTACTCGATGCGCGCGGCGGTGCTGCTGCAGTCCCAGCTCGCCGGCGTTGCGCCGGACGCCCTGCTGTGCGCCAGCGCGGATGGCGGCTGTCCGCTGAGCCGCAGCGAGATGGTCTGGCAGATCGGCATGCTGTCGCGCCCGTTTCCTTGAAACGGTCCGACCGGCGGCCCATGGCGCCGGTCAGGCGGCGCGAATCAGGGTTCCTGGCCCCGCTGAGGTGAACAGCTCCAGCAGGCAGGCGTGCGGCACGCGGCCGTCCAGGATCACGGCCGCCCGCGCGCCCTGCGCCACCGCCTGCAGGCAGGTTTCGACCTTGGGGATCATGCCGCCGGAGATGGTGCCGCTGGCGATCCCAGCCCGGGCCTCCTCGGCGGTCAGCTCGGGGATCAGCCGCTTGTTCGCGTCCAGCACGCCGGGCACGTCGGTCAGCATCAGCAGCCGTGTGGCGCTGAGCGCTCCGGCGACGGCGCCGGCCGCGGTGTCGGCGTTGATGTTGTAGGTCTGCCCGTCCTCGCCGATGCCGACCGGGGCGATCACCGGGATCACTCCTGATCCGGACAGGGCGTAGAGCACGCGGGTATCGACCCGCTCCGGTTCGCCGACGAAGCCGAGATCCAGCACCCGCTCGATCCGGCTGTCCGGATCGCGGACCGTGCGCGTCAGGCGGCGGGCCCGAAGCAGGTTGCCGTCCTTGCCGGAAATGCCGACCGCGAGCGCCCCGGCACGGTTGATCAGGGCTGCCACCTGCTTGTTCACCGAGCCGGACAGGACCATCTCGATCACGTCGACCATGGCGGCATCGGTGATGCGCAGGCCGTCGACGAAGCTCGACCTGATGTCGAGCCGATGCAGCATGGCGTCGATCTGCGGCCCGCCGCCATGCACCACCACCGGGTTGACGCCGACCAGCTTGAGCAGCGCGATGTCGTGGCCGAACGCGTCCGACAGCGCCGGGTCGCCCATGGCGTGGCCGCC
>CAXTMS010000069.1:11851-15110 GCA_964245345.1 uncultured Acetobacteraceae bacterium | reverse complement strand
GGATAGGGCTGACCGGGATACGGCTGGCTAGGGTAAGGCTGAGCGGGATAGCCGCCCTGGCCGGGATAGCCGCTTCCGGAGGCGTCCGGGGTCGCGGGCGCGGCCGGCGCCATTCCCGGCGGCGGCTGCAGGAAGCCAGGCTGCGGCGAAAGCTGCAGCGGCGCCCCGGTTGCGGGATCCGTCGCCGTCGGACCACCCGGCGCGAGCCCGGTCGAAGCGGGGGCGGAACCGGGCCCCGGCGCGCCGCTGCCCACACCCGGCACGGTACCGCCCGGAACGGCTTCGGAGGGCGGCGCCAGCTGCAACGGCGCACCGACGGAGGGTGGCGTCGCCGATCCGCCTCCGCCCGGCGTGGCCAAAGGCTGCTGTTCCACGCTCGCGGCGACCGGAGCGCCCGACGCGTCCACCATCCAGTCGGACAAGGTGCGCCGCAGCTGGAACTCGAACTCCACGTTCATGTCCTGCATCATCTGCACGGTCAGGTTGTAGAGCTGACTTTTCAGGCCGTCATCGTCGGTGCCGGAACCGGGCACGAACTGGCGCGACACGTGCGCCTCGGCGTAGCCGGCATGACCGCCATTCCTGCCGATGATGTCGAGATGCACCGCCAGCATGCCGTCCAGCGGGCCGCCCGCTTCGCCGGTGATCGACGCCTGGTCGATGCTGAACACGGCGGTTCCGGAACTGCCCGCGGCCACCAGCCGGTCCTGCGCCATGCGGCGCAGCGCTTCGTCCGGGGGCACCGGCGATTGCTGCGCCAGGTCGTTCGGCCCGGCCGGCGGCGGCGCATGGTCCTCGATCCGGATCGCGCCGACGTTCAGCCGGAGCGGGGTCAGGTAGCCGTAGGACAGCGGCCTGAACGCCTTGGTTGTCTCGCCGCCGTCGCCGCCACATCCGGACAGGAACAGGGTGGCGGTCAGCCCGGCCGCCAGGCCGAGGCGCCGGATCAGCGGCGTCATCCGTGGCCGAGCCCGAGAAGCCGCTGCCACCAGTTCTGCCGCGGTGGCGGCGCCGACGGCACCAGCGGGGCGTGGGCGTATCGCGCGTCATCGACGTCGGCCGGCTCGCCGTAGGACGCGGCATAGGCCGGTTCCGGCTCGTGCTCGTGGTCCTGCACCGGTCGGGCGTCGCGCTCGAGGTAGCCGTGCTCGCGCGCATCCGCCGGAACCGGCGGCGTCATTTCCGGCTCGTGGGTCGGCAGGACCGGCTCTGGTGCGGTCGGCGCCGGCCGCACGGCGTCCACCGTGTCCCGGTACGGCAGCGCGGCGTCCGCACGCGGATCCGCCGCGACCGCGTGACGGTCGTCGTGCGCCTGCGCGGCCGGCGGCTCGTCGAGGTCGTGCTGCGGCGGCGGCACCGCCTGCGCCAGCCCCGGCTCGATCCCGTCCGCTTCCGGCAGCATCACCGCACGGTCGGTATGCGTCGCGTACCAGACCAGCAGCTGCGCCAGCAGCATCAGCGTGTCGGGCCCGGGCGACCGGGTGAACACCGCGCCCAGCGCCGGCACGTAGAGCTGGCGCTCGGCGGCGTCCGGCCGTTCCAGCACGTAGTAGGCGATCCCGAGCCGGGGGTCGAAGTGTCGCAGCGCGACGCAGCCGGGCAGGTCGAGGCGCTCCTGCGACGACGGCGCCGGCCGCAGCGCCGCGGCGAACCAGGCCGGCGACAGGTTGACCCCGTTGCGGCCGTAGCCGCCGAGCTCGTCCAGCCGGTCCAGGAACACGGTGTCCGGCCTGCCGATCGTGCGGTCGGCGGCCTCGACCACCAGCTCGTGCACCGAGGCCGGCAGGAAGCCGTCGAACTCGTGCGCCGCCGCCGGGATGGCGGAGTACGGCGCGGTCACCGACTCCGCGTACAGGCTGCGCACCAGCGGCTCGACATGGGCGAAGAAGCGCACCCGGTCCTCGGCGCGCAGGTGGACGATGGCGTTGCCGCGGAAGTCGAGCCCGTTGTCGAGCAGCCAGAACGCGCTGGCGCCGCCCTCGTGGTTCAGCTCCAGGATGTGGAACGGCGCCAGGCCGGTCTGCAACCCACGCGGGCTCCACCCCGGGTTGAAGCTCGGCACGCTGTTGCCCTGCATGGTGATCGGGTAGTGCGCACCATCGGCATCCGCCACCTGGAAGATGCCGTCGATGAACGAGACCGGCCAAATCGGCACCTGAACCTCCCAGCGCAACAACCGTGCGAACGCTACAAACCTATGCCGTGTCCAGCAAGCGTAGGTTGCGTTCAGGAGCCCTGGACCGTTTCGCGAGGAAAACGGAAATCCAGGGCGCAGAACTCGCAGGTCATGACGATGTCGCCGCCCACCTGCATGTGGTCCAGGTCCTCGGCCGGGAAGCCTTCCAGGATGCCGGCGAGCCTGGCGCGCGAGCAGCGGCAGCCATAGGCCAGCGCACGCGGCAGGTCCGCCGCCACCCCCTGCTCGTGGAACAGGCGGTAGAGCAGCTGTTCCGGCGGCAGGGCGTCGTCGAGCAGCTCGTCCTCGCCCAGGGTCGCGGCCAAGGCGAGGGCGTTGGTCCAGGCTTCCGCGTCGGTGCCGTCGCGCACGATCATGGCCTGGTCCAGCACGTCGTTGTCCAGCTCGGTGCCGGGCGCGATGCCGCCTTCAACCGCGATCCGCTCCAGCACCAGCGCCCCGGCGCGCCAGCCGGAGGAGGTGTGGCGGCAGGCGAGGCGGATAAAGCAGGCGTGCTGCTCGCTGGTCTCGAAATAGTGCCCGGCCATGGCGCTCAGCGTGTCGCCCTCGATCGCCACGATGCCCTGGTGGCGCTCGGTGTCCGGGCCCTGGTCGACGCTGAACGCCATGTAGCCCTGGCCCAGCAGCGCCCGGGCGCCCGGCGCCGGGTCGGCGTCGAGCAGGGCCGCCAGCCGCTCCGGGTCGCTGCGGGCATGGAACCGGAGCGCGCCCGAGTCGGTGCAGTCGGCCAGCATCATCGACACCGGCCCGTCTCCCTTGGCCTGCAGGCTGAACGAGCCGCGGAACTTCAGCGCCGAGGCCAGGCCCGCCACCAGCGCCAGCGCCTCGCCGGACAGACGGGTGACCGGGGGAGGGTTGTCGTGGCGGCTCAGCAGCGCGTCGGCGAGCGGGCCCAGGCGCACCAGCCGGCCGCGCACCGGACGGCCGGGCAGGAAGAACGGGGTGACGCCGCGCGGCACCACGATGTCGGGCACGTCGGGGCGGCTGGAGTCGAGAAAGGCGGGAGTGTCGACCATGCGGCCAAAATAGTGCGGCCCGAACCTGCCCGCCAGCGCCCAGCCC
>CAXTMS010000069.1:5012-11751 GCA_964245345.1 uncultured Acetobacteraceae bacterium | reverse complement strand
GGGCCGCGGCTCAGGTGCGGCTGGTGATCTCCGCTTCCAGCGCTTCCAGCGCCTGCTCGATCCGTTCCAACAGCCGTGCCGGCACGCGCTGTCGGTCGCGCAGCGCGTCGAGGAGGCGGCGCCGGCACCGGTCATGCGCGGCGTCCACGTCGCCGGGGCCGCGTGCGCCGGCCAGGCAGTCGAGATACGCGTTGCGCAGGCCCGACAGCGCCGGCTCGGACGGCAGCACGGCGAGGATCTCCTCCACGCTTCCTTCCACCCAGCCGGGCGTGGCCGGCACGTCCTCGGTGGTGGAAGGGAGTTCCGGCTCGTTGCCGATCGCGGTCATGCCGATCTCCGGGCCGATCGTTGGGCCGGATCGGCCGGCCGCTCGCCGGGCAGGTCGGCGCCGACGGCGGCGTCCACCCAGTCCGTTCCGCCCAGCGCCCAGGCCAGCAGGGCCTTCTGCGCGTGCAGCCGGTTCTCGGCCTCGTCGAACACCACCGACCACCGCCCCTCGATCACCTCGTCCGTCACCTCCTCGCCGCGATGGGCCGGCAGGCAGTGCATGAACAAGGCGTCGGGCGCCGCTTCCGCCATCAGCGCCGCGTCCACCTGGAACGGGCGGAGGCGGTCGTGCCCGTTCTGCGCCGGATCGTCCGACATGCTGGTCCAGGTGTCGGTGACCACGCAGGCGGCACCCCGCACCGCCGCCCGGGCGTCGTGCAGCAGCTCGATCCGGCCGGAGCCGCCCTGGCGCGCGGCCCAGTCCAGCACCGCCGGGTCCGGCGGAAGCTCGCGCGGCGTGGCGAGGCGCAGGGTGAAGCCGAAGCGCATCGCCGCCTCGATCCAGCTCGCCGCCACGTTGTTGCCGGCGCCGCACCAGGCGATCGTGCGGCCGGCGACCGGGCCGCGATGCTCCTCGAAGGTCAGGACGTCCGCCAGCAGCTGCACCGGATGCGAGCCGCCGGTGAGCCCGTTGATCACCGGAATGGTGGCGTGGGCGGCCAGCTCGCGCAGCTTGGCCGCCTTGTCGGTGCGCAGCACCATGGCGTCCAGGAAGCGCGACAGCACCCGGCCTGTGTCGGGAATGCTTTCGCCGCGGCCGAGCTGCATGTCGCGCGGGCTCAGCACCACCACGTCGCCGCCGAGCTGGCGCATCGCCACCTCGAACGACACCCGGGTGCGCGTGGACGGCTTTTCCAGCATCAGGCCCAGCGTCTGCCCGGACAGGGGACGCGGCCCTTCGGCCGGAAGCCGGCTGCGCCGCTGCCCCTTCATCACCCGCGCCACGTCGACGATGCGTCGCAGGGTGGCCGGCGGCAGGTCGCGCAGGTCGAGGAAGTGGCGCGGGCGCGTCGCGTCCGCGGCCGGCTCGCGTTGCGGGACGCTCACGACGCCGCCATCGCCGGCATCCGGTCGGCGGCCGAACGCGGGCGCACGCGCTCTGCGGCACGGGACAGGCGCTCGGCCGCGTCGAGGCATTCGGCGTCGTCCACCACCAGCGGCGGCACCAGCCGGAGCACGTCGTCGCCGGCGCCCACCGTCAGCATCTGCTCCGACAGGGCTGCCGCCTGCACCTCGGCCACCGGCACCCGGCACTTCAGCCCGACCATCAGCCCCGCCGCCGTGTCGTGCCCGCGCACCGCCTCGAACACGTCCGGGCGCGACGCGACCAGCCGGTCGAGCGCGTCCGCCAGGGTGCGGCCGCGCGCCTGCACCCCGTCGAGGAAGCCCGGCGACAGGAGCACGTCCAGCACCGCGTTGCCGGCGGCGCAGGCCAGCGGGTTGCCGCCAAAGGTGGTGCCGTGCGAGCCGGGGGTGAGATGGCGCGCCACCGCCTCGGTGGCCAGGATGGCGCCGAGCGGGAAGCCACCGCCGATGCCCTTGGCGGTGGACACGACGTCCGGGCGGATCTCCGCCCATTCATGCGCGAACAGCCGGCCGGTGCGTCCCATGCCGCATTGCACCTCGTCCAGGCCGAGCAGCAGCCCGAACTCGTCGCAGGCGGCGCGCAGCTCGCGCAGGAAGCGCACGGTGGCGGCGTTCACCCCGCTTTCCCCCTGGATCGGCTCGATCATGATCCCGGCGGTTTCGGGGCCGATCGCGTCGCGAACCGCGTTCATGTTGTTGAGCGGCACGTGGTCGAAGCCAGGCGCCGGCTCGCCGAAGCCGGACAGGTATTTCGCGTTGCCGGTGGCCGACAGCATCGCCAGGGTGCGGCCGTGGAAGGCGCCGTCGAAGCAGATGATGCGCGTGCGCTCCCCATGGCCGGTGGCGGCCTGGGCGCGGCGCATCATCTTGACCATGCCCTCGTTGGCTTCCGCGCCCGAGTTGCAGAAGAACACGCTGTCGGCGAACGACGCGTCCACCAGGCGCGCGGCCAGGCGCTCGGCCTGCGGCACCCGGTACAGGTTGGACACGTGCATCACCCGGGCCGCCTGCTCGGCGATCGCCGCCACCAGGTGCGGATGGCCGTGGCCGAGCGAGGAGGTGGCGATGCCGGCGCCGAAATCGAGGAATCGTCGCCCGTCCGCCGCGTACAGCCAGGCGCCCTCGCCCCGCTCGAAGGCGAGGTCGGCACGGTTGTAGGTCGGCATCAGCGAAGGGATCATCGTCGGGCTTTCTCCAGGCTGCGCTGGAACGTTTGGGTGTCCGGACCGAAGGCTGGGGGTGGACCCGGGACAATGCGGTGCCGCACAAGAGCAAGTCAAACCGCGTTGTCCCGGCACCGGCGGGTTCCGCCGGCATTCCGCCGCGCCCATATCGGGATGCGATGCAGGACGCCCGAAAACCCGCCGCACCGACAGCCGACCGGTCCCGCCGCCGCACCGGTCCTGCTGCGCTTCCCGGACCGGCGCCCACCGCCGCCTCGCTGCGGGACGCGGCCCTCGCCCATCTCGCCCGCTTTTCCGCCACCGAGGCCGGGCTGGTGCGCGTGCTCGACCGGCGCGTGCTGCGCTGGAGCAGGCGGGCGGTCGCGTCCGGCCTTCCCGCGGAAACGGTGCAGGCGCTGGCGGCGTCGGCCAGGCAGGCGGCACGCACCGTCGCCGCCGCCCTGGTGGGCGCCGGGGTGCTCGACGACGCCGCCTATGCCGAGTCCCGGGCGCGCTCGCTCGGGCGCGGCGGCCGCTCGCGTCGGGCGATCGAGGCGCACCTGCTGCAGCACGGGGTGGCGCCGGAGCTGGTGCAGGCCGCCCTGCCGGACGGTCGCGACGCCGAGCTGGGTGCTGCGCTGATGCAGGCCCGCCGGCGCCGGATCGGCCCGTTCGCTCCGTCCGGCGAGGACGGCGCGCCCGACGATCCCGCGTCGCGCAACAAGGCGCTGGCGATGCTGGCCCGCGCCGGCTTCAGCCGGGAGGTGGCGGAGCGGGCGCTGGACCTCGACCGCGAGGAAGCGGAACAACGGGTGACGGCGCTGCGTCGCGGCTGAGCTGCCCAATCAGCGCTTGCATGGATCCGCGGTCGGCGCCATGTCGGTCGGATGGTCGTCGCCGCGTGTCCTGCGGCAGGAGAAGGTTGTCATGGGTAGCTTGAGCATCTGGCACTGGCTGATCGTGCTGGCGGTCGTCCTGCTTTTGTTCGGCGGCAGCAGCAAGATCAGCACCCTGATGGGCGACTTCGCCAAGGGCATCAAGTCGTTCAAGAAGAACATGGGCGAGGACGAGTCGATGGAGCACGGCCACGCCGCCGGCCTCAACCCGCCCGCGCCGATCCCGCCGCAGGTGGTGGCGCCGAGCCAGCCGGCCCCGGCCTACCAGCCGCACGCGGCGCAGGTGCCGTATCCCGCTACCGCGCAGGGCAACGCACCCGGATCGGCCCGCAACCCGGGCTGACCTGCCGCACCAGACCGACCCGACATGGACCAGCCGGTCTCGCCGGCCGGCGTCCCGGCTCCCGACACGCTCTGGGCCCAGGCCGCCGCGGAGATCGTGTCGGCAGGCCGTCGGCTCGACCGACACGGCTGGGTTCCGGCCACCTCCGGCAACCTGAGCCGGCGCCTCGCGGATGGCCGGATCGCCATCACCCGGAGCGGCGTGCACAAGGGATTCCTGGGGATCGAGGACGTGATCGAGGTCGACCTCGACGGCAGGGCCCTGGACGCGACGCACCGCCCCAGCGCCGAAACCCTGCTGCACTGCCAGATCTACCGCGACCTGCGGCAAGGCGCGGTGCTGCATGGCCATTCGGTGGCGGCCACCGTGCTGTCCCTGCATCGCCACGCCTCGGAGCTCCGGGTGTCCCCGGAGCTGCTGTTTTCCGGCTACGAGCTGCTCAAGGTGTTCGAGCGCCAGTCCAGCCACGAGGCCACGCTGCGCCTGCCGGTGTTCGACAACGACCAGGACATCGCGCGGCTGAGCCGCAGGGTGGCGCCGCATCTGCCCGACTGCCCGATGGGCTACCTGATCCGCGGCCACGGCGTCTACGTCTGGGGCCGCAGCATGGAGCAGGCGCTGGCGCGGCTGGAAGGGCTGGAGTTCCTGCTCGCCTGCATGCTGGAACGATGGAAGCTGGAGCCGAACCGATGAGCCGACTGACCGTCTACCAGGAGACCACGCCGGACCAGCCGATCCTGCGCACCGAGCAGCCGGACCGGATCGCGGACGCGCTGTCCGCGATCGGGGTGCGCTTCGAGCGCTGGCACAGCCCGGTGTCGTTGTCGCCGGACGACGACGCCGACACCATTCTGGCCGCCTACCGCCCTTATCTCGACCGGCTGATGGGCGACACCGGCGCCGGCACCGCCGACGTGATCAAGATCAACGCCGACACCCCGGACAAGCCGGCGTTGCGGGCCAAGTTCCTGAGCGAGCACACCCACACCGAGGACGAGGTGCGGTTCTTCGTGCACGGGCAGGGCTCGTTCGTGCTGCACGTGGACGGCAAGGTGTTCGACGCCCATTGCACCGCCGGCGACCTGATCGCGGTGCCGACCGGCATCCCGCACTGGTTCGATGCCGGCCCCGAGCCGTTCGTGACCGCGCTGCGCGTGTTCACCGACACCACCGGCTGGGTCGCGCACTACACCGGCGACGGCATCGCCGACCGCTTCCCGGCGCGCTGAAACCGGTTCCCGTTCTTGCCCCCGATCCTGGTCGTGACCGACATCGAGGGCACCACCACGCCGGTCAGCTTCGTGCACCGGGTGCTGTTTCCCTTCGCCCGGAACGCGCTGCCGTCGCTGCTGGCCCGTCGCGACGCGGATCCGGCGGTGGCGGAAGCGCTGGACGAGGTGGAACGGGCGTCGCCCGGCCGGGACCCGCTGGCCCAGCTGCTGGCCTGGATGGATGCCGACGCCAAGATCACGCCGCTCAAGACGCTTCAGGGCATCGCCTGGCGCGACGGCTACGAGAGCGGCCGGCTGGTCGGCGCGCTCTTTCCGGACGTGGCGCCGGCGCTCCGGGCCTGGCACCGGGCTGGCGTGCGGCTGGCGGTGTACTCTTCCGGCTCGGAGCAGGCGCAGCGGCTGATCTTCGGTCACAGCGAGGCGGGAAACCTGGTCCCGCTGTTCGAGGCCTTCCATGACACCCGGATCGGCGCCAAGCGCGACCCGGCCGCCTATGCGGAGCTCCTGCGCCGCCAGGAGGTGGCGCCGGAACGAACGCTGTTCCTGTCCGACATGGAGGCCGAGCTCGACGCCGCCGCCGGGTCCGGCCTGCTGACCTGCCAGCTGGTGCGGGCCGAGGACGGCACCCGGCCCGGCAACATCCATCCGGTGGCGGAGGATTTCCGGGCGGTGTCGGCGCTGTTCGGCCTGCCGGACGCGCTGCCGTCGCCGCTCGACAACCCGGATGCAGCTGCTAATCCCGCGCCATGACCATGCTCCACACAGATTGGCGCCACGTTCCGGCGGCGGCCCGCGGCGCGTCCCTGGCGCTCGGCAACTTCGACGGCGTGCACCTCGGCCACGCCCACCTGTTGCGTGCGCTGCATGGCGCCCGGCCGGACGTGCCGCTCGGCGTGCTGACGTTCGAGCCGCACCCGCGCGAGCTGTTCCGGCCCGAGGACCCGCCGTTCCGGCTCAGCCTGTCTGCGGAGCGGCGCGACGCGCTGGCAGCGCTCGGCGTGGTCCACGTGTTCGAGATCCCGTTCGACCGCGCCTTCTCGATGCTCACCGCCGAGCGCTTCGTGCGCGAGGTGCTGCACGAGGCGCTTGGGGCCAGGCACCTCGCCTGCGGTGCCGACTTCGCCTATGGCCACCGGCGCGGCGGCGACGTGGGCGCGCTGGCGGTGCAGGCCGAAGGGCTCGGCATCGGCCTGACGGTGGTGCCGGCGCTGTCCGACGCCGGCGGGCCGTTCTCGTCCAGCCGCATCCGGCGCGCCCTGCTGGACGGGTATCCGGAACGGGCCACCGAGGAGCTCGGCCGTCCCTGGGCGCTGCGCGGCGTCGTCGCCCATGGCGACAAGCGCGGCCGGCTGCTCGGCTTCCCCACCGCCAACATCCCGCTCGGCCGTCACCTCGAGCCTGCGCGCGGGGTGTATGCCGTCACCGTTCGCCTGCCCGACGGCAGCACCCGTCCGGGCGTCGCCAACATCGGACGGCGCCCGACGGTGAACGACACGCTGGAAAGCCGGGTGGAAGCGCACCTGTTCGACTTCGAGGGCGAGCTGTACGGCCTGGAGCTGTCGGTGGCGCTGCACACCCTGCTGCGCGCGGAGCGCAAGTTCGACGGGCTCGACGCGCTCCGGGCGCAGATCGCCGCCGACGCCGCCTGGGCCAGGGACTACCTGCACGGGCGGCTGGAGCGCTAGGCCGTGC
>CAXTMS010000069.1:0-4912 GCA_964245345.1 uncultured Acetobacteraceae bacterium | reverse complement strand
ACTGGGCGCCGGACCAGGACTTCATCACGCGGGCGGTGCAGCGGGCCGCGGCCGCAGACCTCGTGTCGCTGGACGTGTTCGACACCGCCCTGACCCGTCTGGTGGACAGCCCGGCCGACCTGTTCGCAGTCGTGGAGCGTGAGCTCCAGGGCCGGATCGGCGTGGTGGCGTCTGGCTTCGCGCAGGCACGCGAGGACGCCGAGCGCCGGGCGCGTCTGCGGGCGCACGAGCTGGACGGGGCGGAGGAGATCGGCTTCGAGGCCATCCTCGACGCGCTTTGCGCCCTGATGCCGTCGCTCGCGCCGCACCGGGCGGTGCTCCGCAGCACCGAGCTGGAGGTCGAGGCGCGGCTGCTGGTGCCGGTGCCCGACATCCTGGCGCTGACCCGGCGCCTGGCGGACGCGCGGCAGCCGTTCGCGTTCGTGTCCGACATGTACCTGCCGCCAGGCTTCATCGCCGAACGGCTCCGCGCCGGCGGCTATGCCGGCTGGGACGCGCTGCACGTGTCGAGCGAGACCGGCGCCACCAAGGCGTCCGGCCGGCAATGGGCAATGGTGCGCGCCCGGCATCCGGACCGGCCGCGCATCCTGCACATCGGCGACGACCGCCAGGCCGATGGCGAGATCCCGCGCCGCCACGGCATCGACACGCTGCTCTACCAACGCGCCCGCTCCGCCAGGCGTGTCGGCGCCGTGCTCCGGCCGGCGCTGCTGCCGTTCTCCTTGGCGCAGCGCGAGGCCGTTCTGCGCGCCCGCGCGGTGCCGGGCGCGGTTCTCGATCCGGACGGATCCGCCTTCTGGCTCGGGCTCGGGCGCGTGCTGGGCGGGATCGTGCTGTCCGGCTTCGTGCGCTGGCTCGAGGCGCAGCTGCGACGGCACCGCATCGAGCGCGTGTGCTTCTGCGCCCGCGACGGCTGGCTGATCCGCCAGGCCTGGCACGCCGCCGGCGGCCCCGCCCGCACCGGCATCCCCGACGACTATCTCGCCGTGTCCCGCCGCCCGCTCAACCTGGCCCGCGGCTTTCTCGCCAGCACCCCGGAGCATCTGGACCAGGCCCTGCTCGGCTTCCTGGCCGGCAGCGACGGCACCACCACCGTGGCCGCGGCCCTGGCCCGTGCCGGCCTGTCCGACGATCCCCTGCTGGCGGGGGAGATGCGGGACCGGTTCGGCAGCCTGGACACGAAGCTGGTCTGGCCCGACGGCACCGGCCGCTTCGAGCAGGGGCTCGCGCGCCATCCGGCCATCGTGCATGCCGTTCTCCGCCCGGAGCACGCGGCGCTGACCGGCTACCTGCGGCAGCAGGGCTTCGGCACGGGCCGGATCGGGCTGGTGGATCTCGGCTGGCACGGCAACCTGCAGCGGGCGCTCCGCACCGTGGCCGAGGCGGAGGGCGGGCCGATCCGGCTGCACGGCTTTTACTACGGGCTGTGGCCGGCGACGCTCGGCAACCGGTTTGGCGCGGGCCCGATGGACGCGGCGTTCGCGTCGGACTTCCAGCCGTCGGAGGACAACGCCGCCCTGCATGGCGCGGTCGGCATCCTGGAGGAGCTGCACGGCGCGCCGCACGGCACCGTGCTGAGCTACCGCGAGCAGAACGGGCGCTGGATGCCGGTGTTCGCCGACAACCCCGCGGAGCGGGCGCAGCACCAACGCGCCGCGCGCCCGTTCCAGCAGGGGGCGCTCGACACGGTGTCTGCCTTGTTCGCAACCGGCCGGGCCGGCGCGCTGCGCTTGGACGACATCACGCCGGACGCGGTGCGGGCGGCGCTGGCGGCGGTGTGCCTGTCGCCGGACCCGCGGGAGCGGGCGGCGCTGGGCGGCCTCGGCCATTGCGCCACCTTCGACCACGCGACAGGGGAGCCGCTGGTGCCGGACGGGCCGGCGCCGGACGATCCGGAGCTGCGTCGGGTGGCGCTGCGCGATTGCGGCTGGCCGGTCGGCACCGCGCATCGCTGGCTGGCGCAGGCGGCCCCCGGGCGTCGCCAGGCCCTGGCCGCTTGGCTGCAGGAGCGGCTGCCGGCACTCGGTTCCCGCGCGCTGCGCCAGTTCGAGTGAGGGGAAGGCGGTAGGCGGCCGCGGTCGGACCCCGTAAGCAGGCGGAATGAGCTATCCGCCGCATCCCGACAGCATGCGCAACGTCGCGCCCGGCCCGGCCGGGTCGCGGGTGGCGGTGCTGATGCGCACGCGGAACCGGCCGGTGCTGCTGGCGCGCGCGCTGGCCAGCGTGCTGGCGCAGGCGCACGCGGACTGGCACCTCGTGGTGGTGAACGATGGCGGCGATCAGGCCGCCGTGGACGCCCTCCTGGCGCGGCACGACACCGGCTTCGACGGCCGGGTCAGCGTGCTGCACCATTCCGCGAGCCTCGGCATGGAGGCGGCCTCCAACGCGGCGCTGGCGGAAGCGGACCGGCACGGCGCGTTCAACCACGTCGCGGTGCACGACGACGACGACAGCTGGCACCCGGACTTCCTCCGAGGCACCACGAGCACCCTCGCCCTGCCGGAGAACGCCGACAAGGCGGGAGCGCTGACGCACTGGACGGTGGTGCGCGAGCGGCTGCACGGCGACGGCGTGATCGAGGACGGGCGCGAGCCGGGCCCGTTCGACGCCCGCGTGCTCGAGCTCGGCGCCATGCTGGCGCGCAACCGCTACCCCCCGATCGCGCTGCTGCTGCGTCGCGCCGCCGTGGACGCGGCCGGCCGGTTCAACGAGGCGATGCCGGTGCTGGGCGACTGGGACTACAACCTTCGCGTCCTGCTTCTGGGCGACATCGTCGTGGTGCCGGAGCGGCTGGCATTCTACCACCAGCGCTTGGCGTCGGACGCGCCGCCGCACTACGCCAACACGGCGGCGGACCGCCACGCCGCCGGCACCGCGTCTTACCGCAACAGCCGGCTGCGCGCGCTGGGCGCCAGCGATCCGGCCGCCTTGTCGCTGGTCCAGGTGCTCGGGCTCCAGGCCGAGCTCTACCACGAGCAGGCCGAGCTGCAGCACACCCGCATCCTGGCCAACCTCGACCGCAACGGTTTGTGGGGCCACGCCCGGCACGAGGACCTGCAGGGGCGGCTGGTCCGGGTGGAGGACGCGCTGGCGCGGATGGAGGCGCAGCTGTCCCGGCTGCAGGCTCCGGGTGCCTTGCCCGCGCCGTTGTGGCGGCGGATCGGGCGCCGCCTGCGACGGGAGCTCGGCCAGCGGCTGGGCCGCCGCGCCGATTGACCACCGCGCGCCCTGCTCCTCATAACACCGCCAACGCACGCGTTCCGGTGCCGCCGCAGCACCTGGCCCCAGCAGGAACGGCACCATGACCGACGAGTACCGCGACACCGTGTTCCTGCCGCGCACCGGCTTTCCCATGCGCGGCGACCTGCCGAGCCGGGAGCCGGCGATCCTGGCCCGCTGGGAGCGGATCGGGCTCGACGCGGCGCTGCGCGACGCCGCCTCCGGGCGCCCGCCGTTCGTGCTGCATGACGGCCCGCCCTACGCCAACGGCCACCTCCACATCGGCCACGCGCTGAACAAGATCCTGAAGGACGTGATCAACCGCGCCCAGCGCATGAGCGGCCGCGCGGTGCGCTACGTGCCGGGCTGGGACTGCCACGGGCTGCCGATCGAGTGGCGCATCGAGGAGGAGTACCGCAAGTCGGGGCGCGACAAGGACGGGGTGCCGGTGCTGCAGTTCCGCGCCGAGTGCCGCGCCTACGCGCAGAAATGGCTGGACATCCAGGCCGACGAGTTCCGCCGGCTCGGCGTGCAGGGCGACTGGGCCAGCCGCTACGCCACCATGGACTTCAACTCCGAAGCGGCGATCGTGGCCGAGATCGGCAAGTTCCTGCAGGCCGGCACGCTGTATCGCGGCCTGCGCCCGGTGATGTGGAGCCCGGTGGAGAAGACAGCACTGGCCGAGGCGGAGATCGAGTACCACGACCACCGCAGCACCGCGATCTTCGTGGCCTTTCCGGTGCTGCGCGACCCGACCCCGGCGCAGGCGCTGGCCGGGGTGTCGGCGGTGATCTGGACCACCACCCCCTGGACCATCCCGGCCAACCGCGCGATCGCGTTCGGGCCCGCGATCACCTATGCGGTGATCCGCGTCGACGAAACCAATGCGGACGACGGCGCCGGTCTGCAACCGGGTGCAAAGCTGCTGGTTGCCGAGGCGCTGATCGCCGCCTTCGCCGCGCAGGCCGGCATCGTGCAGCACCACGTGCTCTACACCCTGCCGGGCGAGGCGCTGCAGGGTGCCGTCTGCGCCCACCCGCTGCGCGGCCTGCCCGCCTATGAGGGGGGCTACGACCACGACGTGCCGATGCTGGCGGGCGGCTTCGTCACCACCGAGGCCGGCACCGGGCTGGTGCACATGGCGCCGGCGCACGGCGAGGACGACTTCGCGCTGTGCGTGGCGCACGGCATCCCGGTCGCGGAAACGGTGCAAGGCGACGGGCGCTACGCCGCCTGGGTGCCGGGCTTCGCCGGCGTGCACGTGTTCAAGGCCGCCGATCCGATCTGCGCCGCCTTGTCCGAAGCGCTGGACGCGTCGCAGGCGGTGGACGGGGAGCACGGGGTCGCCGGCCTGCTCGCGCAAGGCGAGATCGTGCATTCGTATCCCCACAGCTGGCGCTCGCGTGCGCCGGTGATCTTCCGCGCCACGCCGCAATGGTTCATCCGCATGGACGCCGGCCCGGACGACGATCCGGACGAAGGCATCCGCGCCCAGGCGCTGGCAGCGCTCGACGACGTTCGCTTCGTGCCGCCGCAGGCGCGCAACCGCCTGACCGCCATGGTGGCCGGGCGCCCGGACTGGTGCATCAGCCGGCAGCGCGCCTGGGGGGTGCCGATCGCGGTGTTCGTGGAGCGTCGCAGCGGCGAGGTGCTGCGCGACCCGGCGGTGATGCAGCGCGTGGTGGACGCGTTC
>CAXTMS010000068.1:0-15217 GCA_964245345.1 uncultured Acetobacteraceae bacterium | reverse complement strand
AGCGCGATCGCGATCAGCGCGCCGCCGACCTCGTCCATGGTGCGGTGCGCCGCCGCCTTCGGGCTCAGCCCTGCGGCGATGTTGCGCTCGACGTTCTCCACCACCACGATCGCGTCGTCGACCACGATGCCGACCGCCAGCACCAGCCCGAACAGCGACAGGTTGTTCAGCGAGAAGCCGAGGGCGGCCAGGATGCTGAACGCGCCGATCAGCGACACCGGGATCGCCACCACCGGGATCAGCGAGGCGCGCCAGGTCTGCAGGAACACGATCACCACCGCGACCACCAGCAGGATCGCCACGAGGATGGTCTTGACCACCTCGTGCACCGACTGGGAGATGAACTCGGTCGGGTCGTAGATGATGTCGTAGCCGATGCCGGGCGGGAAGTCCTTCGACAGCGCCTTCATGGTCTGCCGCACGCTGTTCTCGGTGGCCAGCGCGTTGGAGCCGGGCTGGGCGAAGATCAGCAGCGGCACCGCGTTGAGCCGGTCGAGATAGCCCATCGAGCCGTAGTCCTGGCCGCCGACCTCCGTGCGCGCCACGTCGCGCACGCGCGTGACGTGGCCGTTGTTGTCGGACTTGATGATGACGTCGCCGAACTGTTCCGGCGTTTCCAGCCGTCCCAGCGTTTGCACGTTGAGCTGGAACGCTTCGTGCGACGGGATCGGCGGCTGGTTGAGGATGCCGGCCGACACCTGCACGTTCTGCGCGCGCAGCGCGTTCACCACGTCGTCGCCGGTCATGCCGTAGGCGGCGATCTTGTCCGGGTCGAGCCAGATCCGCATCGCGTAGTCGCGGTTGCCGAACGCCTGGACGTTGCCGACGCCGTTCAAGCGCGACAACGCGTCCTTCACGTGCAGGGTGGCGTAGTTCGACACGTAGAGCTGGTCGCGCGAGCCGTCGGGCGAGATCAGGTGCACCACGAGCAGGATGTTCGGCGTCGCCTTCTGCACCGTGACGCCCTGCCGCTGCACGTCCTGCGGCAGGCGCGGCAGGGCGACCGAGACGCGGTTCTGCGTCAGCACCTCGGCGGTGTCGAGGTCGGTGCCGAGCTTGAAGGTGACGGTGATGGTGAGCTTGCCGTCGCCGGTCGCCTGGCTGCTCAGGTAGAGCATGTCCTGCACGCCGTTGATCTGCTGCTCCAGCGGCGTCGCCACCGTTTCCGCGATCACCGACGCGGAGGCGCCGGGATAGGTGGTGGTGACCTGGATCGTCGGCGGCGCGATCTCGGGATACTGCGCGATCGGCAGGGTGAACAGCGCGCCCAGCCCGATCAGGGTGATGAAGACGCTCAGCACCGTCGCCAGGATCGGACGGTCGATGAACACGTGGGACAGGCGCATGGACGCGGTGTTCCTCAGCCCTGGTCGCCGGATGCGACCTGGATGCGGCCCGCGGTCGGGTTGACCTTGGTGCCAGGCATGGCGCGCATCAGCCCGTCGATGATCACGCGGTCGGTCGGCTTGAGCCCGGAGCGCACGATCCGGAGGCCGCCTTCCAGCCCGCCGGTCTGCACCATCCTCGGCACCACGGTGCCGTCCGGCGCCACCGTCATCACCAGCTGCTGCGACTGGTCCAGCATCACCGCCGCCGCCGGCACCAGCATCACCGTTTCCTGCCCGGTGATCGGCAGCCGCAGGCGGGCGAACTCGCCGGGGGCCAGGAACAGCGACGGGTTCGGCACGGTGGCGCGGGCGTGGATGGTGCCGCTGCCGCGGTCCACCGCGTTGTCGAGGAAGTCCAGCGTGCCGGTGCGCGTCGAGTGCGTCTCGTCGGCGAGGCTGACCTGCACCGTGCGGTCCGGCGCGGCCCCGCCCGCCTTGTGCAGGAAGCGCTGGTAGGACAGGTAGTCCGCCTCGCTCATGTCGAAGTCGACGTGGATCGGGTCCAGCGACACGATCGTGGTGAGCAGCGTGTTGGCGGCGTTGCCGCCGCGGCTGCCGTCCACCAGGCTGCCGACCGAGGCGCGGTGGGAGCTGATCCGGCCGGTGAACGGCGCCGTCACCCGGCAGTACTCGAGGTCGAGCTCGGCGTCCTGGATCGCCGCCCTGGCCTGGTCCAGCGACGCCTGGTCGGCCAGCTGCGTGGCGCTGCGCTGGTCCACCTCCTGCGCGGTGCCGAAATCGGTGCTCTTGAGCTGCTTCGCCCGCCACAGCTCGCTGCCGGCCAGGGTCAGCTGCGCGCTCGCCGCCCGGGCCTGCGCCACCGCCTGCGCCAGCTTGATCTGGTACGGACGCGGGTCGATCACGAACAGCAGGTCGCCCTTGTGCACGATCTGCCCGTCGGTGAAGTGGATCTCGGTCAGGATGCCGCCGACCTGCGCATGAAGGTCGACCTGGTCCACCGCGGAGAACTGGCCCAGGAAGCTCGCATACGGGGTGATGCTGCGCACCAGCGGCGCGCTGACCGTGACCACCGGCGGCGGCATCGCCGGCCTCGCCGCGTGCACGGCGCCGCCGTGCCGCAGGGTGAACAGCGCCGCCCCGGCCAGCACGGCGAGCACGGCCACCCCCGACCACTGCAGCCGTCGCGACGCCCGCCGCTCCGCCGCCGTCCGCGGCCGGTCCCAGTCCTCGTCCTCGACGGAGCCGCGTGTCCGCGTATCGCTGTCGTTCATGCCTGTTCCCCCAGACGCGAGGGCTCCCGTATTGTACCGGAAAGTAATATACCGGTGAGTAGGGTTCTCGGACGGAACCTGTCAAGCGTTCCATCCACCGCAGGCCGGTCGTGCCTGCCGGGTTCAAAGGATCACACGAGATGGGTCGGCCGCGCGAGTTCGATGTCGAGGAGGCGCTCGGCAAGGCGCTGCACCTGTTCTGGCGCAAGGGCTTCGAGGGCACCTCGATGACCGACCTGACCGACGCGATGGGCATCGCCAAGCCGAGCCTTTACGCCACCTTCGGCAACAAGGAGGAGCTGTTCCGCAAGGCGCTCGACAGCTACCAGTCGACCTGCATGGCCTTCTTCGAGGGCGCGATGGCGCAGCCGACGGCGCGCGGCGTGGTCGAGCGGCTGTTGTTCGGCTTCGCCGACGTGCAGACCGACTGCGCCAACCCGCCCGGCTGCCTCGAAACCAACGGCGCCCTGGTCTGCTCGGACGGCGCCGACCACATACGACGCGAGCTGATCGCCCGGAGGGCCGGGCAGGCGGCGGCGCTGCAGCGGCGCCTGCAGCGCGCCCAGGAGGAGGGCGACCTGTCCGCCGACGCCGACCCGGCCGACCTGGCCCGCTACGTGATGACGGTGGTGCAGGGCATGGCGGTGCAGGCCGCGTCCGGGGCGGGGCGGGACACGCTCTACGGCGTGATCCGGACCGCGATGCGCGCCTGGCCGAAAGCCTGAACAGCGTTCACGAGACCGGCAGGTCGGGAAAGATCTTTCCCGGGTTCATGATCCCGGCCGGGTCGATCGCCTGCTTGATGCGCCGCATGGCGTCGAGCTCCGCGCCGCCGCGCCAGTCCGGCATCATGTACGGCTTGAGCCGCCCGACCCCGTGCTCGGCCGAGAAGCTGCCTTCCAGTTCACGCACCACCTGGCACACCGCGTCCATGATCTCGTGGTCGCGCGCCATGAACGCCTTCGGGTCGGCGCCTTCCGGCTGCACCAGGTTGAAGTGGATGTTGCCGTCGCCGAGGTGGCCGAACGGCGCCACCCGTATGCCGGGGATCAGCGCCTCGCAGGCCGCCCCCGCGCGGGCGATCAGCGCCGGCACGCGCGACACCGGCACCGACACGTCGTTCTTGACGTTGCCGCCGGCCCGCTTCTGCGCTTCCGCGTGCTCCTCGCGCAGGCGCCAGATCGCCAGGCGCTGGGTCTCGTTCTCCGCGATCACCGCGTCGATCACCTCCTCCGCCTCCAGCGCCGTCGCCAGCACCTCCTCCAGCAGGGTGCGCAAGGCCCCGTCGTTGCGCGCCGTGGCCAGCTCGACCAGCACGTAGTGCGGCGCCGGCGCCGACAACGGCAGCGCCGCTCCGGGGATCAGCGCGTTCACCAGCGCCATGCCCGGGCCGGACATGTACTCGAACGCTTGCACCGCGGTCGGGTCGGCGGCACGGAACGCCGTGAACAGCTTCAGCGCCGCGTTCGGGCTGTGCACCCCGCACAACGCTGCCTCCACTTGCCTCGGCCGCGGATGCAGCTGCAGCACCGCCGCGGTGATGATGCCGAGCGTGCCCTCCGAGCCCACCAGCAGCTGCCGCAGCGCGTAGCCGGTGTTGTCCTTGCGCAGCCGGCGCAGACCGTTGAACACCGAGCCGTCCGGCAGCACCGCCTCGATCCCCAGCACCAGCTCGCGCGCGTTGCCGTAGCGCACCGTGGTGTTGCCGCCGGCATTCGTCGCCAGCACCCCGCCGATCTGCGCCGAGCCTTCGGAGCTGATCGACAACGGCAGCAGGCAGCCGGCCTCCCGCGCCGCCTGCTGCGCCGTCTGCAGCACCACGCCGGCTTCCACCGTCACCGTCATGTCCACCGGGTCGATCGCGCGGATCCGGTTCATGCGCCCCAGGCTCAGCACCAGCTCGTCGCCCGCTTCCGACACCGAGGCGCCGCCGACCATGCTGGTGTTGCCCCCCATCGGCACCAGTCTGGCGCCGAACTCGGCGCAGGTGCGGACGCAGGCGGCCAGGGTGGCGGTGTCCGCCGGGCGCAGCACCGCCGGGGTCCGGCCGTGATACAGCCCGCGCCAGTCCGAGCAGTACGGCGCGGTGTCGGCGGGATCGGTCAGCAGCCCGGCCGGCCCGAGCAGGTCGCCGAGCACGCGGATCAAACGGGCGGTCTGCAGGGTTTCGCGCATGGCACGGGTCTAGCCCGCCGGCCTCACTGCAGGTAGTGCGGATTGTCCATGGCTTGCGTGCGCATGAAGCTCATGACCGCGCTGGTGCCGGCGATGCCGATCAGCAGGCCGCACAGGGCGGTCACCAGCAGCATGATCCTGCGCGGCGCCGCGTGCTGGGTGGCGAGCAGCGCCTGCTGCGCTTCCGCGCGCGCCTGCCGGGTCAGGTGCAGCTCCGAGCGCAGCGCCTCCACCCGCGCGTGCGCGCCGCGCAGGTCGAGGTCGAGCCGGCTGACCTCGGCGCTGAGGTGGGAGATGCGCGCGCGAGACGCCTGCAGCTCGGTGGCGCTTCCGGGTGCGGCGCCGGCAGCGTTGGCGGAGGCGCCGCGCGACGCGCGCGGACGCGGCGCCGCCCGGGCCGGCGGGTTGGGCGCGATGGCGACGAACAGGTTCTTCAGCGCCCCGCCGGTGACGCCGTTGCGCCGCGCCCGCGCCCGCGCCGCTTCCAGGGCGTTGACCGCCTGCCCGGGCTGGTCGTCCAGCACCAGGGCCAGGATGTCGGACAGCGTTTTCAGCTCCTTCGGGTCGAGCTGCTCCCTCATGGCGCGCCCGGTCCCGGACGCGGTGCCGCGGCGCGTCGCAGCCGGTCGCGGATCGCCAGGCCGAGCCCGTGGCCGGGAATGCTCATCGCCGCGATGCCGGACAGGCCTTCGCGGCCCGCCACCGCGTCGAGGTCGCGCAGCCCCGCGAACAAGCGCGCGGCCGCTTCCGCGAGGTCGCCCCGCTCGCTCAGGTTCCACACCAGGCCCGCGCCCGGCGGCGCCGGCCCGAACGCCAGCAGCGCCTCGTGGCGGCCGGCCGCCGTGGCGTCGAGGCGCAGCGGCAGGACGGGCGCGTAGTGCGAGGCGAGCTGCCCGGGAGAACACGGCGCCGACGCGTCGCCGCCCTCCTGCAGCACCGGCCCGATCACCTCCTCCAGCGCTTCCAGCGCCACCCCGCCCGGCCGCAGCAGGCGCGGCTGCGGCCCGCTCAGGTCCAGCACGGTCGACTCCAGCCCGACGCTGCAGGGCCCTGAGTCCAGCACCGCGTCGATCCGCCCGTCGAGCCCGGCCAGCACGTGCGCCGCCGTGCTGGGACTGACCCGGCCGGACGGGTTGGCGGAGGGTGCCGCGACCGGGCGTCCCACCGCCCGCAGCAGCGCTTCCGCCACCGGACCGGCCGGCACCCGCACGGCCAGCGTCGGCAGGCCGGAGCCGGCGAGCGCGCACACGCTGGACTCCCTGCGTCGCGGCAGCACCAGGGTGAGCGGCCCGGGCCAGAACACGGCGAGGCGGTGCGCGAGCCGGGTCGGCACCACCTGCCGGAACGCGGCGTCGGCGTCGGCCAGGTGGGCGATCAGCGGGTTGAAGGCGGGACGGTTCTTGGCCGCGAACACCGCCGCCACCGCACGCGGGTCGGTCGCGTCCGCGCCCAGGCCGTATACGGTCTCGGTGCCGAACGCGACCAGGCGGCCGGCGCAAAGCAGGACGGCGGCGCGGTCGATTCCGTCCCGGCCCGGGTCCAGGCGCTCGGTCATGGCGTCGGCATGGGCTCCATTGCAGCCCGCTCCGTGGTGTGGCGCATGGCCTGCCTTGTAGCATCCTGTCGACGGAGTCGAGGCATGCCGAAGCCGAAACCCGCTACGTGTCCGCAGGCCCGCCCCGGCACACGAAGTGCGGGTTGGTCCAGCCGGGCTTGCCATAGCGCAGCGGGCTGCCGTCGAACAGTTTCACGCTGCCGCCGGCCGCCTCGACCACCGCCTGCGGCGCGGCGGTGTCCCATTCCATGGTTGGCCCGAGGCGGGGATAAAGGTCGGCGACGCCCTCGGCCACGCGCACGAACTTGACCGCGGAGCCGATGTTGCCGAGCTCGGCGACGCGCTGCCGGCCGAGAAAGGCGAGCAGAACCGGATCGCGCGCGTAGTGCCGCGACGCCAGCACCGACAGGCCGGCTTCGGGCGGCGGGCGCACCGAGATCGGCGCCTCGCCGTTGCGGTCTCGACGCAGCGCCACCCGGCTGCCGTCCTCGCCGACCCGGCCGAGATACAGCGTGCCGTGCGCCGGCAGCGCCACCGCGCCCAGCACCGCCCGGCGGTGCCGCACCAGGCCGATGTTGACGGTGAAGTTGTCGGAGCCTGCGGCGAACTCGCGCGTGCCGTCCAGCGGGTCCACCAGCCAGAACGCGTCGCCCGCCGTCGCCGCGACGCCGGCGGCCGCTTCCTCTTCCGCGATCACCGGGATCGCCGAGCCGGCGCGCAGGCCGCGCAGGATCAGCGCCTCGGCCTGTTGGTCGGCCTCCGTGACCGGTGACCGGTCATCCTTGAACGTGGTCCGGAACCCCGCGCGCCGGATGTCCAGGATCAACGCGGCGGCGTCCGAAGCGAGCGCCCCGGCCAGGGCGAGCAGCGCCTCGTCCCCGGGATCGGGGGCGTCGTGCGGGGAAAGCTCGGAACCTACGATCATGTGTTGCGGGATAGCGAAGGCGTCAGGGCTTGCAAAGCCGCCCGGCCTTGCGGCTGCGCGGCCCCGAGCGGATAAGTCCGGAACCGTTCCCGAGCCCCGTGCCACCGGGACCGCAACGCCGGAGCGCTTCCCCATGCTGGACATCGAGTACACCCGCGCCGTCCTGCCGGTCCGGGGCGCGCTGGCGCTGCTGGTGCCCGAGGACGGCGACCGGCCGGCGCTGTATCGCGCCGCCGACGAGGCGACCGGCGGTGCGGTGTCGCGCGCGGTGGACGCGAGCGAGTTCTCGTTCGGGAAGAACAAGAGCCTCGTGCTGCCCGGGCCGGGCGGCGGACTGTCCCGCATCGTGCTGGTCGGGCTCGGCAAGACCGCCGAGATCGACGCCGCCGCGGCCGAAGCGGCAGGCAGCGCCGCCCATGCCGCGCTGAAGACGGGCTCCGCCGGCGCGCTCGCCGTGGACGGGCTGCCGGCGGCGCTCGGCGTGCATGCGGCGCTGGGGGCGGTGCTGTCGAGCTACCGGTTCGACCGCTACCGCACCACGCAGAAGCCGGACGAGCGGCCGAAGCTGGAGCGGCTCGCCATGCTGTCGCCCGATCCGGAGGCCTCCGCCGCGTCCTGGCCCGCGCTGAAGGCGGTGGCAGCCGGCGCGTTCCTTGCCCGCGACCTGGTCAGCGAGCCGCCCAACGTTTTGTCCCCGCCGGTGTTCGCCGACCGCATCGCCGAGCTGACGGCGCTCGGCCTCGAGGTCGAGATCTTCACCCCCGAGCAGATGCAGGCGCTCGGCTTCGGCGCGCTGCTGGCGGTGGCGATGGGCAGCGAGGCGCCGGCGCGCATGGCGGTAATGCGGTGGAGCGGCGCCGCCGACCCCAAGGCCGCGCCGGTCGCCTTTGTCGGCAAGGGCGTGACCTTCGACTCCGGCGGCATCTCCATCAAGCCCGCCGGCGGCATGGAGGACATGAAGTGGGACATGGCCGGCGCCGGCACCGTGGTCGGCCTGATGGCGGCCCTGGCCGGACGCAAGGCCCGGGTCAACGCGGTCGGCCTGGTCGGGCTGGTGGAGAACATGCTGTCGGGCCGCGCGCAGCGCCCGGGCGACGTGGTCAGGACCGCCTCCGGGCAGACGGTGGAGGTGATCAACACCGACGCCGAAGGCCGGCTCGTGCTGGCCGACGTGCTCTGGTACGCCCAGGACCGCTTCAAGCCGCGCCTGATGATCGACCTCGCCACCCTGACCGGCGCCATCATCGTGGCGCTGGGGCACGAGCATGCCGGGCTCTACAGCAACGACGACGCCCTGGCAGGCCGCCTCCTGGAGGCCGGGCAGGCGGTGGGCGAGAAGCTGTGGCGCATGCCGCTGGCCGAAGCCTACGACAAGGCGCTGCGCTCCGACATCGCCGACATGAAGAACATCGGCGGCCGCCCCGGCGGCTCCATCACCGCCGCCCAGTTCCTCAAGCGCTTCGTCGGCGAGCTGCCCTGGGCGCATCTCGACATCGCCGGCACCGCCTGGGCCACCAAGGACGCGCCGGGGGTGCCCAAGGGCGCCACCGCGTTCGGGGTGCGCCTGCTCGACCGCCTGGTGGCGGCGCATTACGAGGACTAGGATCGGCCTGCTGCGGCACCCGCCGGTCGAGGTGCCGCCGGGACGCTGCTACGGCCGCGCCGACCTGCCGCTCGCGCCGGGATGGCAGGCGGACATGCCGGGGCTGGCTGCGGCGCTGCGCCCGATCCACCCGCGCCTGGTCCACGCCAGCCCGCTCCAACGCTGCCGCGCGCCGGCACACGCGCTCGGCCGGCTGCTCGGCATCCCGGTGCGCACGGATCCGCACCTCCTCGAGCTCGACTTCGGCGACTGGGACGGCAGGGACTGGGACGCCCTGCCGCGGGACGCGCTCGACCTGTGGGCCGCCGACCCGCTCAACTTCGCCCCGCCCGGTGGCGAATCGGGACAAGCGTTGATCGGGCGCGTGGCGAAGGTGTGCCGGGAGCTGCTGGACGCAGGCGCCGGCGCGGTGGTGGTGTCGCATGGCGGCCCGCTGCGGCTGCTGGGCCCGATGCTTCGTGGCGAGCAACCCGACCTGTTGCGGCCTGCGCCGACACCGGGCCTGCTGAAACTGGTCGACATCCCGTAGGCGGCACAGCGCGTCCGCCGCATGGCTGCGTCGAGGCGAGCGCACATGTTGCACTGCACAATAATGCTTGCGCCTCCTGCTGCGCGGCCGTATGTTGCACCGCACAAGAAACGGAGCAACTCCCATGGCACACATCACCACGTTCACCAGCTCGTCCAGCACCACGACCGGTCTCACGCTGTTCCGGCAGGCGATGAACCTGTTCCGTCAGCGGGTCGCCGAGCACAAGACCCGTGCGCGGATGCGCACCGAGCTGAACAGCTACTCGGACCGCCACCTGGCCGACATGGGCCTGAGCCGCAGCGACATCGAGGACGTGGTGCGTCACCAGTTCGCGCGCTGAAACCCGGCCGTCCGAAAGCCAACCTCAGCCGGCCGCGAGGCTCGTCAGCAGCACGCACTCCGCCAGCACGCAGCCTGCGCCGAGCACGTCCCCGGTCTGCCCGCCGATCCGTCGCCAGGCCAGCGCCGCAACCGCCAGCCCGAGCAGGAGAGCGGCGGCAAGCGTGATGACCGCGGCGACGGGCGGCACGCAGGCCAGGGCTACCGCGGCGGCAACGACCAATCCCACCCCTGACGCGAGCGGCGGCGCCCGTCCGACGCTGCGTCCCAGGCCGTCCAGCCGGGCAGGCGGCAGCAGCATCAGCACCGGCAGCATCGCGGTCCGGGACAGGCTCCCGGCAAGCACGAGGCCCGCCCAGGCCTTCGCCTGCGGCATCGTCGAGATCGCGGCGATGCGGATCGCCAGCGACACCGTCAGCGCCAGCGCCCCGTAGCTGCCGATCCGGCTGTCGCGCATGATCTCCAGCCGGCGCTCCCGCGTGCGTCCGCCGCCGAAGCCGTCGGCAGTGTCGGCAAGGCCGTCCTCGTGCAGGCCGCCGGTGAACAGCACCGCAACCGCGACGCTCCAGGCCGCCGCCGGCAGCGGCGGCACCCCCAATCGCGCCGCGATCCAGAGCGAGCACCCCGACACCGCGCCGACCACCAGCCCCGCCAGCGGATAGGTCCAGACCGCACGCCCGGGCCGGAACGCCGAGCCGGACAGCACCAGCCACCCGACCGGCAGGCGGGTGAGCAGCCCGAAGCCGCAGCCGAGGTCGGCGCGCAGGTCGCGCAACAGCGTCACGCGCGCCCGGACACGCCCGCCTCCTCGAACGACGCCATGCCGGCATGGCAGGCGCAGGCGGCGCGCAGGATCGGCACCGCGAGCGCTGCCCCCGACGCTTCCCCCAGGCGCATCCCGAGATCGAGCAGCGGCTCCTGGTTCAGCGCCAGCAGCAGCGCCCGGTGCCCGGCCTCTGCGGAGCGGTGCGACGCCAGCGCGTGGTCCAGGCCGTTCGGATGGAGCCGAAGCAGCGGCGCCACCCCGGCTGCGCACACGAAGCCGTCCAGCAGCACCGGAACCCCGCGACGCCGCGCCGCGAGTGCCGCGCCCAGCAGCGCCGCCAGCTCGAAGCCCCCGAGCCGTCGCGCCGCTTGCAGCGGGTCGGCAAGCGCCGCGCCGTGCAGCGCCAGGGCCTGGTCGACAGTCCTCGCCTTGCGCAGGAGCCCGGCATCGTCCAGTCCGGTGCCGCGCCCGGCCCAGTCGGTTCCCGTCCCGCCGAACAGCGCGGCGCACGAGGCCGCCGCCGCCGTGGTGTTGCCGATCCCCATCTCGCCCAGGCACAGCAGGTCGGTGCCCGGCTCGACCGCCCGAAAGCCGACGGCGACGGCGTCCAGGAAGGCCGCCTCGGTCATCGCCGGCTCGCGGCTGATGTCGCCGCACGGCGCCAGCCCGGCCAACTCGACCACGCGCAGGGCGGCGTCCGCCACCCGCGCCAGCTGGTTGATCGCCGCCCCGCCCGCGGCGAAGTTCGCCACCATCTGCGCCGTCACCTCCGGCGGGAACGGCGACACGCCCCGGGCGGCAACGCCGTGGTTGCCGGCGAACACCAGGATCTCCACCCGGTCGAGGCGCGGGATCGCCCGGCGCTGCCAGCGCGCGAGCCAGGCTGCCAGCCGTTCCAGCCGCCCCAGGCTGTGTTGCGGCTTGGTGAGCACCGCCTGCCGTTGCAGCGCCGCCGCCTCGGCCGCGTCGTCGCCTTCGGACGGCTCGGAGCAGCTGCCGCGCAGCGAGTCGAGGTCCGGAAAAGGCAGGCTCACGGCGCGGCTCCCTCCGGCTGCAGCGCGATGGCGTGGAAGAACGAGCCGGACACTTGGCCGCGCCGGCCGCCCGCGTCGCCCAGCTCGGTGCCGGACGCGTCGGCCAGCGTCGCCAGCGGCAGGTCGCCGCCGGGGTCCGACACCGTTGCGTAGTGGAACTCGTGCCCGCGCAGCTCGGCGCCGGCCGGCCCCACCGAACAACCCGCCAACAAGCGGGCGGCGCGGTAGCCCAGATGCAGGCGGCGGTCCGCGAAGCTGGTGGCATGGCCGAGCAGCCCGGTCATCGCGTGGCGCACGCCCTCCGCGTCGGTCAGCGCCGTGCCCAGCACCATGTAGCCGCCGCACTCGCCGTGCACCGGACGAGTATCGGCGAAGCGGCGGAGCCCGTCGTGGAAGCCGGCAGCGGCGGAAAGCGGCCCGGCATGCAGCTCCGGGTAGCCGCCGGGCAGCCAGCAGCAGTCCGCGTCGTCCGACGGCGCCTGGCCGGCCAAGGGCGAGAACAACAGCAGCTCCGCCCCGGCGCGTCGCCATCCGGCGGCGAGGTGCCCGTACAGGAACGAGAACGCCGCGTCGTCGGCGACCGCGATCCGCTGCCCGGGCGGCGGCAGCGCCGGCCCGGCGGCAACGCCCGGCGGCAGCAGGGGGGCGGCGGCAGCGACGATGCCCCCGAGGTCGAGTTCCCGCTCGGCAACGGCGGCGAGGGCGGCGAGGAAATCCGGCAGCGCGCCGTGCTCGCGCGCCTGCACCAGCCCCAGATGCCGTTCCGGCAGCGCCAGCGCCGGGTCGCGCCCGATGCTGCCGAGCAGCGGGATCCCGGCCTCCCGGAGCGCCGAGGCGGCTCCCGCATGGTGCCGCGGCGAGGCCACCCGGTTCAGCACCACGCCCGCCAGCCGGACCGCCGGATCGTGCACCGCGAAGCCGCGCGCGACGGCGGCCACCGTCTGCGACTGCCCCGACACGTCGAGCACCAGCAGCACCGGCAGGCCGAACCGCGCGGCAAGGTCGGCGGCGCTGCCGCGTCGGCCGGGCGGCCCGTCGACGCCGTCGAACAGCCCCATCGCGGACTCGACCAGAAGCAGTTCCGCGCCGTCCGCGGCTTCGGCCGTCGTCGCGTCCAGCAGCGCCGGCGGCATCGCCCAGCTGTCCAGGCACAGGCTCGGCTGTCCGCAGGCGGCCTGGTGGAAGGCAGGATCGATGTAGTCCGGCCCGGACTTGGCGGCGCGCACCGCCAGGCCGCGACGGCGCAGGCCGGCCAGCAGCGCCAGCGTCACCGTGGTCTTGCCGCCGCCGGAACGGGGAGCCGCGATCAGCAGGCCGCGTGGCGTCATGAACGGGTTCCGTGACAGGGGGTGCGGCCGGTCCTAAGAGGGTCGGCGTGGAGCAGGAGTCGCATGCCGATCCCCATACGCCGAGATCCGGCCCGCTCCGACGCGGCTGGACCACCGGCTCCTGCGCCGCCGCCGCCGCCAAGGCCGCCTTCACCGCCCTGCTGACCGGGCGGTTTCCCGATCCGGTCAGCATCGTCCTGCCCGGCGGCGCCACCGCCGCGTTCGCGCTGGCGGAAGCCTCGCGCGACAACGACGCAGCCCGCGCCGCGATCGTCAAGGACGCCGGCGACGACCCGGACGTCACCCACGGCGCGCTGGTCCGGGCCGAGCTGCGCCTGCTGCCGCCCGGCAGCGGCATCCGCTATCGCGCCGGGGAAGGGGTCGGCACGATCACCCGGCCCGGCCTGCCGCTGCCGCCGGGGGAACCCGCGATCAACCCGGTGCCGCGACGCATGATCGCCGACGCCCTGGCGGACGCCGCCGCAGGCACCCTGCCGGACGCCGAGGTGACGCTGTCTATCCCCGGCGGCGAGCGGCTGGCCGAGCGCACCCTGAACGGCCGGCTCGGCATCGTCGGCGGCCTGTCGATCCTGGGCACCACCGGCATCGTGGTGCCGTTCTCCTGCGCCGCCTGGATCGACACCATACGGCGGGGGATCGACGTCGCCCGGGCCATGGGCCTGTCCCACGTCGCCGGCAGCACCGGCGCCACGTCCGAGCGCGCGGTGCAGGCGCTGCACGGCTTGCCGGAGGTGGCGCTGATCGAGATGGGCGACTTCGCCGGCGGCATGCTGAAATACCTGCGCGACCACCCGGTGCCGCGCGTCACGGTGGCGGGCGGCGTGGCCAAGCTGGCCAAGCTGGGGCAGGGCAGGCTGGACCTGCATTCCAGCCGCGGCCGCATCGACCTCCCGGCCCTGGCCGCCGTGTCGGCCGCGGCCGGCGGGGATGCCGCGTTGGGCGCGCGCATCGCCGGCGCCAACACCGCGGCGGAAGCCTTCGCCCTCGCCGCCGCCGTAGGCGTGCCGCTCGGCGATGCGGTCGCCGCCCAGGCCTGGCACGTCGCGGCGGACGTGCTCGCCGGCAGCGGCGCCGAGCTGGAGCTCCTGTTGTTCGACCGCGACGGCGCCCTGCAGGGGCGCACGGCGTTCCTGCCGGTGGACCAAGCTCATTCCCGGAACCGCCTGCGGTAGGCGGGATCGTACAGCGCGCTGTCGCGGAACTTGTCCGCCTCCAGCGCCCGTCCCACCAGCACAAGCGCCGTGCGTTCCGCCGGCTGATCCGCCATCAGCCCGGCGATGCTGCCCAGCGTGCCGCGGACGATGCGCTGGTCCGGCCAGGACACGCGCACCGCCACCGCCACCGGACACCCGGCGCCGTGGGTCGGGAGCAGCTCGGCCACGATTCGGTCGAGGGCGTGGACGCCCAAGTGGATCGCCAGCGTGGCGCCGGTGGCCCCGAACGCCGACAGCGTTTCGGCTTCCGGCATCGCCGACGCGCGCCCGGACACGCGGGTCAGCACCACGCTCTGCGCCAGCTCCGGCACCGTCAGCTCGCGCTCGAGCGCCGCGGCGGCGGCGGCGAACGCCGGCACCCCGGGCGTCAGCGTGTAGGGGATGCCGAGCCGGCGCAGCCGCCGGACCTGCTCCGCCACCGCGCTCCAGATCGACAGGTCGCCCGAATGCAGCCGCGCCACCTCCTGGCCGGCGGCGAAGGCGGCGGCGTATTCCGCCTCGATCGCGTCCAGGGTGAGCCCGGCGGTGTCCACCAGCCGCGCGCCCGGCGGGCAGTGCACCAGCATCTCGCGCGGCACGATCGAGCCGGCGTGGAGGCAGACCGGGCAGCGCGCCAGCAGGTCGCGCCCGCGCAGGGTCAGCAGGTCGGCCGCACCGGGGCCGGCGCCGATGAAGTGCACCGTCACGACGGGCCTGCGCCTTCGGCCACGGCGCAGGTGACGGTTGCGGAAGCGATGCGTTCCAGCATCAGCCTCCCGTCCGGACCGGCGGCGGCCAGCGCGCAGCCTTCCGCAATCGAGGCCGCACCGACGCACGCCAGCGCCTGCGCCGAGCGGGTTCGGCAGCGCGGCTGCGCCGCCTCCAGCGCGTCGCGCGCAACCCAGCGCAGCTCCAGCGACAACAGAACCGCCGCTTCCCCCGGCCCGGCCTCGCCTGCGCGGAACGCCGGCACCGCCAGCACGGTGGGCCGGCAACCGGACGCGCGCGCCGCCCGCTCGACCAGCGCCGCGATCTCCGTCGCGCCGGCACCCGGACGCAGCCCGATCCCGGCCACGATCACGGCTTGACCGCCGCGAACTGGGTCACGGTCATCGCCGGACGGAAG
>CAXTMS010000067.1:5092-15354 GCA_964245345.1 uncultured Acetobacteraceae bacterium | reverse complement strand
GCGATGGCGAGGTGGACGACTTCTGGTTCATCTGCATGTCCTCGCTGAACACGATCAGCCAGAAACCCTCCCTTCCTCAACTCCTCCGATCTGTCTCATGAGCCCTGACGGCAGACAGTCAGGCTCAGGATGCGCCGTTTCGATGACGGAGTGTCGGCCCCATACGTCCCTAACGGCGGCTCAACCCAGCCGCCGATCGGAAAGAACAGCGACTGCACGCCGGTTGAATGCGCCAGAAGGTCATCTTGTGCGTGTAGAAGGCTGTCGTCATGCATCATCCATTGACCAGGAGCCATCAGAAGAGGGTAGCATATCAAGATCATCCGGTCAGTTAGGCACACTCAGAGGGCACACCACGGCAGCAACTCGTCGAGGCATTGGTGCGGATGCCCGTTCGCCATGCAGGTAAGGGTGTTATCTAGCCAAGCGTAGGGCTCGATGCCGTTGAGCTTGGCGCTCTCGATCAGCGAGGCGCTGATTGCCCAGCGCCGGGCGCCCCCTTCGCTGCCGGCGAACAGGCTGTTCTTGCGGCCGAGAGCAATAGGCCTGATCGCCCGCTCGACCGGATTATTATCCAGGTCGATGCGGCCGTCGTCCAGGAACCAGATCAGCGATGTCCAGCGTCCAAGCGCGTAGCGGATCGCCTCCGCAAGCTTGGAGCGGCTGGGTAGACGCGACAGCTGCAAGTCCAGCCAGGCGCGGAGGGCCTCTAGGAGAGGCTTCGAGCGTTCCACACGCGCCGCGTGCCGCTCGGCGCTGCGTCCGAATCGTGCACGCTGGAACTGCCTGATGATCAGGCGCAGCCGGTCGATCTCGGTCTGCCCCTCGTCCAGCGCCGCCGCCATGTCGCGCACCAGCTGCTGCAACATGGTGGTGTCGGTCGGCAGGCTGTCGAGCGCGATCCGCATGACCGGAGGCTACCGACTCAGCCCCGGCCTGTACATTGGAAACCGTCCTCTTCCGGCGATCATGAGACGCCGGGTCTGCACCGGCGCCCGCCATTCCAGCCCCTCCAGCAGCATGGAGGTAGGCGACGCGGCCTTGTCCTGATCGTTTCGGGCATGGAATCGATGCCTCGGATCGGCTTCATCGCCAGGTCGACGACGTACCGGCCGATCGTGGTGTGCTCCGGCTCCGTGGATGCCCTCGCTCCGCGTCGCGTTGCCGACGCGGGGGTACGCTTCGTCAAGGCGCCGCCACTGCCGGCAGCGGAGGACAACGCTCAATCCTCAACTGTCGCGGTCAGGCTCAGCCACCCGGGACCGATGCGGGCAAGCGTGTCGACTGCCAGTATGAGAGCTGCACCCCGGTCGTTGTCCGTACCCAGACGGCAACGAACACGTTGGCGGCGACACGTCGGTGTCCTGTAAGCTTGACATCCATCTCGACCTGCCCGGTCACGATGGCAGCATGTCCATGCAACCGCACCTGCGTGTCGGCATGATCAAGCCGGAAACACTTCAGGCGCCCGGACGCGAAACCCTCGATGAACGACGCCTTCGTGTCCTGCCCTGCCGAGGCATGCACCCAGACGACGTCGTCGGCGAGCAGCTCCCGCAATGCTCCGATATCGCCCGCGAGCATGGCGACGCGACGCGCTTCCTCGGCTTGCCGGACCTCGGAAGGATGGAGGTCGGAGACCGTCTCGACCGCTGGAGCCGACATCAGTCCGTCTCCATCCGCGACATCATGGACGACAGCGTCTTTCGAAACATCGGATCACTCCGACGGACCTCCCGGGCATTGGGCAACCAGGTGATGGCGGCAAGCGCCTTGACGCTGAACGCGCGCGACGACGCCTCCGCGTCCTCCTGATCCCGCCGCACGATCGCGAGGACTAGGCGGCGGCGGACCGTCGCGAGCTTGGCCAGGATCCGCCGCCAATGGTCCCTCGAACCGTCTGCCAGACTCATGCCGAGCTCGACCTGCACCCGGGCCAGGAACTGGATGAGGCCGGACAGGAGGGCATTGTGGGCGGAGGCGGCGACTGCGGCATGGAACTCGAGCACGGCTTCCGCTGCCTCTTCGGTCGTCCCTGCCGCGGCGATTGGATCAAGCGAGGCAAGCAGCCTGTCGTGGTCCTCCTGGGTTCCGGAACGGGCCGCGCAACTGGCGGCGTGCTCGCTCAGCACGCTGAAGATTCCGAGCACCTGCTTGACGTCCAGCTCGGAGAGCCTGATGACGGATGCGAGGCAGGTCGCAATCAGTTCCGCGGTGTCCGCCGAGACGTACGTGCCGCTGCCGTGCCGGACGTCGACGAAGCCCAGCAGATCCAGCGCGCGCATCGCCTCGCGCACCGTCGGGTTGCTGACCTCGTAGCGTTTCGCCAGGGCCCGTTCGGTGGGCAACCGACTTCCCCGGGACAACGTGCCGTCGACGATGTCACTCCTCAGCTCGCGGAAGATCTGTTTTGCCGCACGGTTCCCGGCCATCGGCCGGACGCCTGGCAGAACCGGACTGGTCGGCGTCGGACTGGCCATGTTCATGACTTTCAGGTCTAACCACCCGTGCGGTCGCCAATTGCCCTGGTGACTAGCCAGATCGAGGGATCTGGTCAAGGCAAGGTGGCGGTCCGCCGCATCGCCCCCAGCACGGAGAGACTTCATGCTTCACCTAGCGGACGCCAGCCGGATCGTCAGCAAGGCGCTCGAACACGCACGTGGCGAGGGGATGCCGCCGATGACGGTCGCCGTGCTCGACGCCCGGGGCTGCCTGGTCGCCTTCCAGTCCGAAGACGGCTCGAGCCTGCTTCGCGAGCGCATCGCTCGCGGGAAGGCGTGGGGTGCCCTGGGCATGGGGATGGGAACACGAGCATTGGCCGGACGAGCCGCCCATCACCAGGCATTCTTCGGCGCACTCGCAGCCTTGGCGGAGGGCGATGTCATACCGGTTCCAGGCGGCGTCCTGATCCGGACGGCCTCGGGCGGCGACATCGTCGGCGCGGTCGGGGTGAGCGGGCATCTTCCAGACCATGACGAGGCGTGCGCCAAGGCGGGCATCGTCGGCGTCGGCCTGGCTGACGATCCCAGAAGCGCCTGAGCTGCCCGCCTGACTTGCCGGACGCTGCGCTCGCGACGCCGGCGGCCGGTCCGTGAGCCCGGCACCCGGTGAGACATCCAGCCGATCGTCATCCTCGATCGGTCACGGCCAGCCCGCAGGGCAGGAGCGGTTTCTCGATGACCTTCGCGACCGGATGTCCGTGCTGAAGCTTGACGGACATCCGCGTGGAGCGAATATGGCACCGCCAGGCGCTGTCCCGCTGCCGCCGAGCGACTGACTGTTCGGCCCTGAGGGGAGTTATGCGTCGGAGGCGAAGACAAGGCAGGAATTGGGGCTTTGCCCCAAACCCCACCAAAGGCTCGCCTTTGGAAACCGTTACTTTCCAATCTATTGCGGGTCCAGGGCGTCACGCGGCTGCCGACGGTCCGGGATAGCCCGCCCGTGCAGCATCCCCTGAGCCCGATCCTCGCCCATCTCCAGAGCGAGCCATCTCGTACCTGGTCGATCATCCTGACGCTGTTCGGCGATGCCATCGTGCCGCGTGGCGGATCGATCTGGCTGGGAACGATATTGTCGATCATCGACGGCATGGCGATCGGCCCCGGCGTGGTGCGGACCGCCATGTCGCGGCTGACCGCGGATGGCTGGGTCGTGCGCACCCGGGTGGGCCGCAACAGCTACTACCGTCTGTCGGAGCGCGGCATCGCGACCTTCGCGGAGGCCGAGCTGCGGATCTACGGACAGCCGGATGTCGAGACCGTCAGCAGGCTTCGGCTCGCCCTTCCCGCTGCGCTGCCCGAAGATGATCGGTTCCGGACCCGGATGGACGAGCAGGGCTTCGTCCAGTTGTCGTCCGGAGCCTGGCTCGGACCTGAGATGCGCCCCGTGCAGGATCCGTCGCCTCCCGAGACGCAGCCGGTCCAGTACCTGACCATACACGGGGCGGTGGAAGGACTGCGGCTCCTGGTGGCACGCAATTGGCCTCTTGATCGGATCGCGCGGACCTACGAGCGCTTCCTGACCGTGTTCCAGCCGCTGGCGCTATGGCTCGATGCGGGGCAGGAACTGCAGGATCGCGACGCGCTCGTGGCGCGCACCCTGCTGATCCACGAGTTCCGGCGGGTCGTGCTGCGTGATCCGCATCTCCCCGACACGCTGCTGCCCGAGCGGTGGCCCGGTCATGAGGCTCACGGGCTGTGCGCGCGACTCTATCACGCCGTCGTCCCGGCCGCGGAGCGCTGGTTGGATGCGAACGGCCTCGATCGGCACGGCCCGCTGCCGCCGCCGACGTCCGCCCTGTCGCGGCGCCTCTCCCCCGAGGCACCCTCGCGGTGGACTCATGTTACCGATTGAGCTTGACTCCAGCGAAATCTGTAATATTTTGGCCCCTCAGGATGCTGGAGGGTACCCATGTACACGCAGGCGCTCAACGATCTGTCCACCACCCACTCGGTAGAGGATGCCGACAAGGTCGCGCGGTTCCAGGCACGGATCGATGCGGAGGACCGTATCGAGGCGAACGACTGGATGCCGGAAGCCTATCGCAAGACGCTGGTGCGGCAGATCAGCCAGCATGCCCATTCCGAAATCATCGGTCAGCTTCCGGAAGGAAACTGGATCACCCGGGCGCCGTCGCTGCGTCGCAAGGCCGCGCTGCTCGCCAAGGTGCAGGACGAGTGCGGCCACGGCCTCTACCTGTATGCTGCCGCGGAAACCTTGAACGCATCGCGTGAGGAGCTGATGGACCAGCTGATGGACGGCCGGGCGAAGTATTCCTCCATCTTCAACTACCCCACCATGACCTGGGCCGATATCGGCGCAATCGGCTGGCTGGTGGACGGCGCCGCGATCATGAACCAGATCCCGCTCTGCCGCTGCTCCTACGGGCCCTATGCCCGTGCCATGATCCGCGTCTGCAAGGAGGAGAGCTTTCACCAGCGCCAGGGCTTCGAGATCATGATGACCCTGTGCGCCGGCACCGACGAGCAGAAGGCGATGGCGCAGGACGCGCTGAACCGCTGGTGGTGGCCGTGCCTGATGATGTTCGGGCCGCCGGACAACGCCAGCCAGCATTCAGACCAGTCAACCCGCTGGAAGATCAAGCGCTTCAGCAATGACGAGCTACGCCAGAAGTTCGTCGACGCGACCGTGCCGCAGGCGGAGTATCTCGGCCTGACCCTGCCGGACCCGGCGCTGGCGTTCGACGCGGCCTCGGGCCACTGGAGCTATGGCGAGATCGACTGGGACGAGTTCAAGCAGGTCCTGGCCGGCAACGGCCCGTGCAACCGCGAGCGGATCGACGCGCGGCGCAATGCGCACGAGAACGGGGAGTGGGTCCGCGAGGCCGCCGCCGCCTTCGCCGCCAAGCAATCGCAGCGCTTGGCCGCGTAGCGGCTCCGGGCGGGACGATCCTTCGAAATGCGAGCAGGGCATGCTCAGCCCATCATGCTTCGGGAGCCGAGATGGTCAAGCCGACGACGAACGTGCCGCTCTGGGAGGTCTTCATCCGGAGCCGTGCCGGCCTGTCACACAAGCATGTCGGCTCGCTGCACGCCGCCGACTCGTCGCTGGCGCTCCAGGCCGCGCGCGACGTCTTCACCCGGCGAGGGGAAGGACTCTCGCTGTGGGTGGTGCCGTCCAGCGCGATCATCGCCTCCGATCCGCAGGACAAGGGAATGATGTTCGAGCCGACCGCATCGAAGCCGTATCGCCATCCGACCTTCTACGAGGTTCCGGACGAAGTCGGGCACATGTGATCCGTCGAGCCCGCGGGCCGGTCCCGGCCATTCATCGAGGAAACGAACATGGCATCGAACACCGTCAGGGTGTCGGAAACGCCCCTGGTCCTCTACGCCCTGCGCCGGGCCGACGACTCGCTTATCCTGGGCCACAGGCTGTCGGAGTGGTGCGGCCACGCTCCGACGCTGGAGGAGGACATGGCTTTGGCCAACATCGGCCTCGACCTGATCGGCCAGGCCCGCTCGCTCTACGGCTACGCGGCCGAGGTCGAGCCGCGGGAAGATGGCCGGGCCGCGAACGACGAGGACAGCTACGCCTATCTCCGCGACGTCGGCCAGTACCGGAACCTGCTGCTCTGCGAGCAGCCGAACCGGGACTTCGCGCACACCATGGTGCGGCAGTTCTTCTACTCGGCCTTCGCCGACCCGTACTGGCGCGCCATGATGTCCTCATCCGATACGACGCTCGCAGCAGTCGCCGCCAAGTCGGAGAAGGAGAGCGCCTACCACCTCCGCCACTCGACCGAATGGCTGATCCGGCTGGGCGACGGCACCGAGCAGAGCCACGCCAGGACGCAGCAGGCGGTCGACACGCTCTGGCCGTTCACCGGGGAGATGTTCGACACCGACGCCTCGGAGGACTCCCTCATCGCTGACGGGCTGATGGTGCACCCCTCGACCTTCCGCGAGACGTGGTCGGACACGGTGGATGCCGGTTTTGCCCGGGCCAACTTGCGTCGTCCGGACGGACCCTGGATGCAGCGCGGCGGGCGCGGCGGGCGTCATTCCGAGCATCTGGGGCCGCTGCTGGCCGAGCTGCAGCACCTCCAGCGCGCCAATCCGGGGGCACGGTGGTGAGTGCGGGCACGGACCTGGAGCTGCGCGAGCGGGTCGTCGAGGTGCTGCAGGACGTGGTCGATCCCGAGATCCCGGTGCTGTCGATCGGTGACCTCGGCGTGCTTCGGGACGTCACGGTCCGGGACGGGAAGGTCGAGGTCGCGATCACGCCCACCTACTCCGGCTGTCCCGCCATGAACATGATCACCCTGGAGATCGAGGCCGCGCTCGCGAGGGGCGGGATTGGAAATGCCACGGTGCGCACCGTGCTGTCGCCGGCCTGGACCACCGACTGGATGACCGAGGAGGGCCGCCGCAAGCTCAAGGAATACGGCGTGGCGCCCCCGGTCGTCGGCGGCGGGCGCCGGGCGCTGTTCGGCAAGGACGAAGTCAATTGCCCACGCTGCGGGTCGAGCGACACCGGCCTTATCGCCGAGTTCGGCTCGACGTCGTGCAAGGCCCTCTGGCGCTGCCACAGCTGCCGCGAGCCGTTCGACTACTTCAAGTGTCACTGAGAACAGCCAGGAACCCGAGGGCCCATCGGTCATGTCCGTAACCTCCGGCGGCACGAGGACCTCCCCCGGCGCCCCGCGCTTCCATGCGCTCCGGGTCTCCGACCTCAGGCGGGAGACCGCGGACGCGGTCTCACTGGCCTTCGACATTCCGGCCGACCTGGCCGAGCTGTATCGGTTCGCCCCCGGCCAATACCTGACGTTGCGCAAGACGATCGCGGGCGAGGACCTGCGCCGGTCCTACTCGATCTGCTCGGCACCCGTCGACGGCGAGCTTCGCGTCGCCATCAAGCGGGTCGACGACGGCGTGTTCTCCACCTGGGCCAACCAGACCCTGCGCCGCGGTGACGTGCTTGAGGTGATGAGCCCGACCGGACGCTTCGGCCTTGTGCCGGAACCGCAATCCGCCCGCACCTATGCCGGGTTCGCGGCCGGCTCGGGCATCACGCCGATCCTGTCGATCATACGCGGCACGCTGAGCGCCGAGCCGGACAGCCGGTTCTTCCTGTTCTACGGCAACCGCACGCTGAACGACATGCTGTTCCGCGAGGCGCTGGAGGAGCTGAAGGACCGGTTCCTCGATCGTCTCGCGGTCTTCCACGTGCTGTCGAAGGAGCAGCAGGACATCCCGCTGCTGAACGGTCGCCTGGACCGTGCGAAGATCCTGGTGCTGATGACGCACATCGTCCCGGCCCGGCAGGTCGACCACGTGTTCGTCTGCGGTCCGGCCAGCATGAGCGACGAGGTCGAGGCGACGCTGCTCGAACTCGGCATGCCGGCCGGATCGATCCACGTCGAGCGCTTCGTCTCGAGCTTCAAGGGCAAGCCACGCGCGCGGCCCGTGGTGACGGCGGAGCAGGCCGCCTCCGGCCGCGTGGCTTCGCTGGTGGTCGACGGCAAGCACACCGACGTGAGGGTGGCGGAGGGCGAGTTCGTGCTCGATGCGGCCCTGAGGGCCGGGCTGGACCTCCCTTACGCGTGCAAGGGCGGCATGTGCAGCACCTGCCGCGCCAAGCTGATCGACGGCACCGCGGTCATGGACGTGAACTTTTCGCTCGAGCCTTGGGAAACCGAGGCTGGCTTCGTGCTGACATGCCAGACACGCCCCACCTCGGACCGGGTGACCATCGACTACGATGCGGTCTGAGGATCCGCTCGAGACGCGCGTACCCGTGGACGGGCCGGGGCCGGACCCCTCTCCTTCGATGGGTGTCGTGCGACGGCCGGTATCGAGGCGGCGTGCGCGCCGCTGATGACGAGGTCGGCCGCCAGGCGGGCATAGGCGGCCCGGGTGAGCGAGCCCGTGTCGCGAAACCACATGTAGGCCCAGTTGAACATGCCGAAGAGCGACATGGTCAGCGGCTTCAGGAGGGCGTCCTGGGTGCCGGGGTGCGGCAGGGCCGCGTCGATGGCCGCCGCGAACCGTGCGACGAGGCGGCGTTCGAGTTCCCGCAACGCATCCTGCTGCTCCGGTGCCAGCAGGTCCATGTGGTTGAGCTGCACCTGATGATAGGCATCGGCGTTCCGGTAGGTTTCCAGCACCGCCTCGGACATCGTGTAGAGGGTGATCCGGGCCGATGTGCCGGCGCACCGCACCGGATCGGTCACCCGGAGCAGGCCATCGAGGTGCGACTCGATGATGCCGTGCAGGAGCTGTCGCTTGTCGGTGTAGTAGTGGTAGAGCAGCGCCTTCGACATGGCGCATGCATCCGCGATCATGGTGATGGACGCCCTGTCGTAGCCGTGCCGCGCGAACAGGATCGCCGACTTGGCGAGGATCATCCTGCTCTTGTCCTCGTAGTCCGAGGCGCGGGGCCGTGCCATGGCGTTGACCTTCAACTTGATGCGCCACCGCGCGACCTGTGCGCCGATCATAACCACCTCCGGCGGAACGAGCGATACGTCAGGGCGAGACCGGCTCCAGGGCCGGCCTTCGGTCGACCACCCGCCTCACCTTGCCCGACGACCGCTCGATCGCGCCAGGGGCGACCACCACGACCGTCGCGCTGACGCCGATCGTGTTCTTGATGTGGTGGGTGACGGCCCTGGCCTGGTCGCGCGTCCCGGGGACGTTCCAGTGCTCGGGCCTCGCCTCGACGTGCACGATCATCCGGTCCATCCGCCCCTCCCGGACCAGCTCGATCTGGAAGTGCCCGCTGCACCAGCTATAGGGCACGAGCGCATCCTCGATCTGGGTCGGGAACAGGTTCACCCCGCGCAGGATGATCATGTCGTCCGATCGCCCGGTCACCTTCTCCATGCGGCGGATCGCCGGCACCACGGTTCCCGGCAGCAGCCGGGTGAGGTCGCGCGTCCGGTAGCGCAGGATCGGGAACGCCTCCTTGGTCAGCGAGGTGAACACGAGCTCGCCCTGGACGCCGTCCGGCAGCACCTCGCCGGTCACCGGATCGACGATCTCCGGATAGAAATGATCCTCCCAGACATGCAACCCGTCCTGGGTCTCGACGAACTCCTGCGCCACGCCGGGACCGAGCACCTCCGACAGGCCGTAGATGTCGACCGCCCGCATGTCGAACGCCTGCTCGATCTCGCGGCGCATCGCGTTGGTCCAGGGCTCGGCACCGAAGATGCCGTAGCGGAGCGAGCTGTTGCGCGGGTCGAGACCCTGGCGGACGAACTCGTCGAGCAGCGCCAGCATGTAGGACGGCGTGACGGTGATGAGCTCCGGGCGGAAATCGTTGATGAGCTGCACCTGCCGCTCGGTCATTCCGCCGGACATCGGGATCACCGCGCAGCCCAGGCGTTCGGCGCCGGCGTGGATGCCGAGTCCCCCGGTGAACAGCCCGTAGCCGTAGGAATTGTGCAGCTTCATCCCCGGCCGGCCGCCGGCGGCGTGGATCGACCGCGCGATCACGTCGGCCCACATGTCGAGGTCGGCCAGGGTGTAGCCGACCACTACCGGCTTGCCGGTGGTGCCGGACGAGCCGTGTATGCGGGCGATCCGCTCCTGCGGGACCGCGAACATGCCGAACGGATAGGTGTCGCGCAGGTCCGCCTTGGTCGTGAACGGGAGCTTGCGGAGGTCCGACAACCGCTGGATGTCGTCCGGATGGATGCCGGATTGGTCGAGGCGGCCGCGGTAGAGCGGCACGTTGTCGTAGGCGTGCCGGACCGACCACCGCAGCCGTTCGAGCTGGATCGCGGCGAGCTCGTC
>CAXTMS010000067.1:0-4992 GCA_964245345.1 uncultured Acetobacteraceae bacterium | reverse complement strand
GCGCGCTTCTCGACGAAGGCCGCCACGCCCTCCGCGTAGTCCGCCGTCTGCCCGGCGCGGCGCATCAGGTCGCGCTCCAGGTCGAGCTGGGCATCCAGCGTGTTGCCGCTCGACGCGTTGAGCGCCAGCTTGATCTGCCCGAGCCCGAAGGTCGGCTGCAGGGCCAGGTGCGCCGCCAGCGCCTCGGTATCCTCCCGCAACCGCGCATCGTCGACGGTCTTCCAGATCAGGCCCCATGCCTCCGCCTGCTCGGCCGTTATCGGCTCGCCGAGCAGGGCCAGCCCCCGCGCGCGCGCATCGCCGACCAAGCGCGGCAGGTGGAACGTTCCGCCGGAATCCGGGATCAGGCCCAGCTTGGCGAAGGAGAGCACGAACCTGGCCGAGCGGGCCGCGACCACGATGTCGCAGGCCAGCGCGATGGTCACCCCCGCACCCGCGGCCACGCCGTTGACCGCGCACACCACCGGCTTGCGCATGGAGCGGAGCCGGCGGATCAGCGGGTTGTAGAACGCCTCGACGGTGGCGCCGAGGTCGGGCGGCGGCGCGCCGGGACCGGTGACCCTGTTGGTCAGGTCCTGACCGGCGCAGAAGCCGCGTCCGGCACCGGTCAGCAGCACCGCGCGGCATTGCGGGTCCTCGGCCGCCGCGTCGATTGCTGCGCGCAGCTCGCGGTGCATGGCATCGTTGAACGCGTTCAGCCGGTCGGGACGGTTGAGCACGATGGACTGCCAGCCGGGAAAACTCAAAACCTCGATGAAGCCCATCATCTTCCTCCCCGGCAAGGCCAGGCCGGCCCCGGTCCCTGCCTCGCCTCGGCCGACAGCCAGAGCTGCTTGAGTTGACCAGACGTTCGGTTAACATGTCCCGAAACGAGCTTGCCCTGTCAATGGCCGCGGCTTTGAGGGATCCTGGATGGAACAGCTTTTCGACCGGCACCGCGCCCTGCTCGACGAGGCTGCACGGCACGTCCGGTCGCGCGACTTCTGGACCCCATTCCCGGAGACGCCCAGCCGGCAGGCCTATGGTGACGAGGCCGTGAGCCAGGGCGCAGACGCGTTCGAGCAGCTGCTGGGACGGCGCTTTCCCGTCGATGAGGCTTTCCCGGACGGATCGATGTCGGAGGCCGCCGACCAGACTTGGCTGGGCGACGAGCGATCCCCATTTGGCCGCGAGCTCGGGATCCTGTACCTGGCGCGAACGGCGGAAGGCCTCGTTTCGGCGGCCTCCCACGCATCGACCTCCTGGTCCAGGGCGCCGGTGGAGACCCGAGCCGGCATCGCTGCGGAAATTCTGCTGCGCTTGAACGCGCAAAGCTTCTTGATCGGGCACGCGACCCAGCACACCACTGGACAAGCGTTTCCCATGGCGTTCCAGGCCGGCGGCCCGCACGCGCAGGACCGCGGACTGGAAGCGATCGCCGTGTCGCTGTCGGCGATGACGCAGGTGGTCGACGAGGCCCTATGGGAGAAGCCGCAGGGCCGTTCGGGAGAAGTGCTGCGGCTGCGCAAGACGTTCCGGGTCGTGCCGCGTGGGATCGGCCTGGTGATCGGCTGCGCGACCTTCCCGAACTGGAACAGCTACCCGGCCATCTTTGCCAACCTGGTCACTGGTAACGCGGTGATCGTGAAGCCGCATCCGAGCGCCATCCTGCCGCTGGCGATCACCGTGCGGACCGGACGCGCGGTACTGCGCGAGAACGGCCTCGATCCGGACGTGCTGCAACTGGCGCCCGACACGCCGGACGCCCCGATCACCCGGACGCTCGCGATCCGTCCTGAGATCGGGCTGGTCGATTTCACCGGATCACCGGTCTTCGCAGACTGGCTGCGCGAGAACGTCCGGCAAGCGGCATTGTTTACCGAAGAAGCGGGGCTGAACAGCATCGTCATCAACTCCACCAACGACTTCGACGGCATGTGCCGGAACATCGCGTTCTCGCTGTCACTTTATTCCGGCCAGATGTGCACCGCGCCACAAAACATCTTTGTTCCGGCGAATGGCGTGGCGACCAATCTCGGACACCGAAGCGTGGAACAGGTCGAGACGGCTTTGGTCGAGGCGGTGGACGCGCTGCTCTCCGATCCCGAGCGAGCGGCGCAGGTCGCCGGCACGATCGTCAACGAGACGACACTGGAGCGCGTCGCATCGGCGCGCGGTCTCGGCCGCATCCTTCGCGACAGCCGGCCGCTACCCGGCAGCGGCCGTACCGCGACGCCGCTGATCCTCGGCATCGGGCTGGACTCTCGCGATGCCTACGAGACCGAGCGCTTCGGCCCGATCAGCTTCGTGATCCGCGCGCCGGACACCGCCGCCGCCATCGCCGCCGCCGCCGATGGGGCGCGTCGCCGCGGCGGCATCACCGCGTCGCTCTACACCACCGATGATGCCTGCGCCGACCGGGCCGCCGATGCGTTCGCGCGGGCCGGCGTCGCCCTGTCGATCAACCTGACCGGCGGACTGTTCGTGAACCAGAGCGCCGCCTTCAGCGACTTCCACGTGTCCGGGGCCAATCCTGCGGGCAACGCCTGCCTCACCGACGTGGCCTTCGTGGCCAGCCGGTTCCGGGTTGCGTGCATCCGCGAGACGCTCGCCCGGCCGGCCTCGATCCTCGATCCGGGAGCCGACGCATGACCGACGCGTTCATCTGCGACTTCGTCCGCACCCCGATCGGCCGCTACGGCGGCGTCCTGAAGGACGTCCGCGCCGACGACCTTGCCGCCCACCCGCTCCGCGTGCTGCGCGAGCGGCACGCCCAGCTCGACTGGGACGCGGTCGACGACGTCATCCTCGGCTGTGCCAACCAGGCTGGCGAGGACAACCGCGACGTCGCCCGCATGGCGGTGCTGCTGGCCGGGCTCCCGGTCGGCATCTCCGGCACCACGCTGAACCGGCTCTGCGGCTCCGGGCTGGACGCCATCGGCACGGCGGCGCGCGCGATCCGCGGCGGCGACGCCGAGCTGATGATCGCGGGCGGCGTCGAGAGCATGACCCGCGCGCCGTTCGTGACGGCCAAGGCGACGGAGGCGTTCTCGCGCACCGTCGAGACGTTCGACACCAGCATCGGTTGGCGCTTCGTCAACCCGCTGCTGAAGGCGCAGTACGGGGTCGATTCGATGCCCGAGACAGCGGAGAACGTGGCGCAGGAGTTCGGCATCTCCCGCGCCGACCAGGACCTGTTCGCGCTGCGCTCGCAGCGACGGACCGCGGCGGCGCAGGTAGGCGGCGTGCTCGCGCGCGAGATCGCGCCGATCGCGGTGCCGGCCGGGCGCGGCCAGACGCGGCTGGTGGAGGCGGACGAGCATCCGCGCGCCGACACCACGCTCGAGGGCCTGGCCAGGCTGCGCGCACCGTTCCGCACGGAGGGCGGCTCGGTCACCGCCGGCAACGCCTCGGGGGTGAACGACGGCGCCGGCGCGGTGATCGTCGCCAGCGAGGCGGCGGCGCGACGGCACGGGCTGACGCCGCGCGCCCGGGTGGTGTCGATGGCGACCGTTGGGGTCCCGCCGCGGATCATGGGGATCGGTCCGGCTCCCGCCACAGAGAAACTGCTTGCCCGCAACGGGCTCTCGATCGGCAACATCGACCTCGTCGAGCTGAACGAGGCGTTCGCCTCGCAGTCGTTGGCGGTACTGCGCCGGCTGGGCCTGCCGGACGACGCCGAGCACGTGAACCCCTACGGCGGCGCGATCTCGCTGGGCCACCCGCTCGGCATGTCCGGCGCCCGGCTGGCGATGGCCGCGGTGGGCGCCATGGAGCTGCGCGGGGTGCGACGCGCGGTGGTGACGATGTGCATCGGCGTCGGCCAGGGCATCGCCATGCTGATCGAGAGGGTCTGAGCCATGGCCACGGACCCGGTCCGCTTCCGCCGGCACGGCGCCGTCGCGATCGTGGAGATCGACAACCCGCCGGTCAACGCGTTGTCGAACGCGGTCCGCGCCGGCCTAATCGAGACGGTGCGCCGGCTCAATGCCGATGACGCGGTGGTGGCGCTGGTGATCTCCGGCGGCGACGGGCGCTTCATCGCCGGGGCCGACATACGCGAGATGTCCGAGCCGCCGGCGGAGCCGTTCCTGCCCGACGTGGTGGCGGCGATCGAGTCGGTGTCGAAGCCGGTCGTGGCCGCGATCGATGGCGCGGCGCTGGGCGGCGGGCTGGAGATCGCCCTGGCCTGCGACCTGAGGATCGGCAGCACGCGGGCTAGGCTGGGCCTGCCCGAGACCCGGCTGGGGTTGATCCCGGGCGCCGGCGGCACCCAGCGCCTGCCTCGCCTGGTCGGCCTGGCGGACGCGATCGGCATGATCGCCGACGGCCGGGTCCTGACCGGCGCCCAGGCGGTGGACGCGGGACTGCTCGACCGGCTTTGGGACGGCGACGTCGTCGGGGAGGCGGTGATCCGCGCGCCCGGTACGGCCAAGCGGGTGGTCGCGGCGATGCCGGTCCGGGATGGCGGCAACGTGGAGGCGGCGGTCGCCGGAGCGCTTCGCCGTGCGCGTGGCGTCTCGGCGGTCGCCGAGGCGGTGCGGGTGGTGCAGGCGGCCGGCACCGTCACCTTCGCCAAGGGCCTGGCGCTGGAGCGCGAAACCTTTCTGAGGCTGCGCGCCGGCGAGGAGGCGGCAGCGCTGAGGCACCTGTTCCTGGCCGAGCGCCAGGCCGGCCACGTGCCCGGCTGCGACGGGGTCACGCCGCGCCCGCTGCGCCGCGCTGCGGTGATCGGCGGGGGCACGATGGGATCGGGCATCGCGGCCTGCTTGGCCGATGCGGGGCTGGAGGTCGCGCTGATCGAGCGCGATGCCGGGAGCGCCGAGGCCGGCGCCGCCCGGGTGCGCGGGCTCTACGACAGGCAGGTCCGCAGCGGGCGCCTCACCGAGGACGAGGCCGGGCGGCGCATCGCGCGCGTCCGCGCCGGCGACGACTGGAGCCGGCTCGGCGACGTCGATGTGGTGATCGAGGCGGCGTTCGAGGATCTCGACGTCAAGGCGGACATCTTCCGCC
>CAXTMS010000066.1:0-15633 GCA_964245345.1 uncultured Acetobacteraceae bacterium | reverse complement strand
GCGCTGATCCACCACTTCAAGCTCTACACCGAGGGCTACCACGTGCCGTCGGGCGCCACCTATACGGTGGTGGAAACGCCCAAGGGCGAATTCGGGGTGTACCTGATCGCGGATGGCAGCAACCGGCCCTATCGCTGCAAGATCCGGTCGACCGGCTTCGCGCACCTGCAGGCGATCGACGAGCTGTCCAGGCGACACATGCTGGCCGACACGGTCGCGATCATCGGATCGCTCGACCTCGTGTTCGGCGAGATCGACAGGTAGGCGTCATGTCCGGTCACGCTTCTGCAGAAAACATCGGCCACGGCAGCCCGGGACACGCGCCGGCTCCGTCTTCGCACGAGCAGCCGAGCAGCTTCGCCTTTGACGCGCAGAGCGAGGCGGAAATCGTCAAGGTGCTGGCCAAGTACCCGGAAGGACGGCAGGCGAGCGGGGTGATGCCGCTGCTCTACCTGGTGCAGGACCAGATGCGCCGGCAGACCGGCTCCGCCTGGATCCCGCGCGTGGCGATGGACGCGATCGCCAAGCGGCTCACCATGCCGCCGATCCGCGTCTACGAGGTCGCCACCTTCTACCTGATGTTCAACATACAGCCGGTGGGCCGCTACCACCTGCAGATCTGCACCACCACCCCGTGCTGGTTGCGTGGCTCGGACGAGGTGGTCGCGGCCTGCAAGGCGGTCGCGGGCGTGTCGAAGTTCGAGGAGATGAGCGCCGACGGCATGTTCACCCTGACCGAGGTCGAATGCCTGGGCGCCTGCGTCAACGCGCCGATGATGCAGGTGAACGACGACTACTACGAGGATCTGGATGGCGACAGCACGCGACGCCTGCTGGACGCACTGAAACGTGGCGAGACGCCCGCGCGCGGGCCGCAGATCGACCGCTACAACTCGGCACCCGTCGGCGGGCGCACGACCTTGCTCGACGAGGTCGGCGAACGCTCCGCCGACGGCCAGCCCGACCGCCATCCGGACACGGTGTGAAACCACGATGCTGAGCGACAAGGACCGGATCTTCACCAACCTGTACGGCCAGAACGAGTGGCGCCTGGCCGGGGCGAAGGCGCGCGGCGACTGGGACGGCACCACGGCGATCCTGGCGCGCGGGCGCGACGCCATCATTGCCGAGATGAAGGCGTCCAACCTGCGCGGACGCGGCGGTGCCGGCTTTCCGACCGGCCTGAAGTGGTCGTTCATGCCCAAGGTGTCGGACGGGCGCCCGGCCTACCTCGCCATCAACGGCGACGAAAGCGAGCCCGGCACCTGCAAGGATCGCGAGATCCTGCGACACGAGCCGCACAAGCTGATCGAGAGCGCGCTGATCGCCTCGTTCGCCATGGGCGCGCACACGTCCTACATCTACATACGCGGCGAGTACTGGAACGAGACCCGCCACCTGCAGTTCGCGATCGACGAGGCATACGAGGCCGGCCTGATCGGCCCCAACGCGTGCGGCTCTGGCTGGGACTTCGACTTCTTCATCCATCGCGGCGCCGGCGCCTACATCTGCGGCGAGGAAACCGCGCTGCTGGAAAGCATCGAAGGCAAGAAGGGCCTGCCGCGCATGAAGCCGCCGTTCCCGGCGGCGATGGGCCTGTACGGCTGCCCGACCACGGTGAACAACGTGGAAAGCATCGCTGTCGCCGCCACCATCCTGCGCCGGGGCGCCGCCTGGTTCGCGGGGCTTGGCCGGCCCAACAACACCGGCAGCAAGCTGATGGCCATCTCCGGCCACGTGAACAAGCCGTGCGTGGTCGAGGAGGAGCTCGGGGTGCCGCTGCGCGACATCATCGAGATCCATGCCGGCGGCGTGCGGGGCGGCTGGGACAACCTGCTGGCGGTGATCCCGGGCGGCTGCTCGGTGCCGCTGATCCCGAAGTCGGTGTGCGACACCGTGCTGATGGATTTCGACAGTTTGCGCGCGGTTCAGTCCGGGCTCGGCACCGCGGCGATCATCGTCATGGACAAGTCCACCGACATCATCCGCGCCATCGCCCGGTTCTCGCGCTTCTACAAGCATGAAAGCTGCGGCCAGTGCACGCCCTGCCGCGAGGGCACCGGCTGGATGATGCGGGTGATGTACCGCATGGTCGAGGGCCGCGCCGAACCGGAAGAGATCGACATGCTCGACCAGGTGACGCGCCAGGTGGAAGGCCACACCATCTGCGCCCTGGGCGACGCCGCCGCGTGGCCGATCCAGGGGCTGATCCGGCACTTCCGGCCGGTGATGGAAGAGCGCATCCGCGCCTACAAGGCGGCACACGGGACGATCCCGGCGGTGGTCACGCCGGACAACCTGCCGATCGCGGCGGAGTAGGGGATCATGGCCAAGGTCACCGTCGACGGAATCCAGGTCGAGGTCGCGAACGGCTCGTCCGTGCTGCAGGCCTGCGAGGCGGCCGGCAAGGAGATCCCGCGCTTCTGCTACCACGAGCGGCTGAGCATCGCCGGCAACTGCCGCATGTGCCTGGTGGAGATCGAGAAGGCGCCGAAGCCGGTGGCGTCCTGCGGCTATCCGGTCATGGACGGCATGGTGGTCAGGACCGACACCGAGGTGGTCAGGCGCGCCCGCCGCGCCGTGATGGAGTTCCTGCTCATCAACCATCCGCTGGACTGCCCGATCTGCGACCAGGGCGGCGAGTGCGACCTGCAGGACCAGGCGTTCTCCTACGGCTCCGACCACTCGCGCTACGCCGAAAGCAAGCGCGCCGTGCAGGACAAGTACCTGGGCCCGCTGGTCAAGACGGTGATGACCCGCTGCATCATGTGCACGCGCTGCGTCCGGTTCGCATCCGAGGTGGCCGGTGTCCCCGAGCTCGGCGCCACCTCGCGCGGCGAGAACATGGAGATCACCACCTATGTCGAGAAGGCGCTGACCTCGGAGTTGTCGGGCAACATGATCGACATCTGCCCGGTCGGCGCGCTGACCTCCAGGCCGAACGCCTTCAGTGCAAGGCCGTGGGAACTGAACCGCACCGACACGATCGACGTGCTGGACGCCACCGGCACCAACATCCGCGCCGGCGCCCGCGGCGCCGAGGTGCTGAGCATCCAGCCGCGCACCAACGACGAGGTGAACGAGGAGTGGGTGTCCGACAAGGGCCGGTTCTCGTTCGACGGGCTGCGCCGCCGACGCCTCGACCGCCCCTGGCTGCGCGTGCACGGCCGCCTGCAGCCGGTGTCCTGGCAGGACGCGTTCGTGGCGATCGCGCGTCGGCTTGAGGGCATGCGCGGTGAGCGCATCGGCGCCATCGTCGGCGACCTGTGCGACGCGGAAAGCATGGTGGCGCTCAAGGACCTGATGACGGCGCTCGGCTCCGGCAACGTCGACTGCCGACAGGACGGTGCCCAATACGACACCAGCCGCCGCGAGTTCTACACCTTCAACACCGGCATCGCCGGCATCGAGGACGCGGACGCGCTGCTGCTGGTCGGCTGTAACCCGCGCCACGAATCCCCGGTGATCAACGCCCGCATCCGCAAGCGCTGGCTGGCCGGCAACTTCCCCGTGGGCGTGATCGCCGCCCCGGGTCCGGACCTGACCTACGGCGTCGAGCTGCTCGGCGACCGGCCGTCGGTGCTGACCGGGCTGCTCGACTGCGGCGTTGGCTTCGCGGACGCTCTCAAGGCGGCCAAGCGGCCGATGATCGTGGTCGGCCACGGGGCGATCGCTCGCGAGGACGGCGCCGCGGTGCTGGCTGCGGCCTGGGCGCTGGCGTCGGCTGTCGGTGCGCTGACCCCGGACTGGCACGGTTTCAACGTGCTGCATCATGCCGCCTCGCGCGTGGCGGCGCTCGATCTCGGCCTGGTGCCGCGGCCCGGCTGCCGTTCCGTCGCTGGCATGATGAGCGGCGGCGTCGACGTGCTCTGGCTTCTGGGGGCCGACGAGATCGGCGCCGGCCGGATCGGCCCCGACACCTTCGTGATCTACCAGGGCCATCACGGCGATGCCGGGGCGTCGCGCGCCGACGTGATCCTGCCCGGGGCGGCCTATCTCGAGAAGCCCGGCACCTACGTGAACACCGAGGGCAGGGTGCAGATCGCCTTCGGGGCAGTGTTCCCGCCCGGCGAGGCGCGCGAGGACTGGCGCATCCTGCGCGCGTTCTCCGAGGTGGTCGGCCACACGCTGCCCTATGACGACCTGCCCGCGGTTCGCCGCCGGCTGGCCGAGGTGAACCCGGTGTTCGCGCGACAAGGGCTGCCGCGGTTCGGCGCCACCGAGCTGTCCGGCCCCGCCGGCAACCCGGCTGCGATCGGCAACGTCGCCTTCAGCAACCCGATCCACGACTACTACCAGACCAACGTCATCAGCCGCGCCAGCCCCACCATGGCGGAATGCTCGCGCATCCTGGTCCATCCCGTCGTGCAGGCGGCGGAGTAGCAGGGTCATGGAGCATTTCTTCCTGCACACCGCGTTCGGCCTGCTCCTGCTGACGGCGGGAGAATGCCTGGCGGTGCTGGTGCCGCTGCTGATGGCGGTCGCCTACCTGGTGTATGGCGAGCGCAAGATCCTGGGCGCGATGCAGCTGCGAAAGGGTCCCAACGTGGTCGGCCCGTTCGGGCTGCTGCAGACCTTCGCCGACGCGATCAAGATGCTGACCAAGGAAACGGTGATCCCGTCCGGCGCCAACCGCGCGTTATACCTGCTGGCGCCGTTCCTTACCTTCGTGCTGGCGATGATCGCCTGGGCGGTGATCCCGACCAACAACGGCTGGGCGATCGCCAACATCAACGTCGGCGTGCTGTACCTGTTCGCGGTGTCCTCGCTCGGGGTGTACGGCATCCTGATCGCCGGCTGGGCATCCAACTCCAAGTACGCCTTCATGGGCGGCCTGCGTTCGGCGGCGCAGATGGTGTCCTACGAGGTGTCGCTCGGGCTGGTGATCGTCTCGATCCTGCTGATCGTGGGCTCGCTGAACCTGAACGACATCATCCTGGCGCAGCGCCACGTGTGGTTCTGCCTGCCGATGCTGCCGATGTTCGTGATCTTCTTCATCTCGTCCCTGGCGGAGACCAACCGGGCGCCGTTCGACCTGCCGGAAGGCGAAAGCGAGCTGGTGGCCGGGTTCTTCGTCGAGTACAGCTCGCTTGCCTTCGGGCTGTTCTTCCTCGGCGAATACATGAACATGATCCTGATGTCGGCCATGACCAGCATCCTGTTCCTGGGCGGCTGGCTGGCCCCGTTCAACATTGCGCCGTTCACTTGGCTGCCGGGCCCGATCTGGCTGATCCTGAAGATCGTGTTCGTGCTGTTCATGTTCATCTGGGTGCGGGCCACCTTTCCGCGCTACCGCTACGACCAGCTGATGCGTCTCGGCTGGAAGATCTTCCTGCCGTTTTCGCTGGTCTGGATGGTCCTGACCGCCGGCTTCCTCATGGCGACCGGGCTGCTGCCCGGCCTGCCTGCTCATGGTGTTGGCTGATGGCCCTGCTCGACCGGACCGCGCGTTCCTTCCTGCTGACCGAGCTGATCGGGGGCCTCGGCGTCACGCTGCGCGCCATGTTCACGCCCAAGGCGACCATCAACTACCCGCACGAGAAGGCGCATTACAGCCCGCGCTTCAAGGGCGAGCACGCTTTGCGCCGTTATCCCAACGGCGAGGAACGCTGCATCGCCTGCAAGCTGTGCGAGGCGGTGTGCCCGGCGCTGGCGATCACCATCGAGGCCGAGCCGCGCGAGGACGGCTCCCGCCGCACCACGCGCTACGACATCGACATGACCAAGTGCATCTATTGCGGGCTGTGCGAGGAGTCCTGCCCGGTGGATGCGATCGTCGAGGGGCCGAACTACGAGTTCGCCACCGAGACGCGCGAGGAGCTGATGTACAACAAGGACAAGCTGCTCGCGAACGGCGACCGCTGGGAGGCGGTGCTTGCCCGCCGGCTCGAGCAGGACGCGCCGTACCGCTGACCGGGAGGCAGGAGCAGATGATAACCCAGATCGCCTTCTACCTGTTCGCCACCGTGCTGGTGCTGTCCGGTGCCATGGTGGTGAGCGCCCGCAATCCGGTGCACTCGGTGCTGTTCCTGATCCTGGGCTTCTTCAACGCCGCCGGCTTGTTCCTGATTGCCGGCGCCGAGTTCCTGGCGATGATCCTGGTGATCGTCTACGTCGGCGCGGTCGCGGTGCTGTTCCTGTTCGTGGTGATGATGCTGGACGTCAACTTCGACCAGCTGCGCGAGGGACTGCAGCGTTATGCCCCGGTGGGCGCCGCGGTGGGCGTGGCGCTGCTGGCCGAGCTGATCTTCACCGTCGGCGGCTTCCACCTGATCCCCGTGGTGACGCCTGCGGCGATCGCGCCGGGCGTGCGCGTGCCCAGCAACACCGCCGCGCTGGGCCAGCTGATCTACACCCACTACGTGCTGCTGTTCCAGTTGTGCGGCTTGGTGCTTCTGGTGGCGATGATCGGCGCCATCGTGCTGACGCTGCGCGAGCGCCCGTCGGCGCGACGCCAGGACGTGTCGCTGCAGCACCTGCGCAAGCCCGCCGACACCATCCAGCTGATGACGCTTGGCCTCAACGCCAGCGTGGACGAGCTCGGCGGCTTCATCCGGCCGCATGACGGCTACGGCGCGGTGGCGGCGCACGGCACCGTCCGCGCGCCGGAACAGCACCAGACCGATCACCATCACGGAGCCTGAAGCGATGGGTTCGAGCGGTCTGCAGGCGGTCGGGCTCGGGCCCTTCCTCACCGTCGGCGCCATCCTGCTGGTGCTGGGCGTGTTCGGCATCTTCCTGAACCGCAAGAACGTGATCATCCTGATGATGTCGATCGAGCTGATCCTGCTCGCCGGCAACCTCAACCTGGTCGCGTTCTCGGCGGCGCATGGCGAGCTGTCCGGGCAGGTGTTCACCCTGTTCTCGCTGACCGTGGCCGCCGCGGAAGCCGCAATCGGGCTTGCCATCGTCACCGTGTATTTCCGCAACCGCGGCTCGATCCAGGTCGAGGACGTGACATTGATGAAGGGCTGAGATGCTGTCCGTCGCCCCCTTGTTCGCCACGGCAGTGTTTGCGCCGCTGGCCGGCGCCGTCATCTCCGGGCTGTTCGGCCGGGTGATCGGCATCCGCCCGGCGCTGGTCGCCAGCATCCTGCTCATGCTGGTGGCCTCGATCTGTGCCGTGGCGGCCTTGTGGCTTGGCATCGCCACCGGCTCGCAGACCATCGCGGTGCCGGTGTCGAGCTGGATCCAGGCCGGCGGCTTCCACGCTCCCTGGCAGCTGCGCTTCGACGCCTTGTCCGGCTCCATGGTCGCCATGGTCACGGTGGTGTCCACGCTGATCCACATCTACAGCCTCGGCTACATGAACCACGAGACCAAGCCGGTTTCGCGCTTCTTCGCCTACCTGTCGTTGTTCAGCTTCGCCATGCTGATGCTGGCCAGCTCCGACAACCTCGTCCAGCTTTTCTTCGGCTGGGAAGGCGTCGGCCTGTGCTCGTACCTGCTGATCGGCTACTGGTACGACCGACCCAGCGCCACGCGCGCCGCCAACAAGGCGTTCGTGGTCAACCGCATCGCCGACCTGTTCTTCATGGTCGGCATCGCCCTGCTGTTCCTGCAGTTCGGCACCGTCGCCTATGACAACATCTTCGCCTTGGTGCCGTCGCACGCCGATGCGACCTACCGCCTGTTCGGCAGCACCCTGAGCGCCTACGAGGTGATCGGCGTGCTGCTGTTCATCGGCGCCTCCGGCAAGTCGGCACAGCTGTTCCTGCACACCTGGCTGCCCGACGCCATGGAGGGACCCACTCCGGTCTCGGCGCTGATCCATGCCGCCACCATGGTGACCGCTGGCGTGTTCCTCATGGCGCGCATGTCGCCGCTGATCGAGTTCGCGCCCGTCACCAAGGCGATCGTGGTGCTGATCGGCGCCTCGACCTGCTTCTTCGCCGCCACGGTCGGGCTGGTGCAGCCCGACATCAAGCGCACCATCGCCTACTCGACCTGTTCCCAGCTCGGCTACATGTTCATCGCCGCCGGATGCGGGCTGTATCAGGCCTCCATGTTTCACCTGATGACGCACGCCTTCTTCAAGGCGCTGCTGTTCCTGTCGGCAGGCTCCGTGATCCACGCGCTCGCCGGCGAGCAGGACATGTTCCGGATGGGCGGGCTGTGGCGCAAGGTGCCTGTCACCTATGTCGCGATGTGGTGCGGCTCGCTGGCGCTGGCCGGCATCCCGCCCTTCGCCGGCTGGTGGTCCAAGGATGCCATCATCGACGGTGCCTGGGTTGCCGGCGGCATCGGCTATTACGGCTGGGTGCTTGGGGTAGCGACCGCCTTCATCACGGCGCTCTATAGCGGGCGCCTGCTGTTCCTGGTGTTCCACGGCACCCCGCGCGACGCCCACTTGGCAGCTCACGCGCACGAAAGCCCGCCGGCGATCACCGTTCCGCTGGTGCTGCTGTCGCTGGGCGCGGTGTTCGCCGGCTGGCTGCTCTACCCTGCCTTTATCGGCCGGGCGCAGGCTGGGTTCTGGAACGGCGCCATCTTCTCGGGCCAGGACAACCATGTGCTGGCCAACCTGGACCAGCTGCCGTTCCTGCTCACGCTGGTGCCGACGGTCGCAGCCCTCGCCGGCGCCGCGACCGCCTGGTTCTGCTACATGGCGCGTCCGGCGATCCCGGCTCAGCTCGCCACCCGGTTCCGCTCGCTCTACCTGTTCCTGCTCAACAAGTGGTACTTCGATGAGCTGTATGATGCGATCCTCGTGCGTCCCTACGCGGTGCTGGCACGCGCGCTGTGGCACGGCGCCGACGAGGGCCTCATCGACGGCAGCTCGGCTGGACTAGCCCGCCTCACCGCCGGCGGCTCGGTCCAGCTGGTGCGGATCCAGACCGGATCGATCGCGGTGTATGCCTTCACCATGTTGATCGGCCTGCTGACGCTGACCTCCGTGTTCCTGGTGTTCCGATGAACGACACGGTGGGCAGCCCGATGATCAACTGGACGCTGGCCCTGCCCGAGATCGTGCTTTCCGTCTGCGGCCTGCTCATCCTCGTGTTCGGCGTGGTGCAGAAGAAGGGCTCGTCTGCCTTTTCCTGCACCGTGCTCGTCCTGGTCGCTTTTCTGCTGACCGCGGTGCTGGTGATCGTCGCACCGGTGGGAACCGGCTATCGCGCCACCTTTGTCAACGACGGCTTCGCCCGGTTCATGAAGATCCTGAGCCTGCTCGGAGCCGCCTTCGCCCTGCTGATGTCGCTCGACTACAACGTGCGTCAGAAGGTGGACCGGTTCGAGTTCCCGGTGCTGGTGCTGTTCTCCACCGTGGGCACGCTGGTGATGGCGTCGTCCGGCAACCTGATGACGCTGTATGTCGGGCTGGAGCTGCAGTCGCTCGCCATCTACATCCTGTGCGCCTTTGCCCGCGACGAGCTCACCTCGGCTGAGGCTGGCTTGAAGTACTTCGTGCTGGGCTCGCTCGCCTCCGGGCTGCTGCTCTACGGGGTGTCCCTGGTCTACGGCTTCGCCGGCACCATGGAGTACGGCGGGCTCCGCACCGCGCTGATCGGCGGCGGCGCGGTGCCGGCCGGGCTGGTGATCGGCATCGTGTTCGTGTTCGTGGGCCTGGCCTTCAAGCTGTCCGCCGCCCCGTTCCACATGTGGACGCCTGACGTGTATCAGGGCGCGCCGACCTCCGTGACCGCCTTTCTCGCCGGCGCGCCAAAGGTGGCTGCGTTCGCGCTGCTGCTTCGGGTGATGGCGGGGCCCTTCGGCCACCTGACCACGCAATGGCAGCTCCTGGTCGAGCTGGTGGCGATCTGCACCATGGTGCTGGGCGCGCTGGCGGCGATCCCGCAGACCAACATCAAGCGCCTGATGGCGTATTCCTCCATCGGCCACATGGGCTACGCCATGATCGGCGTCGCCGTCGGCACGCCCGAAGGGGTGCGCGGCACGCTGGTGTACCTCGCCACCTACCTGTTCATGACCGTGGGCGTGTTCTCCTGCATCCTTGCCATGCACCGCCAGGGACGTCCGTTGGACCGCATCGCCGATCTGTCCGGGCTGTCTCGCACCAACCCCATGCTGGCGCTCGCCATGGCGGTGTTCATGTTCAGCATGGCCGGCGTGCCGCCGCTGTCCGGGTTCTTCGGCAAGCTGCTGGTGTTCGCCGCCGCGGTGCAGTCCGGCCTGTGGACCCTGGCCGTGGTCGGCATCGTCACCAGCGTCGTCGGCCTGTACTACTACTGGCGCGTGGTGAAGGTGATGTACCTCGACGCTCCGGTGATGGCGTTCGACCGCAACGCCCGCACCCTGTCGTTCGTCACCGGCACGATGGGTCTCGTCACTGCCCTGTTCCTGCTGGTGCTGGGACCGGTGGTCGGCGCCGCACAGGCCGCCGCCGCCGTGCTGTTCAGGTGATCCGGCCGGCCGGATGCTGACAAGCGCGCTCACCGGCTGGCGCCTGGAAATCCATGACAGCCTGCCCTCCACCTCCGACCTGTGCATCAGCCGTGCCGAGGCGGGCGAGCAGGCCGGGCTCGCCGTGCTGGCGCTGCGCCAGACCCAGGGCCGCGGCCGCCGCGGCCGCTCCTGGGCTTGCCAGGCCGGGAACCTCGCGCTGTCGGTGCTGCTTCGCCCCGACGGCGCGCTGCACCAGCCGACCGTCTGGCCGTTCCTGGCCGGGCTGGCGCTGCACCAGGCCCTTGGCGCCGATCCCCGGCTGCAGCTGAAGTGGCCGAACGACATCCTGCTCGGTCGCGCCAAACTGGCCGGCATCCTGGTCGAGCGCGGCACCGGGGGCGGCCCTGGCTGGCTGGTGATCGGGTTCGGCGCCAACCTCCTGCACGCACCGGACGTGCCGGGTCGCGAGGTTGCCAGCCTCGCCGATCTCGGATCGTTGCCCGACGCCCGCACCACGGCGCGTGGCGTTCTCGCAGCCCTCGACCAGTGGCAGGCGACCTGGCACCGGGACGGGTTCGACGCGATCCGGTCGTGCTGGCTCGCCCGTGCGCATCCCGCTGGAACCCTGCTGTCGGTCGAGTCCGGCGGGATCCGCCGGTCGGGCCGCTTCGCCGGTTTGGCTCCAGACGGGGCGCTGCTGCTCGAGATCGCCGGCCGGGAACACCGGATCGACACCGGCGAGGTGCTGCTCCCGCATCGAGCCGAGCAGTGTGCCGCTTGTGGCTGAGGTTGCGACGCCCGATATCCATCCCGTGCCATGAGCTGCTTGCCCTGGCTGCCCGCAATCCCCATCCGGGCACCGGCATCGGTTGACGGCACGACCACTCCTTCACGGATCGATCCGGAGCCAAGGCTCGTGGATCTCCGACCCATCGCGGGGCGCAGCCCCTTTTCGCGGCCAACACGAGACGACTGACCAAGGGCAACTGATGACGGAATTGAACAAGGGTCTGGCGTTCCTGCCTCTGGGCGGGACGGGCGAGATCGGCATGAACCTCAACCTGTACCGGTGCGACGACACCTGGCTCGCGGTGGACTGCGGCATCGGCTTCGGCGGCAACGACACCCCGGAAGCCGAGATCCTGATGCCCGATCCGGCTTTCGTCGCCGAGCGCCGCTCCGCGCTGGTCGGGCTGGTGATCACCCATGCGCACGAGGATCATCTGGGCGCGGTGGCGCATCTCTGGCCGCAGCTGCGCTGCCCGGTCTATGCGACGCCGTTCGCCGCCACCGTGCTCCGCCGCAAGCTCGGGGAGGCGCAGCTGCAGAACCAGGTGCCGCTGCACGTGATCCCGATCGGCGGCAGTTTCGAGCTGTCGCCGTTCCGTCTCCAGTTCCTGCCCATGACCCATTCCGTGCCCGAGGCGCAGGCGCTGGTGCTGCGTACTCCCCATGGCACCGTGCTGCACAGCGGCGACTGGAAGCTCGACCCCAGCCCGCTGGTCGGGCCGCCGACGGACCTGGACGCGTTCGCCGCGCTCGGGCGCGAAGGCGTGCTGGCGATGGTGTGCGACAGCACCAACGCCATGGTGGAAGGCGAGTCCGGCTCCGAAGCCGAGGTGCGGCGGAGCATGGCCGCCCTGGTGCGCAGCATACGCGGCCGCATCGCCGTCACCTGCTTCGCCAGCAACGTTGCTCGGGTCGAAAGCATCGCGCTCGCCGCCGAGGCCGCCGGCCGCTCGGTGGTGGTGGTCGGGCGCTCGCTGCGCAACCTCGACGTGGCGGCGCGCGAATGCGGCTACCTCCGCGACGTGCCGCCGTTCCTGTCCGAGCAGGACGCGGACGACGTGCCGGACGACCACCTGCTGATGATCGTCACCGGCAGCCAGGGCGAGCCCCGTTCGGCGCTGTCCCGGATCGCCGCCGACACCCACCAGAACATCTCGCTCGGCGAGGGCGACACCGTGGTGTATTCGTCCCGCATGATCCCGGGCAACGAGCGCGCGGTGATGGCAGTGCAGGACAACCTGGTGCGCCGGGGCGTCCGCGTCCTGACCGATCGCGACCACAGCGTGCACGTGTCCGGCCACGCGTCGCGCGACGAGATCCGGCGCCTGTACGCGCTGGTCAGGCCGAGATACGCCGTCCCGACCCATGGCGAGTGGCGCCACCTGACCGCGCATGCCGAACTCGCGCGCGAGGAGGGCGTCACCCCGATCCTGCTGGAGGACGGCGACGTGCTGAACCTGTCGCCCGGACGGGTCGAGGTGGTGGATACGGCGCCCACGGGGCGCATGGCGCTGGACGGCAACCGCATCCTGCCGATGAACGGCGGCGTGCTGTCGGCGCGTCGCAAGATGCTGTTCAACGGCTTGGTGCTGGCGAGCCTGGTGGTCGATTCCGGTGGCCGGCTGGTGGGTCAGCCCAAGCTCAGCGCGCCCGGCCTGTTCGATGCCGACGACGTCGAGGCATCACGTATCACCGGTGCCTTTGCCGCCAGCCTGGCGGAAATCCCGTCCGGCGTACGCCAGGACGAGGACGGGTTCCGCGATGCCGCCAAGACGGCGCTGCGCCGCGCCCTCGGCCGCAAGCTGCAGAAGCGTCCCCTGGTCGACGTCCACCTGATGCGGGTGTAGCGCGCCGAGCCGCATGGACAGCCATTAACGGCGCCCGCTGCACAGTTGTTGTGCAGCGTCGCCTGACAGCCTCATTTTTGGTACATTCGAGCGACAGTTTTCTGTGGACCCGGCGTCCGGATCCGCCGATCATCTCCACCGAGGCAGGGCGTGACATCCCTGCCGGGTGTGTGACTGGCGTTTTCTCCCTAAACTCGGCCCACACGCTGGAACCAAGCGTCGTGGGCCCTTTTAGGAGCTCATTGCCAATCTGTCATCATCCAAAATAGCTCCACTGGGAGCTATTACTTGTGCATTGCATCATGATGCTTCACGTCTTTTGCGACGCACAATAAAGCCGTTGGAGCGGTTTCGCTGCATCGCGGTTTGATCTAGGGTCCGGCCATCCTTGCCGAAGAGTTCTGCACCGCGATGCGCCTGTCCCGCAGCTTCCTGCCCACCCTCAAGGAAATCCCTGCCGACGCACAGATCGCCTCGCACCGCCTGATGCTGCGGGCCGGGCTGGTGCGCCAGACCGCGTCCGGCATCTACGCTTGGCTGCCCGCCGGCCTGCGCGTGCTCCGCAACATCTCCCAGGTCGTGCGCGAGGAACAGGACGCGATCGGCGCCCAGGAGGTGCTGATGCCGACGCTGCAGCCGGCCGAGCTGTGGCGTCGCTCCGGCCGCTACGACGCCTATGGCCCGGAAATGCTGCGCATACGCGACAGGCACGAGCGTGACCTGCTGTACGGGCCGACCAACGAGGAGATGATCACCGACCTGTTCGGCCAGTCGGTAAAGTCGTACCGCGAGTTGCCGCAGTCGCTGTATCATATCCAGTGGAAGTTCCGTGACGAGGTGCGCCCCCGGTTCGGCGTCATGCGCGGGCGCGAGTTCCTGATGAAGGACGCCTACAGCTTCGACATCGACTACGCAGCAGCGGTCGCGAGCTACCAGCGCATGATGCTGGCCTATCTGCGCACCTTCCAGCGCATGGGCGTCAAGGCGATCCCGATGGTCGCCGACACCGGCCCGATCGGCGGCGAGCTCAGCCACGAGTTCATCATCCTGGCCCCCACCGGCGAAAGCGGCGTGTTCTATGACGGCGCGTTCGAGACGCGCGACTGGCTGCACGAGCCGGTCGACGTCGACGATCCCGCCTCGCTGCAGGCCTTCTTCGACCGCACCACGTCCTTCTATGCTGCTACCGACGAGAAGCACGACGAGACTGCCTGGAAGAACGTCGCGGAGGAGCGCCGTCGCGAGGGACGCGGCATCGAGGTCGGCCACATCTTCCACTTCGGCACCAAGTACACCGAGTCGATGGGCATCTCCGTCAGCGGTCCGGACGGGCAGCCGGTGTTCCCACAGATGGGCAGCTACGGCATCGGCGTGTCCCGCCTGGTCGGCGCCATCATCGAGGCCAGCCACGACGAGGCCGGGATCATCTGGCCGGACGAGGTGGCGCCGTTCGCCGCCGTTATCCTCAACCTCAAGCCCGGCGATCCCGCCTGTGACGCCCTGTGCGAGCGCCTCTATGCCGCCGCGCCCGACCGCCTGCTTTTTGACGACCGCGCCGAGCGCGCCGGCGTCAAGTTCAACGACGCCGACCTGCTCGGCCACCCGTGGCAGTTCGTGGTCGGCCCGCGCGCCGCCGCCGCCGGACGTGTCGAGCTGAAGCGCCGTGCCACCGCCGAGCGCAGCGAAATTCCGGTCGAGGACGCGTTGTCGAAGATCGCAGCGTTCGCCTGACGGATTCGGAGAACCAGCATATGTTCGGGCCGTTCGAGCGCGCCGTCGCCGGCCGCTATCTCCGCGCGCGCAAGGGCGAGCGCTTCGTGTCGGTGATCGCGATCTTTTCCCTGGTCGGCATCGCGCTCGGCGTCGCCACGCTGATCATCGTCATGTCTGTGATGAACGGCTTCAAGGCTGATCTGCTGTCGCGCATCCTGGGCCTGAACGGCGACCTCAGCATCTACGGCGCGGGTGCTCCGATCGGCGACTACGCGGCGATCGCGGCGCGCGTGCGTCAGGTCCCGCACGTCACGTCGGCAGCCCCGATCATTGAGGGCCCGGTGTTGCTGAACGCCGGCTCTTACAGCGCCGCCGGACTGGTGCACGGCATGGCGCAGTCCGACCTCAGGGCGCTGCACGCGATCAGCGACAACATCGAGGCCGGCTCGCTGGACGCGTTCTCCGGCGACGACGCGGTGGTCGTCGGCGCCACGCTCGCCACGCGCGCCAACCTCCAGGTCGGCTCGCGCTTGACCCTGATCTCGCCGAACGGTGCCGCCACCGCGTTCGGCACCGTGCCGCGCGTGCGTGCCTACCGCGTGGTCGCGGTGTTCGACGCCGGCGTCAACGACTACAACGCCAGCTACGTGTTCCTGCCGATGCATGCGGCACAGATCTACTTCCAGATGCCCGACACGGTGTCGCTGATCCAGGTGATGACCCGCGCCCCCGAGGACGTGTCCGGCGTTACCCCGCAGATCCGCCAGGCGCTCGCCGGCGACCGCCTGCACGTGCTGGACTGGACGCAAAGCAACAACGCGTTCTTCGGTGCCGTGCAGGTCGAGCAGAACGTGATGTTCCTGATCCTGACGCTGATCATCCTGGTCGCCGCGTTCAACGTGATCTCGTCGCTGATCATGATGGTCAAGGACAAGAC
>CAXTMS010000065.1:0-15746 GCA_964245345.1 uncultured Acetobacteraceae bacterium | reverse complement strand
TCGGCATCACGATGAACTAAGATCCCGCTTGGATCACCCGGTGGGGGCTGGTCAGAGGCGGGACCATCTGTCCTGGAAGCGAGAACGAAATGGTTGGCGCCGTGGCTGCGTTGCGCGCGGCCACTGACGTCCGTCTCGTCAGCCTCCCGTGCCGATTGCCTTGACGGAAACCGACGCATTTGCCTTGGTTACTAGCACCGACGGTATGAAGGTGTAGGCCGGGACGCTTCGGTCGCCGGCGAGGTAGCGTGCGGCGTTATCGACGGCGGTGCGGCCGATGAGATAAGGCTGCTGCGCGACCACGGCGCCCGCCGGCGAGGCGGGATCGGCGACCATCTTCACCACGTCCGGGCTGCCGTCCACGCCGTAGGTGCGTATGCCGGTGCGGTGCGCGGCGGCGATGGCCTGGGTCGCGCCGACCTGGGGCACGTCCCAGGCCGACCAGACCGCCGACACGTCGCCGTCATGGGGATACTTCGCCAGCATGTCGGTGACCTGGGTGTAGGCGTTCTGCACCGTGTTCGGGATCACGTCGCGCAGTTCCGGCTCGATAATTGTGATGCTAGGGAAGGCCTTCAGCACCAGCCGGAGCTCGTCATAGCGGATCGCGCAAACCGGAACGCTGTAGAAGCCGTTGAACACGACGATCCGGCCGTGGCCGCCGAGGTCGCTCGCCATCTGCAGCGCCAGCTTCTCGCCGATGCCGTAGTTGTCGGAGGTGGTATCGTTGAGGCTGGACGGCGACACCGTGTCCACCGTGAACAACGGGATGCCGGCGTCACGTATCTTCTTCAGCCAGGGTTGCAGCACGGGGGCGCTGCCGAGTTGCTCGATGATCACGTCCGGCTTCTGCGCGATCAGGGTCTGGATCTGGCCGATCTGCCGGCTGTCGTTGCGCCCGGCATCCAGCGCGATCGGCGTGCCGCCCAGCCGCTTCACCTCGTCGATCTGGCCCTGGTAGGCCTTGAGGTCCCAGTAGTGCTCGGTCCCGGCCACGGTGATGCCCACGCGCTTGCCCTTGAGGCTGAGTGTGTCGGCCCGCGCGAGCGAGGTCGCCGCGAGCATCCAGCAGGCACTCGCCGTGGCGGCGAGAAGGACGGAGCGCGGGAGTCGAAGCATCATGAAGGCGTTTTCCTTGTTGAAGATTTTTCCGCGTGCGGCCCGTCACCGCGCCTGCTCCGCACGGCGGGCTCCGAAGCTGGCGCCGAGCACGAGAAGGACGAGGAGGCCGATCGCGACCTGCTGCCAGTAGAAGTTCCACCCGACCAGGAGGAGCCCGTTCCGGAGTACGCCGAACAGGAGCACGCCGAGCAGGGTGCCGCCGACGTTCGGGCGCGCGTCGTGGCTGATCGTCGTGCCGAGGAAGACGGCGCCGATCGCGTCCAGCAGAAACGCGTTGCCGGACAGTGGCACGTAGGACCTCACCGTTCCGAGCAGCAGCAGCCCGGCGATCCCGCACAGAAACGAGGACAGAACATAGGTCGTGAACAGGGCGCGCCGCACCGGCACGCCCGAATAGCGGGCCACCACCGGCCCGACGCCGATCAGGCGGGCCTGGCGGCCGTAGACGGTGCGGGCGAGCAGCAGCCGGACGATCACGGAGGCGGCGCCCAGCAGCAGCACCGGCACCGGCACCGACAGCAGGGCGCCGTGCGCCAGCCGGTCGAGCAGGCGCGGGAAGTCGGACACAACGTAGATGGGAGCGCCGCCGTTCGTCGCGAGCTGCTGGACGCTTTCGCCGATGAACAGCACCCCCAGTGTCGCCAGGAACGGCGCGATGCCCAGCCCCGCGACCAGGACCCCGTTCAGCAGGCCGACGCCCAGCGCCGCGGCGAGGCCGCCCGCCAGCGCCGGCACGACGGCGCCCCCGGCCCAGATCACGGACGCGCAGACCAGCGATGCCAGGTCGGCCGCCGTGCCGACGGACAGGTCGATGCCGCCGGTGGACACGACCAGCGTCATCCCGAGTGCCGCGATGCCGGGCAGGGTGACGTCGTTGACCAGGATGTGGACGAGGTTGCCTGCAGTGCGGAAGGTCGGGGACGCTGCGGCGAAACCCACGACCAGTACGAGCATGACGACCGGAAGCACGATGCGGACGGCGCCGGCAAGGTCACGCCGGATGGCGGATGGCGTGGAGGTCGCGGACATCACGCTCCTCCCGGGCGTGCGGAGCGTTGCGTCAGCGAGCGCAGCGCCACCACCGACAGGATCAGCGTGCCCTCGATGCCGTTCACCCAGTAGCTCGACACGTTCACGAGCTGGAAGCCGTTGTTGAGGCATCCGATGAACAGCACGGCCGCGAGCGTCCCGCCGATCGTCGGCTGCAGGCGGCGCGACAGCACCACGCCGAGCAGGCTGGTCAGTACCACCGACAGGAGGATGTCGCCCGATCCGGGCGAGCTGCCGGACAAGCGGGCCGCCTGGACGATCGCCGCCAAGCCGGCCAGCAGGCCTGCCGCCACGTAGGCGCCGGCGCCGAGCATCCGGACCGGCAGTCCTGCCGCGCGGGCCGCCCGCTCGTGGCCGCCGACCGCGCGGAGGCGCAGCCCGATCGGCGTCGCGTGCATGACGAACAGGAGCAGCGCCGTGGCCGCGACCAGGATCCAGTCGGTCGCCGACAGGCCGAGCGCCGCGGCGCCGGAGATGAAGCCGAGCAGCGGCGAGCTCGTGCCGAGCACGGTGTTCTGCGTGATCACCAGCTCGGCGCCGGCGCACACATTCATGGTGGCGAGCGTCGCCAGCAGCGGCAGCACGCCGAAGCCCGTCACGGCGACGGCGTTGACCAGCCCAACCGCGGCGCCGGCGCCAAGGGCGAGGCCAGCCGCGAGAACGTCGCCGTGGCCGGCGTTGGAAACGGTGGCGTAGACGGCGTCGCACAGGCCGAGGTTGGCGGCGAGGGACAGGTCGATGCCGCCGCGTATGACGTCGGGACCGCCGGCGATCACAACGATGGTCATGCCGAAGGCGAGCAGCGCCAACACCGTCGACTGCTCGACGACGTTGGCTAGGTTGACCGTGGTCGCGAAGCCGGGCGCCATGATGGCGAAGGCGCCCAGCGCGAGAATGAACGCGGCGATCGAGGCCAGGCGCACGACGCTGCGCGTGCCGGGCCGGCGCCGGGCGGCTTGCCCGCGCGCCGGAACCGTTGGCGCCGCGGCGGCGGCTCTGCGTCCGAAGGCTTCGGCGTTCATGCGGCCAGCCCGGCCGATGCGCCAGAGGCCGCCGCGAGAAGCTCGTCCGCGCTCGCGTCCCGCCCGGACAGCTCGCGCACGATGCGGCCCCGGTGCATGACCAGGACCCGGTCCGCGAGTCCGCGCAGCTCGGCGAGGTCGGTCGACAGGAGCAGCACGGCGGCGCCGGCGGCCGTCAGCCCGGCGAGCAGGCGGTAGATCTCGACCTTTGCCGCCACGTCCACGGCCACCGTCGGCTCGTCGAGCAGGAACAGCGTGGCCCCCGCGCCGAGCCACTTCGCCAGCGCGACCTTCTGCTGGTTGCCGCCGCTGAGCGCGCGGACGGGCGCGTCCTGGCCCGGAGTCCGGATCGCGAGGCGCCCGATCAACCGGGTGACGGCCTCGCGCTGCAGGCGCCGGTCGATCAGGAGGCGGCGGACTAGGTTCTTGAGGCTCGCGAGCGTCGTGTTCTCGGCGACCGAGGCGTCAAGGGCCACGCCCTGCCGGCGCCGGTCCTCGGGCACCAGCCCGATCCCGTGCCGCACCGCGTCGCCTGGCGATCGCAGGACCACCTCGCGTCCGTGCAGCAGGACCGTACCTTGGTCGGCGACGTCGAGGCCGAACAGGCAGTTCAGCAGGTCCTTGGCGCCCGATCCGACCAGCCCGGTGAGGCCCAGGATCTCGCCCTTCCGGAGGGTGAGGGAGATGTCGGCGAAGGCCCCTTCCCGGCCGAGCGACCTGAGCTCGAGGACGGGAGCGCCGGCCGTGTCCGCCCGCTTCGGGAACATGTCGCCGATGTCCCGGTCGATCATGAGTGACGCCATGTCCGCGACGGTGGTGTGCCGCGGATCCACGGTCGAAACGTTGCGGCCGTTCCGGAGCACCGTGACGGCGTCGCACAGGTCGCGTACCTCCTCGAGGTAGTGCGACACGTAGACGATCGCGGCGCCCTCCTCGCGCAGCCGGCGGATGATCGCGAACAGGCGGTTCGCTTCCGAGCGCACCAGGGAAGCGGTCGGCTCGTCGAACACGAGCACGCGCGGCCGCTTCAGCAGCGACCGGGTGATCTGCACGATCTGACGCTCCGCGGCACCGAGGGCGTCCACCGGCTCGTCGCCGCGGAGCACCAGCCCGAAGCGGGACGCGATCGCCTCCTCCGCCTGCCGGCGCATGGCCCGCCAGGACACGAGCGGCCCGTACCCCGGCTCGTGGCCGAGGAACAGCGCCTCGGCCACGGTGAAGCCGGGCACCAGCAGCGGCTCCTGGTGGATGATGTGGACGCCGAGCCGTTCGATCGCGCGGGGAGCCGCCGCGACCGGGATGCCGTCGACCGCGATGGTTCCGGCCTCCGGGGTCACCAGCCCGTTCAGGATGTTCACGATCGTCGACTTGCCAGCGCCGTTCTGACCGATCAGCCCGTGCACGCTGCCGGGCCGCACCACGAGGCTGGCCTGGTCCAGGGCGCGGGTGGTGCCAAAGGTCTTGACCAGGCCATGCATGGCGAGCGCGTCCACGCCGCCGGAAATGATGGTCACAACGCACCGTGTCGCGGCGGCCTGGTTCCGTTCAGGTGGTAGTTGCCGATCACCGCGTATTTCCAGCGCGCCGGATCATGCAAGGTGTGGGTGCGGACGTTGCGCCAATGGCGGTCGAGACTGTGGGCGGCCAGGGTCGAGCGGGTTCCGCCGAGCTCGTGCAGCCGGTTGGCGGCGTTCAACGCAGCTTCCGTGCCAAGCGCCTTGGCTTCCGCGACCGCGATCGAGGCGCGCGCGACGCTGTCCTCGTCCGGGCTGCCGGTCGCCGCGTCGACCAGGCGGCCTGCCCGCACCAGGAGCGCCTCCGCCGCGTTCTGGCGGATCACGAGCTCGCCCACCAACGACACGGTGTAGGGGTCGTCGGAGGCGCGCTCGACACCGCTGTCGATCCAGGGGCGGGCGTGGCGGCGCACGAAGTCGATCGTCTCGGCGATCGCTTCGCGGCCGATGCCGACGTCCACCGCGGCGTGGATGATCTGCGCCAGCGGTCCCATCGGCGTCGGCCGGTCGAAGGCGTCGCCGAACGGGATCACGTTCGCCGGGTCCACGGACACGTTTTCGAACACGGTGGTGCCGCTTCCGGTGGTGCGCTGCCCGATGCCGGACCAGTCGTCGTGCAGCGTGAGGCCCGGCGTGGCCGGGTCAACCAACGCGAACACGATCCGGTCCTCGTCGTCCCTGGCCAGGGCCGCCACGGTGTTCGCGAACAGGGCGCCGGTCGAATAGAACTTGCGGCCGTCGAGACGCAGCCGGTTGTTCTCGCGGCGAAGCCGGGTGCGGTAGTCGTGCACGTCCTTCGTGCCGGTCTCGCTCAGCGCGTTGCCGAAGCGGCAGCCGGCCAGCACGCGCCCGAACCAGTGTCGCTTCTGGTCTTCCGTGGCCGTCAGGCGGATCGCCTCGACCACGAAGAAATGGTTCTGCGGGATCTGTCCCAGGCTGCCATCGGCGGCCGAGATCAGCGCCGTCACCTCGGCCAGGGTGCCGGCACTCACCGCCGCACCGCCGTACTCGCGCGGCACGGTGATGGCCCACAGGCCGCTCGCGGAATAGCGCTCGATCTCGTCGCGCGGCAGGCGCCGTTCGCGGTCGCGCGCCGCCGCGTCGCGCCGGAACTCGTCGGCGAGCGTGCGGGCGACGGCGATCGCCTCGGCGTCGTCGCGTATGACCTGCACGGCGGCGGGAACCGGACCGGCGCTCATGCGGCCCGCTCCGCCACGAAGCGCCGCGCGGCGCCGGGATGCGGCAAGGCGAGACGGGGCCCGGCGCCGAACAGCTTCTCGCGAAGCGTGCCCGGACGGTACTCCGTCTTGTAGCGGCCGCGTCGCTGCAGCTCCGGCACCAGCAGGTCGGCAACGTCGGCAAAGGTTTCGGGGGTCACGACGTAGGCCAGGTTGAAGCCGTCGATGCCGGTGTCGGCGATCCAGGCCTCCATCTTGTCGGCAACGGTCGCGGCCGAGCCGACCAGCAGCGGCCCGAAGCCGCCGATGCCGACCCACTCCGCGACCTCGCGAACGGTCCAGCTCCGATCCGGATCGGCGGTGGTGAAGCTTTCCACCGCGGAATGCACCGCCTCGTTGCGGATGTACCGGATTGGCTCGTCCAGGTCGTAGGCGGAGAAGTCGATGCCGGTCCAGCCGGACATCAGCGCCAGCGCCCCGGCGTGGCTCACGTAGCGGCGGTAGTCCTCGTGCTTCTCGCGCGCTTCCGCGTCGGTGCGCCCGACGATCGCGGTGGAAAGGTTGAAGATGCGCACGGCTCCCGGGCCGCGGCCGGTCTCGGCGGCCCGGCGCCTGATGTCGGACACGTAGCCGCGTGCCACCGCCTTGCTGGGGGCGGCCATGAACACGCATTCCGCATGGCGGGCGGCGAAGTCCCGGCCTTTGCCCGAGGTGCCGGCCTGGAACAGCACGGGGGTGCGCTGGGGCGAGGGTTCGGACAGGTGGATGGCGTTGAGCCGGAAATGCTCGCCCTCGTGCCGGATCCGGTGGACGCGGGACGAGTCGGTGAACACGCCGGTCGCCCGGTCGCGCAACACGGCACCGTCCTCCCAGCTTTCCTCCCAAAGGCGGTACACCAGGTCGAGGTACTCGTCCGCGATGGCGTAGCGCGTGTCATGGCCTTTCTGGCGCGCGTCGCCCGACACGCCGCGCGCGGCGCTGTCCAGGTAGCCGGTGACGATGTTCCAGCCGATCCGCCCGCGCGTCAGGTGGTCCAGCGTGGACATGCGGCGCGCGAAGGTGAAGGGCGGCTCGTAGGACAGGGTGCAGGTGACGCCGAAGCCGAGATGCTCGGTCACGGCGGCCATGGCGGAGACCAGCAGGGTAGGGTCGTTCAACGGGACCTGCGTCGCTTCGCGCAGCGCAGTCTCGGTGTTGCCGCCGTACACGTCGTACACGCCAAGCACGTCGGCCAGGAACAGCGCGTCGAACCGGCCGCGCTCCAGGATGCGGGCGAGGCTGGTCCAGTACGACAGGTCCTTGTAGCGGTCGGCCTGGTCTCGCGGATGGCGCCACAGCCCAGGCGACTGGTGCACCACGCAGTTCATGTCGAAGGCGTTGAGCAGGATCTCGGGCCCGGCCGGTGCGGCGGTCATCGGGCTCAGATCCAGGCGTGGCGCGGGGGCGGCACGCCGTTCAGGGCGTAATTGCCGACCAGCGCGTACTTCCACCGCACCGGGTCGTGCAGCGTGTGGGTGCGAGCATTGCGCCAATGGCGGTCGAGCCCGTAGGAGGCAAGCACGGAGCGGGTGCCGGCGAGCTCGTGCAGCTTGTTGCCGGCGAGCATCGCGATCTCGGTGGTGAGCACCTTGGCTTCCGCCACCTTGAGCGAGGCGTGGCCGACCGTGTCCTCCGTGGCGTCGGCGATCGCCCGGTCCACCGCGCGCCCGGCAATGGCCAGAACCGCTTCCGCGGCATGCAGGCGGATCTCGAGATCGCCGATCGCGGCGATGGTGTAGGGGTCGTCGGAGGCACGCTCCTGGCCGCTGTCGATCCAGGGCCGCGACAGGGTGCGTACGAACCGGATCGTGTCGGCGATGGCGGCGCGGGCGATGCCGAGGTCCACCGCCGCCTGGATGATCTGCGAGACCGGCCCGTTCGCGGACGGGCGGTCATAGCCGAGATGGGCGGGCACCACGTTCCGCGCCTCGATCCACACCCGGTCCAGCGACACGCTGCCGCTCGCGGTGGTGCGCTGGCCGAAGCCCGACCAGTCGTCGGTGATCGCAAGTCCGGGCGAGGCGGGATCGGCGAAGACGAGGTAGACCTTGTTGTCCTCGCCGGTTGCAGCGATCGGGATGATGTCGGCGAACAAGGCACCGGTGGAATAGAACTTGCGGCCGGACACGCGGTATCCGTTCCCGTCCGGGACCAAGCGGGTATCGAACGTGCCGGCGTTGCGGCTGCCCGCTTCAGAGAATGCGTTGCCGAACCGCCTGCCCGCGAGCACGCTGGCATAGAAGCGCCGCTTCTGCTCCTCGTTCGCCGTGACCCGCAGCGCTTCCACCACGCCCAGGTGGTTCTGCGGGATCTGGCCGATCGACGGATCGGCCTCGGAGATGATCGCGATCACCTCGGCCACGGTCTCGAACGACACCTCGGCGCCTCCATAGGCGCGCGGCACCGTTATCCCCCAAAGACCGGTCGACGAGAACAGGTCGAGCTCGCGTCGGGGCAGGATGCGGTCGCGGTCGCGATCCACGGCACCTTCCGCAAGGACCGGCGCCAGCGCCCGGGCGGCCTCGATCGCTTCCGCGTCGCTGTGGATCACCCGTGCCGCCGGCGGGCTGCCCGTATCACGTGAAGCGAGCGCGAGATCCATCGCCAGTTCTCCCACCTGACGCCATGGCGGGCGCGGGCGCCGACACGGGGCCGGCTGTTCGTTCCCAGACCATCACATGCTGACGTTGGTCACGCAACTCCCGCCGAGGCAGTGTGGTATTCGCACCAGATCATGGCTATCAGTCCGGAAGCCGCGGTTTACCGGCGATGAGACGTGAATTGCACATAATATTTTCGTGGATTATCAGTTACGACGAGGGGAAGGCGTGGCAGCAGGAAGAAGCCTACCGGTGACGGTCATGCCGACAGGGCTTGGCTGGCGGGCCGCCTGCGGCACGAACGCCTCCGGGTTGGCCGGGAAGCCTGCGTGCTACCGCCGGTCCCGGCTGCGGTCCGCCGACCGGTGCCGCACCCCGGGCGCCACGTGAACGCCGACCCGCCGATCCTGGACGCACGCGGCCTGGTCAAGCGCTTCGGCGCGACCCGCGCGCTCGATGGCGTCGACCTCATGGTGAACCGCGGCGAGGCGGTGGCGCTGATGGGGGCCAACGGGGCGGGCAAGTCGACGCTGGTCAAGATCCTGTGCGGCGCGATGCGGCCGGATCGCGGCACGCTCGCGATCAACGGGCGCGCCATACACCTCGCCGACCCGGCGGCGGCGCGGGCGCTCGGCATCGCCACCGTGCACCAGGCGGTCGATGCGGCCGGCGTGCCGGGCATGACGGTGGCCGAGAACCTCGTGCTCGACGCCCTGTGCACCGGCCGGCTGCCTCGCTTCCTGTCCGCCGCGCATATCCGTCGTGCGGCCACCCCGGTCGCAGCCGGCGTCGGCCTCGAGAACAGGCTGGACGATCCCTTGTCGTCGCTGACGCTGGCGGAACGGCAGCTGGTGGGCATCGCGCGCGGCCTCGCGGGCGAGAAGCGGCTGCTGATCCTGGACGAGCCCACCGCGTCGCTGTCCGCGCCGGAAGCGTCGCGCTTGTTCACGGTGCTCGACCGGCTCAAGGCGCAGGGCACCGCCGTGATCCTGGTGTCGCACCACGCGGCCGACCTGCGCCGGATCGCCGACCGCGCGGTGGTGCTGCGCGATGGACGGGTGGCCGGCGTGTTCGACCGGCCACTCGACCTTCCGGACGCGCTGCGCGTCATGGTCGGCGCGCTACCGGATGCCGGTCGCACGCCACCGGCCCAGGGTCCGGCAATCCTTTGCGCCGAGCGGCTCCGGATTCGGGACGACGGGCCGCCGCTCGACCTCCTGCTCCGCGGGGGCGAGGTCACGGTGCTGTTCGCGACGCTGGGCGCCGGCAAGTCGCGGCTGCTCCGGACGCTGTTCGGCGCCATCCCGGCCCGTGGCGGCGCGATGGGGCTGGACGGCAAGCCGTGGCGGCCACGGAACCCGCGTGACGCGGTGCGCGCGGGCGTGTTCCTCGCCGCCGAGGACCGCTGGCGCACCTCGTTCCCGGCCGCAGGCTCGCGCGGCGCCAACATCGCCGACGTGGTCGCGCTGCCGCACCTGCCGCGATGGACCGGCCGGACCGGCCTCGCGCCGGCCAGGCAGGAAGGTGCCGCGGCGCGCGACGCCATCCGCCGCCTCGGCATCGTTTGCCGCGGTCCGGACGACCGGCTGGAGCGCCTGTCGGGCGGGAACCAGCAGAAGGTGGTGCTCGGACGCTGGTCAGCGGTGCCTGGCCGCGTCCTGCTCCTGGACGAGCCGTTCGCAGGCGTCGACGTGCGGGCGCGCCACGACCTGATCGCGTTCCTGCACACGCTCGGGACGGGCACCGCGGTGCTGCTCGCGACCGCCGATGCCGAGGAAGCGCTGCAGGCTGCCGACCGGCTGCTGATCCTGCGTCCCGACGGGCTGCACGATCACGGCCGGCCGGACCGGCGCGACGGCGCCGCGCTGCTGGAGATGGCGGGCGCGATCGAAGGCGAGGCCGCCGCATGATCGCCCTCGCACCCGCGGGGGCGGGACGGCGGAGCGCGGCGTTCGCCGCGACGGCGCTGCACGGCCTGGGCAGGGTCGCGGTGTTCGTGGTGCTGGGCCTCCTGCTGGCGGGCTTCTCGGTCGCCCAGCCCGCGTTCCTGCGGTTGAACAACCTGTTCGACATCGTGCAGGGCGTGTCGGTCACGGCGCTGCTCGGGCTCGGCATCACCTTGTCGCTCGCGGTGGGCGGGTTCGACCTGTCGGTCGGCAGCACGGCGGCACTTGCCAGCATGGTCGCGAGCTATGCGCAGGTGGTGTGGGGCTGGGAAGCGCCGGCGACGGTGGTGCTGGCCTTGTGCACCGGGGCGGCGGTGGGAGGCTTCAACGCCCTGCTCACGGTCGGGCTGCGGATTCCGGACCTGCTCGCGACGCTGGGCACGCTGTTCCTGGTCGGCGGCCTGCAGCTGATCCCGAGTGGCGGCCGCGCGATCTCGCTCGGCATGCCGTTCGACGATGGCAGCACCGCCGGCGGCGCGTTCGCCCCCGGCTTCCTCCTGCTCGGACGGGGGCGCGTGGACGGCGTCGTGCCGGTGCCGGTTCTGGTGCTGCTCGCCGCCACGCTGGCGCTCTGGGTGCTGCTGGAGCGGGCGAGCTGGGGCCGGGTCGCCTATGCGGTCGGGGGCAACGAGGGCGCGGCCCGGCTCGCGGGCGCGCGCACGCAGCGGGTGCGGACGATCGCCTATGTCATGTCCGGCACGATCGCGTCGGTCGGCGGCATCCTGCTCGCGGCGCGTGTCGGACGCGGCGATATCGTGAGCGGCGGCTCGCTGCTGCAGGACGGGTTCGCCGCGGCGCTGATCGGCTATGCGGTGCTGGACCTGCGCCGGCCCAACGTCCTCGGCACCGCCGTGGGCGCGGTGCTGGTGGGCGTGCTGCTGAACGGCCTGACCATGCTGGACGCGCCATACTACGCGCAGGATTTCATCAAGGGCGCCGTGCTTGTCGCGTCGCTGGCACTCACCTACCGGCTCGGCCGGGACCGCGAAACCTAAGGAAGCCGTCATGACCTCCACCGTCGCCAGGTCGCTTGCGGCCATCCTGCTGGCCACCGCGACGAGCGCAGGCCCGTGGGCCGCCTCGGCGGCAGGCCTGCCCGGGGCGCCGCCCCCCTTCGACAAGGGAAACGTGTCGGTGGCGCTGATCACGCTGCTGTCGGACGGCGACTTCTTCCAGTCGTTCGAGGCGGGTGCGCGCCGGCAGGCGCGCAAGCTCGGCATCGACCTGCGGGTGATGCAGGGGCGCGGCGACCCGGCGGCCGAGCGCGACGCGGTGCAGCAGGCGATCAACCTCGGCGTGAAGGGCATCGTGATCGACCACGGCATGCCGGAAACGCTGCGCGACGTGGCCGAAGCGGCGGTGCGGGCCGGGATTAAGGTGGTGGCGTTCGACGTGAACCTCGCGAACCCGGCGATCCCGCAGCTGCAGCACGACGACCAGGGGCTGACACGCGCGGTGCTGGAGCAGGCGCTGCACGACAACGGCGACCATTTCGAGGCGGGCTACGTGTATGTCGCGGGCTTCGCGCCGCTCGACCGGCGCGACCAGGCCTGGCGGCAGTTCAAGGCGGCCCATCCCGGTGTTCGCCAGGACGCGCAATGGGGCACCGCGTCGTCGCCGGTGGCGTCGGCGGTGGCCGACCAGACGGCGGCGGCGCTGCGGGCGCACCCGGGCATCTCGGTAGTGGTGGCGCCATGGGACGAGTTCGCGCGCGGCGTCGCCCTGGCCGCCGACGAGGGCGGGCTCGACGACAAGCTCCGGATCTACAGCGCCGACATCTCCACGGCCGACATCCAGGCGATGCGGGCACCGCATTCGCCCTGGGTGGCGACGGCGGCCTCCGACGCGGCCGTGCTCGGCGCCGTGTCGATCCGTGCGGATGCGATGCTGCTGGCCGGCGAGGCGCCGCCGCACGAGATCACGGTTCCGGTGATGCTGATCACGCGCACGATGCTCGACACCCTCGGGGTCAGCACGGTGGAGCAGCTCGAGAAGGCGTTGCCAGCGTTCGGCAGCAGCGACGCGGCGACGGCGCCCTGGATGCAGGCAGGCGGCTGATGCGGGCGGGCTGCGGGTGCATGCGCATGACCGGATTGGCCGCACGCCTGCGGCACGGGATGACGCGTCCGGCGAGGATGGCCCGCGGCATCTTGGCCGCCGCCGTAGCGGCGACGGTCGCGCAGGTAGGCACGGCCCAGGCCGGACCGGTCGGCACGCTGGGCATGTCCTACGCGTACTACGACCCCTTGAGCCTGGTGCTGAAGGAGAAGTCGTTCCTGCAGGACGCCGTCGGCAGCGGGGTGACGCTCAACTGGGTCCTGAGCCAGGGCAGCAACAAGGCGCTGGAGTTCCTGCGCGGCAACTCGATCCAGTTCGGCCAGACCGCGGGATCGGCAGCGCTGCTCGGCCGCGCCAACGCGGCACCGGTCCAGGTGATCGCCGTCACCGCAACGTCCGAATGGACGGCCCTGGTGGTGCCGCCCCATTCGGCTATCACCGGCCTCGCCGACCTGAAGGGTAAGCGGGTCGCCGTCACGCCGGGAACGGATCCGGACATCTTCCTGCTGCGCGCCCTAGCCACCATCGGGCTCGGTGCGGCAAGCGTTTCCCTGGTGCCGCTGCAGCACCCGCTCGGCCGGCAGGCGCTGGATGCCGGCCAGGTCGATGCCTGGGCCGGCCTCGACCCTTTCATGGCCGAAGCGCAGCTGCAGAACCACGACGTGCTGCTGTATCGCAACAAGGCGTTGATCTCGCCGGGAACGCTTTTGGTGCGCGAGGATTTCGAGGCCGCCCATCCGGAGGTCGTCCGGCAGGTGCTTCAGGCCTATGAGCGGGCCCGGAGCTGGGCGATCGCCAACCCGGACGCGATGGCGCAGATCCTGGCCACGGCATCCGGGCTGAGCCTCGACATCGCCAGGCTTCAGCTCAGCCGGATCGACTTCGCGGGAGAGGCGGTCGGGCCGGCGCAGCTGGCCGCGATCCTGGCCGCAGGGCCGATCCTGAAGGCGAGCGGGAAGCTCGCGGCAGGCGCCGACGTCGACAAGGCGGGTGCCAGCCTGGTGAACACCTCGTTCACGACGGCGCTCGGCATCCACTGACGTGGCGGGTGACGGTGCCGGCTTCATTCTCGGGCTGGTGGTTCCGGCGGCCCTGATGGGCGCCTGGGAGGTTGCGAGTGCTTGCGGCATGGTGACGGCATCCGTGCTGCCGCCACCGATGCAGGTAATCAGGACACTGCTGGACATGGCGGCGACGGGAGAGCTGGCGCGGGCCGTTGGCGCCACGTCCAGCCGGCTGGCGATCGGCTTCGTGATCGGCGCCGGCGCCGGCACGCTGCTCGGCGCCCTGACCGGCGGCTCCCACCTGGGGCGACGCCTGCTCGACCCGTTGATCCAGGCGCTGCGCAGCGTGCCCTCGCTCGCCTGGGTGCCGTTGTTCATCCTGTGGCTGGGCATCTTCGAATGGTCGAAGATCACCCTGATCGCAGTGGGCGTGTTCTTTCCTGTGTATCTCAACTTGATGAGCGGCATCGCTGGCGTGGACCGCAAGCTGGTCGAGGTGGGGGCGGTGCACGGCCTGTCCCGGCTGCGCTGCCTGCTGCGGATCCAGTTGCCGGCGGCCCTCCCCTCCTATGTCGTCGGCCTGCGCAGCGGCCTGGGCCTTGGCTGGATGTTCGTTTCGGCGGCTGAGCTGCTCGGCGCGTCGAGTGGGCTCGGCTTCGTGCTCGACGACGGGGAGCAGACCGGCCGGCCCGAACGGGTGCTGGTGGCGATCCTGCTGTTCGGGATCTGCGGCAAGCTGACCGACCTCGTCCTGGCGTTGATCGGCGGCCGGCTGGTCGCGTGGCAGGACGCGGCGCGTCGCTGAGATGGCGCATGCGGTGCACATAGAGGGCTTGCGCAAATCCTTTGGCGCGTTCCCGGTGCTGGGACCGATCGACCTGCATCTCGCGGCCGGCAGCATCACCGTGATCATCGGACGTAGCGGCTGCGGCAAGACGACGCTTCTGCGCTGCCTGGGCGGGCTCGAGCGGCCGGAATCAGGCACCATCCGCATCGGCCGGGCCGCGCTGAAGCGCGAGGACGTCGGCTACGTCTTCCAGGAGCCGCGACTGATGCCGTGGCTGACGGTCGCGCGCAACGTGGGGTTCGGGCTGACCGATCGCGATGCGCGCGCGCGCGACAAGGTCGTCCGGAATGCCCTTCATCGCATCGGGCTGCCTGACAGCGGCAGCCTGCTGCCCAAGCAGCTGTCCGGCGGCATGGCGCAGCGGGTTGCCCTCGCCCGGGGCCTGGCGCCGGAACCGGAGGTGCTGCTTCTGGACGAGCCGTTCAGCGCGCTCGACCCGTTCACCCGCGAGCAGATGCAGGATCACCTGCTGCATCTGCATCGCCATTACGGCACGACGATCGTGCTGATCACGCATGACATGAACGAGGCGTTGACACTGGCGGACCGGGTGGTCGTTCTGCGGGGTCGTCCAGGCCGCATCGACGCCGATCTGGTTCTCGACCTGCCCAGGCCGCGCGTCCGGACTGCGCCGGACATGGTGGACTGGAGGAGCCGGCTGACGACCTGCCTGTCGGCAGGCTGAAGGTCTCGCCTCGGCTGCGGGAGCTGGCCAGGGGGCATTGTCACGTTGTTCGAGGCTGGTTTGTGATGTTTTCTAAAGAGCGGCTTTACGGCCTCATTTTACGCAATGGGCGCACGTTCCTATAGCCAGATCCGGAACGCCTTGGAGCGCCTTTCAAATCTGCCTTGCAGCTTGTTGAAGCAGATGAGTGAGCAGGCGAGCGCGGTGAAGGCGTGGTGGATGTCGCTTCTGCGTTCGTAGCGGGTGACGAGCCGGCGGAAGCGGTTGATCCAGGCGAAGGTGCGCTCGATGACCCACCTGTGACGGCCCAGCTTCTGGCTGGTCTCCACGCCGCGGCGGGCGATGCGAGGAGCGATCCCGCGACGACGGCAGGCCTTACGGCAACGTCGGTGGTCATAAGCCTCGTCAGCGTGGAGCTTGTCCGGCCGACACCGTGTCCGGCCCCGCTTGCCACGGATCGGTGGGATGCTGTCCAGCAGCTTCTCGAACGGCATGCTGTCGTGGGTGTTGGCGCCCGTCAGGAAGGCGAGCGGGATGCCGTTCCGGTCGGTGATCAGATGGCGCTTTGTGCTGCGCCTGCCTCAGTCAGTTGGGTTCGGCCCTGTCTTGTCGCTCCCTTCTGGCCGCAAGAGTGGCGCCGAGCTACGCGGAAAGGCGCAGCGCGCTGGCGAAGGAGATCGG
>CAXTMS010000064.1:0-15770 GCA_964245345.1 uncultured Acetobacteraceae bacterium | reverse complement strand
GCCAGGTAGAGCACCAGCAGCGACTGCATGCCGTAGAGCGAGAACCCGGTCCAGCCCTCGGTCAGCGCCAGCACCGCCAGCCCGCGCGGGTGGCCGAAGAAGGCGCGGTCGGCCACCGGCCTTGAACGCTGTTCAAGCAGCGGAGGTCAGGCGGCGGGATAGTCGGTGGCCAGGCCCTGCTCGCGCCAGGCCTCGATCTCCTGCATGCGCTCCTTCAGGCGCTTCGACACCGCGTCGTGTCCCCAGGCGCCCAGCACCAGGTGGCGCGGCGGGGACTTGATCTCGGTGACGTGGATCATCGCTTCCGCCGCACGCACCGGATCGCCGGCCTGCTTGCCGCTGATGTCCGCAGTACCTTTCAGCCGGGCGCCGGCGGTGTCGGCGTAGTCGGCGATCCGGTTCGGGGTCTGCTTCAGCGAGCGTCCGGCCCAATCGGTGCGGAACGGACCGGGCTCGACGCAGGTGACCTTGATGCCGAGCGGCGCGGTCTCGGTGGCAAGCGCGTCCGACCAGCCTTCCACCGCGTGCTTGCTGGCAGCGTAGTAGCCGGAGCCCGGGAAGCCGACCAGGCCGGCGACGGAGGTGATGTTGATGATGTGTCCCGACCGTTGCGCGCGCATCGCCGGCAGCACCGCGCGGGTGAGCGCGAACAGGCCGAACACGTTGGCGTCGAACTGGGCGCGGATCTCCGCCTCGACCCCTTCCTCGGCGGAAGCCTGGTAGCCGTAGCCGGCGTTGTTCACCAGCACGTCGATGCGGCCATACCGCTCCATTGCCGCCGTCACGCCGGCCTCGACCTGGTCCTGCTCGGTGACGTCGAGCCCGAGCGCCAAGCCGCGTCCGCCCGCGTCCTCCACCAGCCCGGCGACGCGGCCGGCATCGCGCGCCGTCACCACCGCACGCCAGCCACGCCCGAGCACCAGCTTCGCCAGCTCGAGGCCGAAGCCGGTGGAACAGCCGGTGATGAACCAGACCGGGGATGTGTCGGATGCCATGATGGTTCCTCCGTGATCGAAGCCGGGACGACAACGAGCCGGAACCCCCATGCGGTTCCCGCCCCGATGCCGCGTGCGGGCAGGCCTGCGTCCGTGGTAGTCCTGCCAGGCGACATCCCGACCGCTGGAGAAGCACGGTGAACCTGCCCGCCGCATCGGCCGTCCTCCTTGTCCTCGCGGCCTTGTCCGGCTGCGACGACGGCTTCCAGCCGCGTCAGCTCAGCAAGCAGCAGGCGACCACCGGCCTGCCGCCGCTCACCGGGACGCTCCCCAACGGGGTCATCGGCAACTCCGAGACCAAGTGAGGGCGGTCCGCTTGCAGAGCGTCGAGGCTGAGGCGGGTTGTCCGGTGTGGACCGGGAACGGACCGAGGCAGAGCGGGGTGTGAACCCTGCCGATCCCGCCCTGGTCCCGACGGTGACGATAGGGGAGTTGTGTCGGCCGACCGACGCAGACACCGCGTTCGGCCGGTTCGAAGGGTTCCTGCCGGTGGTCGACGCGGCGACGCCGGCTCCTCCAAGGCCGTTCTGGCTGCTGCGCGACGGTCCATGGCGCCAGCACCTCACGCCACCGCAGCCACGGATCGGGCCGCTCGGGCTGAACTTCGTCCGGGACCTGGCGGTGTGCGGCTCGGGCTACGTGTTCTCGGACGGCCGCTTCATCCAGGAGGGCGCCCACACGTCGAAGGTCGCGCTGCAATGGCTCCAGCGCGACGACTATCCCGACAACCCACGGACCCATCCGCCGCGCAACGAGGTGTCGGTCGGCAGCCCGGGCCTGATCGTGTGCGGTGCCGGCTATCCGATCTACGGTCACTGGCTGCTGGACTTCCTGCCGCGGATTGCGGTCGCCCGGCAGGCGCTGGACGAGCTGTTCGAGGCGTTCGTCATTCCCTTGCCCGACGACGTGCCGGGCTGGCTGTTCGACGTGCTCGCCTTCTTCTGCGGCGTGAAGCGCAACCAGCTGCGGCTCTATGACCGGAACCGCGACCGGCTGCATTTCCGCAGCGCCTGCCTGCCGTCCTTCGCTCATGACGGCGAGCATGTGCTGCATCCGTTCGCCACCGCGTTCTACCGGTCCTTCGTCCCGGAGCTTGGCCGGACCCCGAGGCGTCGCATCTGCCTGTCGCGGCGGCAGTTCGAGGCGGGGACGCGCAGCGCCTGGCGGGTCTTCGAGTCGCGCGACGCGTTCGAGCGGCTTGCGGTGGGGCACGGCTACGAGATCGTGTGTCCGGAGGACCTCGATCTTGCGGCGCAGATCGCGCTGTTCGCCGACGCGACGCACCTCCTGGGCGAGTTCGGCTCCGGCATGCACAACGCGATCTTCTCTCCCGCCGGGACACGGGTCGGGTGCTTCCCGCTGAACAACGCGATCCAGAGCCACATCGCGGATGCGTGCGGCCACGAGGCCGTCTACGTCGACCGCAGCCGGGCCCGTACCGACGCACGAGGGGTGGTGTACTTCGACGTCGACAGGACGGATCTGGTCGCGATGTTCGATCTCATGGACCGGATCGCCTGATCCGCGAGGAGCGCCTGCAAGCCGGCTTGAACCGGTCGCAGGTCGTCTCGGCAGGTCGAGCGGATCTCCGACGCGTGCCCATGTCAGCCGCGCGGGACGCTGCCTCCAACGGGTTGCGAGCCTAGATGTCGATCCCCGGATGGGCGTCGCCCGGCGCCTCGTCGCGCAGGTAGGGCTCCACCTTCCCTTGCAGCTTCATGGTCATCGGGCTGCCGTCCCGGGCCATGGTCTTGCCGACGGCGACGCGGACCCAGCCTTCGCTGACGCAGTACTCCTCCACGTTGGTCTTCTCGACCCCGTTGAAACGGATGCCGATGCCGCGCGCGAGCAGGGCCTCGTCGAAATGCGGGCTCTTCGGGTTGATGGCCAGGCGATCGGGCAGTTCTGCGGTCATGGCTCGGTTCCGGTGGTGGCGAGAACGGGCCGTCGGGCCCGGGCGGCGGCTGCATAGCACAGCCCGGCCAGGAGGAAGCCTACGTAGTAGCCGATGTCGGCCCCGCCCAGCAGCCGCGCCACAGGGCCGGTGTAAAGGTCGCTGACCGAGAACAAGGCGATCGTGAGCACGGCGGTGAGGAGGAAGATGCTGGCGCCGGGGGTCCATCCCGGCGGGTCCCGCTCCCCGTTTCGCCGCTCGACCAAGAACCAGTCGGCCAGCACGATGCCGATCCAGGGCGCGATCCAGTAAAGCGTCACCAGGAGGTAGCTGGTGTAGAGGTCGGCGTAGCGTCCGGCGCCGGCCACCGCCAGGAGGTAGCCCAGGCTCGCGGTCACCACCGCGGCGAACACGCGCGGCACCCGGATCCCGGCGGAGATCAGGCTGTAGGCGGCGGTGTTGTCGTTGACCGAGTTGCCGGTGATCGAGGACAACGCGATCACCGCCAGCACCACCGGGCCCAGCGGCCCGGCGGCGTGCTGCAGGCTCCCGATCACCGCGACCGGCGACGCGTCGCCGATGCCGCCCGCGGTCAGCAGCCCCAGCAGCTGGAACGGGATCGCCGAGCCGAGCAGCCCTGCCAGCGCCAGCCACGCCACCCGCCCCGGCGGGGTGTCGGCCGGAAGGTAGCGCGTGTAGTCCGACGAGTACGACGCCCAGGACAGGTTGAAGCTGGCCAGGATCGCGGTCGCCAGCACAAGCGTCGCCGCCGCGGGCGGGTGCGCCGCCACCGGCACGCCGCCGGCACGCGCCACCACCAGCATTCCGATCGCGCCCAGCGCCACCAGCAGAAACCCGCCCAGGTACTTCTGCAGCGCCTGCACCACGTGGTGCCCGTAGACGCCCGCCGCCATCTGCGCCGCAGCCAGCACGCCAAGCGCCAGAAAGAACGGCGTGCCGATGCCGCCCAGCGCCAGCAGGGCGATCAGGGCAGCTGCGGCCGGCACGTTGTTCACCGCGTCCCAGCCGATGCAGTAGATCCAGTTCAGCAACGCGGGCAGGCGCAGGCCGGCGCGCCCGAGCGCCCGGCGCGAGCTTTCCATCTGCGGCAGGCCGGTGCGCGGCCCGATCGTTGCCGCCAGCGCCACCGGCACGGCGCCCAGAAGGTTGCCGAGCACGATCGCCAGCAGGCCGAAGCGCAGGTCCAGCCCGAGATGCACCAGCAGCACGCCGGTCACCCATCCGCCCGGGCCGAGGTTGGGCGAGAAGTGGCTCCAGAACACGCGGTCGAGCCGCATGGTCTTCTGCGACGCCGGCACCGGCTGCGACACCGCGTCGGCGCCGGTGCCCTCCATCGCTGCCGACCACGCCCGTCCCGCCATCGCCGCGCCCCGCGTCCAGACAGGCCATGGTGGCAGAGCGTGCGCTTGAAATGAACAAGGCGCCGGGTCGGGCGTTGCGCCCCGGCAACCAGAAGGGAATCCACGCCCATGGACAAACACGCATCCGCCGTCTGGGAAGGCGGCCTGAAGGACGGAAGGGGCCAGATCAGCACCGAAAGCGGCGTGCTGAGTGCCTCGCCCTACGGCTTCAACACCCGGTTCGAGGGCAAGAAGGGCACCAACCCGGAGGAGCTGGTCGCGGCGGCGCATGCCTCCTGCTTCGCCATGGCGCTGTCGATGATCCTGGGCGAGGCCGGGTTCACCGCCACGCGCATGGACAGCAAGGCGGTGGTGACGCTGGACAAGGTGGGCGACGGCTTCGCGGTCACGAAGTCGCACCTCACCCTGTCGGCGACGATCCCGAACATCGACCAGGCGCAGTTCCAGGAGCTGGCGGGCAAGGCCAAGGCGGGCTGCCCGATCTCCAAGCTGCTGAACGCCGAGATCAGCCTGGACGCCAGCCTGGCCTCGTAGCGACCGAGGACGGCGATGGGGTTCATCCCATCGCCGTCCGCTCCCTCAGCGGCGCGGCCGCATGCCGCGGGCGCTGGCCACGTCGATGGCGCCGACCAGCGCCACCACCAGAAGCGCAGCCGTGCGGTTGCCCCTGCCGGGCCGGCCGCGCCCGTAGCCGCCGAGCAGGCTGGCCAGGTCCAGCGCGTCGCCGCCGACCCGCCCCCACACCCAGGGCGTCGGGTCCTGGGCGGTCAGCAGCCCGATCCCGGTCGCGACCTCGCGCAGGCCGTAGAACCGTGTGACCCCGGTGCGCCGGCCGCCCATCAGCCCGAGCAGCCGCCCTGCCCCGGCGAGCTCCGCGGCGCCAAGCCCGATGCTGAGCCAGCCGAGCGCGTTCGCAGTGCGTCGGGCGGTGGGACGGGTCATGGTGCTCATGTCGCTTCTCCGGAGGCGGGCGGTTGATCCGTCGCTCCCGATCAAGACGCGGATCGGGCCGCCGGGATGCACGATGCCGCCAACCTCCGCCGCGTGCGGTTCCGCTTTGCCTCGGCGCGGGATATACCCCCGCACGCCAGTTGCCGCGACATTTCCCAAGGATCGATCATGGACCAGGACTACAAGGTCAAGGACATCAGCCTCGCCGGATGGGGCGCCAAGGAGATCTCCATCGCCGAAGGCGAGATGCCCGGGCTGATGGCGCTGCGCGACGAGTTCGGCGCCAGCCAGCCGCTGAAGGGTGCCCGCATCGCCGGCTGCCTGCACATGACGATCCAGACCGCCGTGCTGATCCAGACGCTCACGGCGCTTGGCGCCACCGTGCGCTGGTCGTCGTGCAACATCTTCTCCCCCCAGGATCACGCCGCCGCCGCGGTGGCCGCGGCCGGCGTGCCGGTGTTCGCCTGGAAGGGGCTGAACGAGGAGGAGTTCTGGTGGTGCATCGAGCAGACGGTGCGCGGGCCAGACGGCTGGACGCCGAACATGATCCTCGACGACGGCGGCGACCTCACCGTGCTGATGCACGACAAGCATGCCGACCTGCTGGAGAACGTGCGCGGCATCTCGGAGGAAACCACCACCGGCGTGCACCGGCTGTGGGAGATGGCCAAGAAGGGCACGCTCAAGGTGCCGGCGATCAACGTCAACGACAGCGTGACCAAGTCGAAGTTCGACAACCTGTACGGTTGCCGCGAAAGCCTGGTGGACGCGATCCGCCGCGGCACCGACACCATGATGGCCGGCAAGGTGGCGGTGGTGGCCGGCTACGGCGACGTCGGCAAGGGCTCGGCGGCGTCGCTGAAGAACGCCGGCTGCCGCGTGCTGGTGACGGAAGCCGACCCGATCTGCGCGCTGCAGGCGGCGATGGAAGGCTACGAGGTGGTGACCATGGACAAGGCCGCACCCCGCGGCGACATCTTCGTCACCGCCACCGGCAACATCGACGTGATCACCATCGAGCACATGCGGGCGATGAAGCACCGCGCCATCGTCTGCAACATCGGCCACTTCGACTCCGAGATCCAGATCGAGGCGCTGCGCAACTACACGTGGGACAACGTCAAGCCGCAGGTCGACGAGGTGGTGTTCCCCGACGGCAAGCGCCTGATCCTGCTGTCGGAAGGCAGGCTGGTGAACCTCGGCAACGCCACCGGCCACCCGTCCTTCGTGATGTCGGCCTCGTTCACCAACCAGACCCTGGCGCAGATCGAGCTATGGACCGCGCCGGAGGGCAAGTACGAGCGCAAGGTGTACACCCTGCCCAAGTCGCTCGACGAGAAGGTGGCGGCGCTGCATCTGGCCAAGGTCGGCGCCGAGCTCACCCGGCTGTCGGAGAAGCAGGCCGACTATATCGGGCTCGAAACAGCCAACGGCCCGTTCAAGCACGAGCTGTACCGCTACTGAGCCGCCCGGACGGCCCGGTTCCTGTTGGAACCGGGCTTGCTACCAGGCGGTGTAGCCGCCGTCGGCATACACGATGCTGCCGGTCATCAGGCTGGCGGCGTCGGAGGCCAGGAAGTGCACCACCGAGGCGATCTCGTCCGGCTGCCCGACGCGACGCATCGGCGTCGAGTCCAGCCAGCGGTCGTAGAGACGCGGGTTGTTCATGCCGAACCGCGTCAGCGGCGTTTCTATGTAGGTCGGCGCCACCGCGTTCACGCGCACGCCGCGCGCCCCCCACTCCGCCGCCAGCGACCTGGTCAGGTGGTGCACTCCCGCCTTGGACGCGTTGTAGGCCGCCTGCTCCTGCGGCCGGACCACGATGCTGCCCGACATCGAGCCGATGTTGACGATGGCGCCGCTGCCCCGCTCCAGCATGACGCGGCCGAAGGCGCGGCAGCAACGGAACACGCCGTTCAGGTTGACGTCGATCTGCCGCAGCCAGGTGGCGTCGTCGAGGTCCTCCGCCTTGATCTCGGACACCACGATGCCGGCGTTGCAGACCAGGATGTCGACCCGGCCATGCCGGGCGAGCACCGCGGCCACGGCATCGTCCACCGCCTCGGTTCGCGTCACGTCGATCGGAATGCCGCAGGCGGTGCCGCCTGCGGCCTGCACCGCCTGCGCGCCGGCATCCGCAAGCGCGGGGTCGAGGTCGGCCACCACCACCGCCGCGCCCGCCTCGCCCAGCGCTACCGCACAGGCAAGGCCGATGCCGCCGCCACCGCCCGTGACCACGGCGACGCGCCCGTCGAGACGCAGCTTCTCCATGTACATTGGATGATCCTTGCTTGAAGCGTGTCGCTTGCCCGTCGTCGACACCCCGGCGCGACGGTGGTCGAACCGGTTCCGGCCTAGCTGCCCTTGCTTTCCCGTGCCGACCAATAGGCGAAGCGCCGCACCTTCCCGCCGTTCATCGCGCCGGCCGCAACCAAGGGATCGCCCTTGACGATCTCGTTGGCCTTCCCGACCGTTTCGACGTCAAGAACCCACAGGGCGGCGGACTCGTCCCGAAAGGCCCGGCCGCAAGCAGCCTGCCGTCCAGGAAGCTCCGAAGGTAGACGCGGTGGGCCGGCCAGACGGCTTCGGCCTTTTCCTTGTCCTGGACGTAGTCGATGATCGCGGCGACCTTCATGGCCGTGTCCCGTCGGTGTTCGAGGAGGCATGCTCATCATCCGGCGAGGTTGCCACCGCGGCGGATCAGCTCAGCACGATGCCGCCGTCGACGTTGAGGGTCTGGCCGGTCACGAACGCGGCCGCGTCGGAGGCCAGGAAGCAGACCGGACCGACAACGTCCTCCGGCTGGCCCAGGCGGCGCAGCGCGGTGTTGCCGATCCAGCGCTCCGCCACCGCCGGATCCTCCAGGTTGGTGCGGCCCATGTCGGTGACGATGATGCCGGGGCAGACGCAGTTGGCGGTGATGCCCTGGGCACCCACCTCCTGCGCCAGCACGCGGGTGAAGCCCATCACCGCGGCCTTGCTGGCGGAATAGTGCGCCTGCTCCGGCGCGCCGTGCTTGCCGCCGATGGAGGCGATGTTGACGATGCGGCCGTAGCCGCGCGCGCGCATGTGCGGCAGCAGCGCCTGCACCACCAGAAAGGTGCCCTTGGCGTTGACGTCCATCACCGCGTCCCAGTGCCGCTCCGGCAGCGCCTCGACCGCGCCCGGGATCAGGATGCCGGCGTTGTTGACCACCGCGTCGATGCGGCCGGTGGCGCCGATCGCGTCCGCCACCATCGCCTGCACCGCGTCGCGGTCGCTGACGTCGGCGAACACGGTGACGGCGCGGCGCCCGGTCGCCTCGATCTCGGACTTCACCGTGTCCAGCTGGTCCTTTTGTCGCGCGATGTCGTTCAGCACCACGTCGAAGCCGTCGCGTGCCAGGCCGAGCGCGATGGCGCGGCCGATGCCGCGGCTGGCGCCGGTGACCAGAACAACGCGTGTGTCGCTCGAAGCACTCATGGAACCCTCCCGATCAGAAGAAGCGGATCTCGCCGCGCAGCACCGCCAGGCTGACGGCTGCGATCATCACCACGCCGCGCACCTCGTTCTGCATGTAGAACGGCGCCCCCAGCAGGTTGAGGCCGTTGTCGAGCATGCCGATGATGATCACGCCGACCAGCGTGCCCTGCACCGTCGCACGCCCGGGCTTGAACGCGGTCATGCCGAGGAACACCGCGGTCAGGCTGTCCATCAGGTAGCTTTCGCCCGCCCCCGGCTGCCCGGTGCCAAGACGCGCGGTCAGCATCACCCCGCCCATCGCCGCGCCGAACGCGGACAAGGTCAGCGCGATCAGCCGGCAACGGTTGACGTTGATGCCGGACAGCCGCGCCGCCTGCAGGTTGGAGCCGGTGGCGACCAGGGCGCGGCCGAGCCGGGTGCGGTTCACCAGCACGTAGAAGGCCGCGACCACGACAAGGGCGATCACGATCGGCACCGGCACCACGCCCAGCACGTGGCCGGTGGCGATGGCGTAGAACAAGGGCGGGAAGCTGGTGTAGATCGAATCGCCGCCGTCATAGGCGTAGTTCAGCCCGAGCGCGATCGGCCCCATCGCCAGGGTGGCGATCAGCGAGGGGATGCGCAGCCGCGTCACCAGCAGCCCGTTGACGATGCCGAGCACGGTGCCGGCCAGCACCGACAGGAGGATCGCCAGCGGGATCGACAACCCCGACCAGCTCATCAGGCCTGCCACCAGCACGCCGGACAGCCCCGCCACCTGGCCCACCGACAGGTCGAACTCGCCGCTGGCGACCGCGACGGTGAGCCCGGACGAGATCACCGTCAGCACGGAGATCTGCACCAGGATGTTGCTGATGTTGGAGGGCGACACGAAGCGGCCGCTTGCCAGCGCGAACACCGCGAAGATCAGGATGGCGGCGCCCACGGTGCCGTAGCGGGCGCCGAGATGGCCGATGTCGAGGCGGCGCGCGGGCCGGGTGGCAACGGTTGCGGACATGGTCAGTTCACCTCGGTCAGGAGCCGGTCCTCGGACAGTTCTTCGCGCGGCACGCAGGCGCCGATGCGGTCCTCGCTGATGCAGTAGACGCGGTCGCACAGCGCGATCAGCTCGGAGAACTCCGCCGACGCGATCAGCACCGCCGCCCCCTGCCGTGCGAGGTCGCGGATCAGCGCGTAGATCTCCGCCTTGGCGCCGACGTCGACGCCCTCGGTCGGGTTGTCGAGCAGAAGCACCGGCGGCTCGCCCTGGCCGGCGTTGCGGCCGATGCGGGCAAGCCAGCGGCCGAACACCACCTTCTGCTGGTTGCCGCCGGACAGCTGCATGACGTCCTGGTGCGGCCCGCTGCACTTCACCCGCAGCCGGTCCACGACGGTGCGGACCACGCCCATCGCCTTGGCGGTCTGCACGAAGCCGTTGCGGCTGACCTGCAGGAGCGAGCCCGCCAGCACGTTCTCCTCCACCGACAGGCCGCGGAAGATCGCCTTGCGCAGCCGGTCGTCGGCAACGAGGTAGACGTTGTGGTCGATCGCTTCCGCAACGGTGCGCGGCAGGCGTCGCAGCGACCCGAGCCGGAGCCGCGCCGCGGTGGCGGGTGCGGCACCGGCGAGGCATTCCAGCAGCGACGTTTGCCCGGCGCCGAGCACGCCCGCGATCCCCACCACCTCGCCGCGACGCACCGTCAGCGCCGGCACCTCGAGCCGGCCGACGCGCAGGTCGCCGAGCGCCACGACATCGCCGTCCCCGCCGGCATCCGTCGCCGCGTGGCTGGTCCAGTCGGTGTCCTCGATCGCGCGGCCGACCATCAGCCGCACCACCTCGGGCAGGGTGATGTCGGCCACCGCGCCGTCATGCACCTTGGCCCCGTCCTTGAGCACGGCGATGCGGTCGCAATGGGCGAACACCTCGTTCATGTGATGCGAGATGAACAGGATGCCGAGGCCGTGCCGCTTGAGGTCGGCGAGAAAGCCGAACAGCAGGTCGGTTTCGGCCACCGTCAGCGACGCGGTGGGCTCGTCCAGGATCAGGATGCGCGGGCCGGTCGCAAGCGCCTTGAGGATGTCGAGGATCTTGAGCTCGCCGAGGCTGAGCCGGTCGCACTCGCAAGACAGGTCGATGCGCACGCCGAAGCGTCGCGCCAGCGCTTCCGCGTCCGCGACCAGGGTGCGGTCGTGGATCAGGCCGCCGCGCAGCGGCTCGCGGCCGAGCATGACGTTCTCGGCGCCGGTGAGCTGCCGGATGATGGTGACGTGCTGGTGCGCCACCGCGATCCCGGCCGCCACCGCGTCGGCGACGCGCTTCGGCCGGATCAGGCGGCCGCCCACCTGCAGCGTGCCGGCATCGGCGGGGATCGCACCGCAGATGATCTTCACCAGCGTGGACTTGCCGGCGCCGTTGGCGCCGACCAGCGCCAGCATCTCGCCGGCGTGCAGCGCCAGGTCCACGTCGGCGAGCACGCTGGTGCCGGCATAGCTCTTGCCGACCCCGCTCGCCTGCAGCACACGCTCGCCCGCCGGCGAGGCCGACGCGGCCGCGGAGGCTGCGGTCGTCGCCGGCATCGCGCGGGGGCGGGCGGCCATGCGGATCAGCCCTTCATGCCGGCAAGGGCCCGGTCGCGGTAGATGTAGTACAGGTCGGTCGCGTCATAGGTGGGCGTGCCTGCGGCGGGGATGTTGATTCCGCTGACCAGCAGCGGCGCCGGGAACTCCACCGTCGGCACCGGCACCACCTCCTTGGACGGGCGCCCCTTGCCGACGATCTCGTTGATCAGCCAGCCGGTATAGGCGCCCCACACCTCGAAGGCCTGGGCGACGGTGGCCTTCAGCGGGTACGACGGGTCGCGCATGCGCCCGATCGCGGTGGCGTCGCCGTCGGCCGCGACCACGAACACCTTGTCCTGGAGGTTGCGCGACTTGATCACCTCGGCCGCCGCCATGCCGGGCTCGTCCCACGGGCACCAGATCGCGTCGAGGTCGCTGCCGTAGCGCGCGAGCCAGTCGTTCACCACGTTCTGCGTCGCCTCGTAGAAGCCGGAGTACTGGATCACCCGCTCGGCCTCGAGGTCGATCCACTGGTTCTCGGTCAGCACCGTCTTCATCACCTTGCCGCGCTTGCGCGTGCCGTGGTGGAAGTTGGCGATCACGGCGCAGATGTTGGCCTTCTGCTTGCCCTCGCCGAGCAGCCGGTCGACCATGTACTGGGTATACTGCCCGCCCATCACGTAGTTGTTGCTGGTGATGTCGGCGATCGCCGGCGACTGCCAGCCGCTGTCCAGGCTGAAGAACGGGATCTTGGACGTGGTGAGGTCGGCCAGGGCGCTGTGCGCCGCCGTCAGCGTGCCGTACATCACCAGGATCGCGTCGGACTTGGCGGTGATCGCGTTCTCGATCTGGCTGACCAGGGCGCCGGGATCGCCCTTGGCGTCGGTCATGTTGACCTGCCAGCTCTTGTTGAGCCCGGTCTTGTTCAGCCATTGCTGGAACCCGGTCCAGGAGCGCTGGTCGGACTGCGCCGACAGCTGCTGCGCCACCACGGCGAGCTTGACCGGCTTGGTGTTGGCCTGCGCGTGGGCGGGCTCGCTGCCGATCGCGAACTGCGCCAGCTGCGCCGTGCCCGCCAGCGCGGCGGCGCCGCCCATGGTGCGCAGCAGGCTGCGCCTGGTGGGTTGGATGATCCTCGGTTGGTCGCTCATGCCCTCGTTTCCTCTTTTCTTGGTTGTGGTGGAGTGGTCCGGCAGGTTCAGCTGAACAAGGCTGCCACCTCCGCCGGCTGGTCCCAGTGCGGCACGTGGCCGGCATCCGGGATCAGGTGGATGGCGCAGCGGCTGCCCGCCTCCTTGGCCTGCGTCCAGGGAATGATGCGGTCCTGCAGGCCCCACACCACGCGCACCGGAATGGGGAGCGCGCGCAGGTCGGCGGTGATGTCGACCTGCTGCCCGTCGTCGTCGACCAGGCTGTCCGCCAGCGCGGCCAGACGGCCGCGTCCAAGCTCGGCTGCCAGCGTCGCGAGCTGCTCGGCCGTCATCGCGGCGGGCCGCACCACCAGGCGGCGCAGCAGGTGCGACAGCGCGCCCGGCGAGCGGACGCGGACGATGCCGCGCACGAACTCCACGTCGACCGACCGGTCCAGCCCGACCGGAGCGAGCAGGGTCAGCCGGCGCAGGCGCTCGGGCCTGAGCCGCGCGACGCGCGCCGCCACCGCGCCGCCAAGCGAATGCCCGACCAGCTCCACGCGCTCGTCTCCGAGCTGGTCGAGAAACGCTGCGGCCACCGCGGCCGCGCCGTCCACGTCGACCGCGTCGATCGCGGTGCCGCCATGGCCAGGCAGGTCGATCGCGGTGACCGGCCGGCCGGCGCGCGTCAGCGCCGCCGCCAGCACCGCCCAGCTCTGCACGTCCGCCGCCAGCCCGTGCAGCAGCACGACGCGCGGCCCGGTGGGGTTCGGCGGGGTCCAGTCCCGCCGCTCGACATGGCCGGCCGGGATCGCCGCACCGCGCGTCGTCGCGGCCGGCGCGGCCGGTTGCAGGCGCGCCCGCACGTCGTCCGCCTCGACCCGTCCGCGCGGGCCGGTGCCCGACAGGTCGGCCAGCGGGATGTCGTTCTGCCGCGCGATGCTGCGGGCGAGCGGCGTCGCGCGCGGCCCGGCGGCCCGGCCGTCTGCCGGCGGCGGAGCCGAACCCGCGGCCGCAGCCGCGGCGGTCGGAGCCGGGCCGCCCGCAACCGCGGACGGCTCCGCCGGCGACGGCGCATCCGGAACCGACGCCCGCTCGGTTCCGGCGGCGGCGGCATCGCCCCGTCCGTCCTCGTAGCGGCACAGCACCGCGCCGACATCGGCGTCCTGGCCGGCGTCCACCACGATCTCGTGCAGCACGCCGTCGGCCAGCGCCGGCATCTCCACCACGGTCTTGTCGCTTTCGATCTCGACCAGGGTTTCGCCGCGCTTGAAGCTGTCGCCCGGCTGCTTCAGCCAGGCGGCGACGCGGCCGGTTTCCATGGTCTCGCCGAGGCGCGGCAGGGTGAGCTCGGCGATCATCGGCGCAGCATCCGGCGCACGGTGTCGGTGATCAGCGTCGCGGTCGGGATGCTGGCGGACTCCAGGTCCGGCGACACAGGGATCGGGATGTCCTCGCCGGCGAGCCGGATCACCGGCGTTTGCAGGAAGTCGAAGCATTCCTCGCCGATGCGCGCGGCCAGCTCGGAGGCGACGCCACCGGTCAGCGGACCCTCGCTGACCACCATTGCGCGCCCGGTGCGCTCCACCGAGGCGATCACGGTCGGCATGTCCAGCGGGTTCAGGGTGCGCAGGTCGATCACCTCGACCGAGATGTCCTGCTTGGCCAGCTGTTCCGCAGCCGCGAGGGCCACGTGCAGCATGCGCGAATAGGTCACCAGAGTCAGGTCGTCGCCCGCGCGTCGCACCGCCGCCTGCCCCCAGGGCGTGGGCTCGGCGTCGAAATCGACCCGCTCCTTGCGGGTGTAGAGCGACTTGTGCTCGATGAACACCACCGGATCGGGCAGCGTCAGGCTGTGTCGCAGCAGGTGGTAGGCGTCGGACGCCGTCGCCGGCATCGCGAGGCGCAGGCCCGGCGTGTGCATGATCCAGCCTTCCAGGCTTTGGCTGTGCTGGGCGCCGGCGGAACGCCCGGTGCCGCCCTGCGTGCGCAGCACCATCGGCACGCCGATCTGGCCGCCGAACATGTAGCGGATCTTGGCTGCCTGGTTGGCGAGCTGGTCCATCACCAGGCCGAGGAAGTCGACATACATCAGCTCGGCGACCGGACGCAGCCCGGTCATCGCCGCCCCCACGGCGACGCCGACGATGGCGGGCTCGCTGATCGGCGTGTCGATCAGCCGCCCGGCGCCGAACTCGGCGATCAGGTCGCGGGTGACGCCGTAGGCGCCGCCATACGCGCCCACCTCCTCGCCGATCACCACCACGGTGTCGTCGGCGCGCATCGCATCCTGCAGCGCTTGGCGCAGCGCGTCGCGATAGGTGATCTCGGTTTCGGCCACGGCGGCGGATGCTCCGGTCATGCGTCGGCGAGGATGCGGTCGAGGCGGGACTTGAGCGGTTCCGGTTCCGGCTCGCCCGGGCCGAACACGTCTCGGAACATGCTGGCCGCGGCCGGTGCGGCGGCGGCGGCGGTGTGGTCGATGGTGGCGTCCATCTCGCGCGCCACCTCGGCGTCGAGCGCGTCGAGCGCGGCGGCGTCGCTCAGCCCCTGCGACAGGAGCGCGTCGCGGGCGCGGGCGACCGGATCGCGCTTGCGGCCGGTCGCTTCCTCCTCGGGCGTGCGATACGGGCTCTTGTCCATGCGGCCATGGCCGAAGAAGCGGAAGCACGAGATAGCCATGAAGCCCGGCTTGCCGGCGCGGGCGCCGTCGGCCAGTTCCTGCGCGGTGCGGTGCACCGCCTCCACGTCCTCGCCGTCGACCATCGCCGCGGCCAGGCCGAACGCTTCGGCGCGGCGGTCGAACTCGATCGAGCGGGTGGCGCGGTCGATCCGCGTGCCCATGCCGTACTGGTTGTTGATGCACACGAACAGCACCGGCAGGTCCCACAGCGCCGCCATGTTCATGCTCTCGTACAGCAGGCCCTGCTGCATCGCGCCGTCGCCGAAGAACGCGACCGAGATCGCGTCGGTGCCCAGCCGCTTGTAGCTGAGCCCGGCGCCGACCACGTGCGGGATGCCGCCGCCGACGATGGCGTTGGCGCCCAGGTGGCCGAGCGCCATGTCGGCGATGTGCATCGAGCCGCCCTTGCCGCGGCAGTAGCCGGCGTCCTTGCCGCCGATCTCCGCCATCATCCGGTTCGGGTCGGCGCCGCGGGCGAGGAAGATGCCGTGGCCGCGATGATGCGTGGTGAAGCTGTCCTGCGGCCGCATCGCCGCGGCGACGCCGGCGGCGGCCGCCTCCTCGCCGATCGACAGGTGCAGCATCGAGCCCGCCGACTGGCCGCGCGCGTACAGCTCGGCGACGCGCTGCTCGAAGCTGGGTATGCGTCGCGTGCTGCGGTACCGCGACGCCAGCGGCCTGTTGCTGAGCCTAACGAAGTCACCACGCGGAGCGGCATGAGTGGGGGGTTGCGGC
>CAXTMS010000063.1:0-15968 GCA_964245345.1 uncultured Acetobacteraceae bacterium | reverse complement strand
GACCACGGGCTCCCGCAGCAGGTCGAACAGGTCGAGCGCGGTCGCATACGAGGCCGAGATCGCCCCGCACAGCAGCAGGACGTCGCGGCGTCCATCCCCGGCGGTGAACGTGACCAGCCCGTCGGCCAGCAGCGAGCACCGGTCCTCGGCGCGCACCGACCTCGCGACCGCCCCCGCGACCGAGCCCGGCCCGCCTACCTGATGCGCCTGGCGCGGCGGCACCACCAGGATGCTCCCGGCGCTGAACGGCAGCCACGGCCCGTTGCCGACGCTCAGGCCCCCGGAACCGTGCAGGACGAAATGCGCCGTGATCGCCTCGTAGCCCGGGAACTCGAGACGCCACCCCTGCTGCACCGCGCACACGGAGAACGCGTGCAGCCGGACCGACAGGGCGGCCAGGAGTCGATCGAGGACGTCCGCTGCCACGCCGTTCATCCCCGCCTGGCGGTCACGGCAACCGTAACCCGCCGCCTGCCATCGCGTTCCGGGCCGAACCAACGCCGCGCGCCCCCGTGTTGTGGGCGATCCTGCCCCATGCCAGTCTGCGCCCGGCAAAACTGGTCGGGCGGACGGGAAGGGTCGGAACGCTGGATACCCTGCCTGTCCTGGTCGACCGCCCGGTCCAGCACCACCCGGACGGGATGCGCCTGCTCCTGCCGGGCCGCGTCGCCCTCCCGCTGATGAGTGGCAGCGATCCGGTGCGCGGCTTCAACCCGGGCTGGCAGGCCGAGGCGCTGTTCACCCTGCTCGATCCGCTCTGGGTGCTGGTGCTGCGTCACGAGGACAACAGCGTCGCCTGCTGGCACGTCGACAGCGGCGGCCTGCTTTGCCCGCCGCCGCAGGCACGGTCCGCGCCGGAGCGGCGGGAGTTCGCCGCCCGCCTGCAAGGGATCGGGCTGTGGCTGAAGCACGCGCCCGGCAGGCCGATCCGGGTCGCGGTGCCGGACGCGGTGCGCGCCTGGCTTGCGCTGCCGCCCACGGTGCAGCGCGAGCTCGACGCGCTGCTCGACACGCCCCTGGTTCCCCTGCTGCCCGACCCGCTCCTGCTGCGTCACTGCCTGCAGGAGGTCCCGCCGCTCCTGTTCAAGCCTGTTCCCGACACCAACGGCAGCCTGGTCGGCAACCCGGGCGAGCTGGTGCCGCTTGTGGCCGGGGAGGCGCTTGCGGAGCTGCTTCCGGGCTGGAAGGTCGCGTCCGTCGAGGCGGCATGCACGCCGCTGCTGGCGGTGATCCTGCGCCATCGCGACGGGCACGAGGCGACCTGGTTCGTCGACCTGGACGGCAGGCTGGTGAGCCACGCCATCTCCCTGCTGCCGGCGCACTGGCAGGACCACCTGGCGCGCGCGGCCGGCCCGCTTCTGTCGGCGCTGTGGAACGCCCTGGTTCTCGGGATGCCCGAGCAGCGGCTGCCCGGCGACGGGGTGACCCGGCTGCCGACCGGAGACCTGGGCGCGCTGGTGCCGCTGCACCTGGAGCGGAACGGCCAGGCCGTCGACACCCGGGTCTGGACCCTCGACGCGCCACCCCCGCCGGGTCTCGCCTACGTGGTTCCGGCCGCGCGCGGCCTGCTCCCGCTGGACGCGAGCGCGGTGAGCCGCGCCCTGACGCACGGCCTCCACGGCGAGATGGACCGGCTGCTGCGCGAGAACCGGATGCTGTGGCCGTCGCCGGTCGACGGCGCAACGGTGGAAAGCGACGGGTTCGCGCTGCTGCTCGGCCAGGACTGCTTCAGCTACCGGTTCCGGCAGGACAGCACCGGCCTGGTGTTCCACGTCGTCTGCACCGGCACCTACTTCTACAACCAGGCGCTCTACTTCCCGAACGCCGACCTGCTGGTGGCGCGCACGCCCGAGCTTGCCGCCGCCTGCGGCAGGTATTTCGGCAGGGGGCGGGCCGCCCTGCTCGGCCACCTCGTGGCACACCGCGCAGCCCTCGGCGCGGGCGCCTCCTCGGGGCGCGACCCGGTGGTGCAGCAGTTCTTCGGCGCCTGCGCGATCCATATCGGCCACTACGTGTGGCAGGACCTGGCCGGGCTCGCCTTTCTGCTTCGGCGCGCCGAGCCTTCCCGCCTGCCGCAGCTGCAGATGTTCAGCAGCGGCGTCATCCAGGCCTTCTTCGGCCCGGAAGAGCGCATCTTCCCGGTGCTGGACGGACGCATCACCCGCCACGCGCACGGCTTCGACGCCCACGTGCCCGCCTTCTACCGGTCGGGCCAGCGCGTGATCCGCTACACCGCGATCAGCGTCCCGGCCGAGCTCGGCCCGGCGGTGGTGGCGGCCGCGAACACCGCCCCTGCGCTCGGCGACGATCGCGCCGCCGCGGACGCGGCACGCGCGGCAGGCCCGGTGATCCTGTTCGGTGTACGGGTCGGCAACCGCACCCTGGACGACATGGCCGACTTCGCCGTCGACCTTCTCCGCCATCTCGGCCGCAGCGTGCCGAACTGCACCGTGGTGGTGGACGGCCTGAACGACCAGCACGACCGCGGCGGCACCGTCCGCAACGACATCCCTGCTGATGGCGACCTCGCCCAGGAGTTCGCGCTGTCGGCGGCGATGGCGGCGGCGGGACGGGAGGCGGGCGTGCCGGTGGTCGACATCGTCAACCGGTCCGCGCTGTGCAGCGTGCTGTGGTGCGCGCGCGCCGACTGCTTCATCGCCCCGCTGGGAGCGGCGCTGGCGAAGTACCGCTGGATCTGCAACACCCCCGGACTGGTGCTGTCGAGCCGGTGGAACCTCGAGCACCGCGCCGACCTGCGCATCTACGACGCGCCGGCCGCCCTCGAAGGCAGCTCGGAGATGCTGTTCAACCGTGCGGACGAGGTGCGGGACTGCACCCCGGACCGCGACGCGGGCGGCGTGGACGGGCGCGGCAACTTCGTGGTGTCGCGCCCGGCGGTCTTCGACCGTTTGGTCGATCTGGCCCGGCGCCACGCCGGCGCCCGGTCCCGAGGGTCGTCGTGACCCCTGCGGACGCGATGTCGGCCCCCTCGCCCCCGCACCCTTCATGAATCGAAATCGCCGATCTTTCGCCGCGTGCCATGATGTTCCGTTTCATGCCGTGCCGTAGGCAGCCAAGCGCCATCTCCTCGTCAGGCCGGGAGCTGGCCCTGGCGGCGCGGAAGGTCTAGGCGCACCACCACGCGCACTGGACCGACTGGCGGTCGCTGTGCCCTTGCCGGCGATCGTTGTTCCGCGTCGAGCCCGGTCCAGCGCCGGCGTCCGCCGCATCGGCACCACGCGGTTCGCGTTCCTGCCACGCGGCAGCAGCGCCCGCGGCAAACGGCACGCAGCGTGCAATTCTTTTCGGATACGTATTGAGCCAACGTATCATGGAGCCACAGCCGGTCGATCCGGTCGTCAGAGTGGAGATCCCATGACGCGTCTGCCAATCATGCTTGCATTCGTCTCGATATCAACCGCTGTGCTGCCAGTCGCCGCAAAGGCCCAGCCGATCTTCAACCGCGCCGGCGACGTGTCCGCCCGCAACCTCAGCATACAAAGCCTCAACGGCGCCGCCACCGTCGGCGGCACCAGCCTGTCCTCCATCGCCTCGCAGGCCGCCGCCGCCTTGCCGGCCTCGCAGCTCGCCGCCGCGACCCCGCTGCCTTCCCTGGCGCTGGCATCGCGCTCGCTCGCCGCCCGCTTCTCCGACAGCCTGAACGTGCGCGACTACGGCGCCAAGTGCGACGGCAGCACCGACGACACCGCCGCCTTCAAGGCGGCGATCGCGATCGCCACCGGCCAGCTGCCGAGCGGCGGCAGCGCCAGCCAGTTCGCCGGCATCGTCGGCGTCGGCGTCAACAAGAACGGCAGCGTCAGGATCGTGGTGCCGTCCGGCGCCTGCATGCTCAGCGCGACGCTTACCGCCACCATGCTGACCAACTCCGGCTTCGCGCTGGTGGGCGAGGGCACCTCGCACACCGAGCTGGTCTGGACCTCCGCCGGCGACGGGCTCGACATCACCTTCGCACCCAACCCCAACGGCAACGACATCGTGCACAACGGCGGCACCTATTCCGGCCAGGCGCTGTTCATCAAGGGGATCAAGTTCTCCACTGCGTATTCGGGTGCGAGCAACACCGGCGTGGCGCTCAACATCAAGGGCATCCCGCTGGTGCTGTCCAACGTGGCGCCGACCCAGGTGATCGAGGACGTCGCCTTCACCAACCGCGCCGGCTGGAGCGGCGGCACCCAGGCCTGGGCCGTGGGCCTGCGCTTCACCGATCCCGATTTCCTCTACATCAACCGCGCGATCGCGGTGGACCTGCGCGAGTCCAAGACCGCCGGCTTCCAGATCAGCAGCGACTCGCCCGCCGCCGGCACCGGCCACGGCAACATCATCTGCCAGGACTGCACCTCCTACGGCGGCAGCGCCTTTTTCGACATCAGCGGACGCGCGATCCAGGCGGTGTGGCTGGAGCGCCCGTTCTGGGTCGAGGTGGCGACCGGCGTCACCTGGCTGTCGGGCGTGGGCCAGGTGAACGGCTCGCTGTCGATCCACGCGGCGTCCGGCGGCGCCTCGGTCGCCAACGTGCACGTCACCAACATCGGCACCGTGTTCAGTCAGGGCAACTTCTACTACGCCAACAACAACGTGGCCGGCACCAACTGGTACGGCGAGTGGCTGGACGGCGTCGACTGGGTCAACGTCAGCGGCGACACCATCACCGCGCCCTCCGCCGGCTATGAAGGCAGCGGCGCCACCACCTACAACGCTTACGGCCTGATCCTCAACCAGGGCGCCAACGGGTCCGGGGTGTACGACGGGCTGCCGTCCATCGTCGGCAACGTATCGGTTGCAGGCTCCGACTACGGATTCTCCGCCCAGGGCCCCAACGTGCTGGTCACCAACGCCGTGTGCGCGCCCAACAGCAGCAACAACCGAAGCACCAGCTGCTTCCAGAACACCTATGCCGGCAGCGACGTGCGCTTCAACCCGCATTTCGAGAACATCGTCACCACCGACAACGTTCTCTACGCCGATGCCGGCCACGACAGCGTCATCCACGGCTCCTACGGCCAGTATTTCGGCGCCGGCTTCGAGCTCGGCATGCCGGGCGTCACCATCCCGGGGGTCGGCCCCGGCTATGCCGGCACCATCGACTTCCACAGCGTCGCCTCTCCCAACGGCAGCTTTCTCGGCCTGAACGACTACGACTGCCGCCTGGGCGGCTCCGGCGGCACCTCGGGCACGGTTGGCATGGGTACCCTGAACCTGACCTGCAAGGGCGGCTTCGTCAGTAGCGGCGGCATCGTCGACAGCTCGCCGGTGCCGGTCGCCGCCACCGCCGGCGCCACCATTACCGGCACCGACAACACCGGCGGCCAGATCCTGGTCTGCGCCTCGACCTCCACCACGCTGGCAAGCCTTACGGAGGTGCTGCCGGCCAACCCACGGCCCAAGCAGACCTTCCACATCGCCGCCGAATGCGCCATCACCGCGCTCACCGTGAACGGTGGCACCTCGACCTCCGGCACTACCGCCACGGTGCTGGGCGCCCCCGCCGGCATCACCCCCACCAGCCCGGTCACCTTTGTCTACGACAACGACCGCAGCCTTTGGACCCGCTGGTAGGACAACCCCGACGAGGCCCCGGGGAATCGTTCCGGGGCCTCGGCCCGTCCGGCCCGGTAGCGAACACGGCGAACAGCCGGCCTGGGCCGCCGCTGGACGCCGCCGCACACGGCGACGTGCGGAGCCCGCGCCGGGATCCGGGGCACTTCCGGCGCCACCGGGCGTTCCACCCCGCCACCCGCGGAAACGCGACGATCGACAGGGTGGCAGGACAAGGAGCCTGTTCGTGACGACATCGAAGCATCCCAAGACACCGCCGACAGGGCCGGACGACCTCGGCGCCGACACCCCGCGTCCGCCCGACGACCTGGAGCGCAACCCCGGCATCGGCGCGTCCAAGGGCGCCTTCGCCGCCACCGGCAACGACCCGGAAACCATTGAAGGCGAGAACACGGTGGAAGGCGACGTGGCCAACGATGTCGACCGCACCGGCGGCCTCAACTCGAACAAGCTGGGCCGCACCAACAAGTAGCCGCCCCGTCGCGCGGCCGTTCCGGCGACCCGGTCCCGCTGCCTCGCTCCGGACCGGCCGTTCTTCCGGGCGGCCGTTCCTAGGAGTGCGGCGAGGGCGGGTTGCCCGGGCCGTTGAGCGGGGCGCCGACCGCGCGGTTGGTGGTCTGCATCGCCCCGGTATCGATGTCGCCGACCGTGCCACAGCCGGCTACGGCCAGCAGCAGGGCAGCGACGGACAGGCTGCGGAAGCAGGCGGTCATGGGCTTCGTTCCTCCGGTGACAGGGCTTAGTTGCAGAGCCGTTGAACGTTCCCGTCGACGCCCCGGTTGCCGAAACCCGTCCGCTCTGCCGGGGCCTGTCAACCTTCCGCCATCCGTTCCGCTGGCGTGCACCTAGCGCGCCACTTCGGCGAGTTGGGGGACTAGTAGGGTGCCCCCGTTCACCCTCCTGCCGGACTCCACCTGCTGACCGGGGACCCGTTCTTGCCAATCCAACCCCACGACGTGCCCGCCCGCAGGACGGCGGCCGGATGAGCCACCACATCCTCCCGGCCGTCGACGCCGCGCAGGGCGCGCCGCGCTGGCTGACCCTGCTTCTGGCGACCGCCTGCGGCCTGATCGTCGCCAACATCTACTACGCCCAGCCCTTGGTCGGCCCGATCGCCGCCGCGATCGGCTTGTCGCCGGGCTCGGCCGGGCTGATCGTGACCATGAGCCAGGTCGGCTATGGCGCTGGCCTGCTTCTGGTGGTGCCGCTGGGCGACCTGCTCGAAACCCGGCGCTTGGTGTTGTCGGTCCTGTTCGTCGCCATCCTCGCCCTGCTGGCAGCGGCCCTGTCCGACGCGGTGTTGCCGTTCCTACTGGCCTCGCTGTTCATCGGCCTCGGCTCGGTGGCGGTGCAGGTTCTGGTGCCCTACGCGGCCCACCTCGCGCCGGAAGCCACGCGCGGACGCGCGGTCGGCAACGTCATGAGCGGGCTGTTGCTGGGCATCATGCTGTCCCGCCCGGTGTCGAGCGTGCTCGACGACCTGCTGGGCTGGCACGCCGTGTTCGCCGTGTCCGCCGCGGTCATGGTCGCCCTCGGCCTGGTGCTGCGCCTGGCCCTGCCGCGCCGTCAGCCGGCGCCCGGCCTGTCCTATGCTGGCCTGCTGGCGTCCATGGCCGTGCTGGTGCGCGACACGCGGGTGCTGCGCCGCCGCGCCCTGTACCAGGTGTTCCTGTTCGGGGCCTTCAGCCTGTTCTGGACCACGGTGCCGCTGCTCCTGGCCCGCAGGTTCCACCTGTCGCAGACCGGCATCGCCCTGTTCGCGTTGGTTGGCGTCGCTGGCGCGGTATCCGCCCCGTTGGCCGGCCGTGCCGCCGATCGTGGCTGGACCCGCCCTGCCACCGGCCTGGCGATGCTGGGTGTCGCACTTGCCTTCGCCGCCATGCAGGCGGGCGGCAACGGGTCCCGGCCGGCACTGGTGCTGCTTTGCGCCTGCGCGGTGCTGCTCGACTTCGCCGTCACCGGCAACTCGGTGCTGGGCCAGCGCGCGATCTTCTCCCTCGCTCCCGGCATCCGCAGCCGCCTCAACGGCCTTTACATGGCTACCTTCTTCTGCGGCGGCGCCGCCGGCTCCGCCCTGGGCGGCTGGGCCTACGCCCATGGCGGCTGGCCCGTCGCCTGCTGGTTCGGCCTCGCCATGCCGGTGCTGGCGCTGTGCTGCTTCCTGACCGAGCGGCCGGAACCGGGCTGAGCCCGGCAGCCAGGCCAGCGGCGGCGGGCCCGCCGATCAGGGCGCCGGCGCGGTGGTCGTCCCCATGCCGTGGAACAGCAGGTACAGCACCACGATGATCAGCAGGATCGGCACCAGCCCCAGCCCGTTGAACCCGGTGCCGCGCGAGCCGCCGTACCAGCCGGACCGGTAGCCGTAGCCGCCGCCGCCGAGCGCCAGCACGATCAGGACGATGATGAGGATGGTCAGCATGAGAACGGCTCCGATGGGTGTGCGGGCTCAACGCGCGGATGTTCCAAACGTTCGCCTTCGCAACGTTCCGGTCGTTGTTCTCTACGACGAACCCGGGATCAGAACCGTTCGGTGGCGCTGACGAACACGGAGCGGCCGGCCTGCGTCCAGAACAGCGGGGTGGCCGAGGCGAGGGTGTAGCCGGCCAGGCCGTCGATCTTCCGGCTGTCGAGCAGGTTGAAGACCTGCGCCTTCACGGCGATCGGCGCTCCCCGGCAAGGCCGCAGCGTCGTGCCGGCCGACAGGTCGAGCTGGTTGAACGGCGCGATCCACTGGCTGCCGCCGACGTCGCCGAACGCGCCGCCGGTCCATCGTTCCACCAGCGACGCGTCCATCCCGCCGCGCTTGAAGATCAGCCCGGCGCCCAGCGTCGCCTGCGGCGTGGCCGGAGCCGGCCCTGAGGTTCCGCCCGTCCCGCCGGCCTGGTGCGCCCCGTTGAGCGACCCGCTCGCATACAGGCTCAGGCCCCGACCCAGCGCCTGCGTTCCTTCCGCTTCCAGGCCGCGATACCTTACCTGGCCTTCAGACACGATCACCGCGTCGCCGCCGATCGTGCGCACCCCGATCGCGTTGTCGAACAGGATCTCGTACGCGTCGGCCGCTGCCGCCAGGCCGTTCTGGTGCCACGCCGCGCCGAGCTGGAAGTTCCAGGTGTTCTCCGGCGAGATCCTCGTCGTGCCGGGGCTGGACACGTCGAACAGCTGCAGCGGCGGCGCCAGGAAGCCGCGCGCCGCCTGGGCATACAGGGTCCAGCCGGAACCGAGCCCGGCATGCGCGGACAAGGCCGGAAGCGCCGCTCCGAACCCGCGGCCAACCGTTGTCGGCAGCCTGGTGCCCTGCATGACCGGGGCGACCACGCTCCGGTCGAACCAGGCGCCCTTCACGCCCCCGCTCAGCCGCAGCCACGGCCGCGCCTGCCAGTCGAGCTGCGCATAAGGCTGCACCGTCAACAGCGACTCGTGCTGCAGGCGGTCGATCGACGCCGATCCCGGCACGCCGGGCACCGGTGCCAGCACCGGGTTGGCGATCCCGCCCGTGGTCAGGTCGGTCTCGACCAGGCTGCGCCCGTTGACCTGCCGCTCGGCCCAGATCCCCGCTTCCGCCGTCCATCCGTCCGGCAGGCGCCGCGCCGCCCGCAGCACGTCGCCCCACGCCCGCAGCCCGTTCCGTCCCGATTGTCCCGGAACGTGCGCGGCGCCGAACGCGGTGCCGTTGGCGGTGTTTCCGTTCGGATCGAGTCCCTGCTCGAAGTGCCGGTTCAGCCCGTAGCTGTACACCGTGTTTGAAAGGGTGGTTCCCGGCTCCGGCTCGGCGTTCAGTGCCGCATAGGACAGGTCGGTGTGGTACGCCGAATCGTTGTAGCCCTCGTAGGCCTGCGAGCGCTGGTCCCCGTTCAGCGCCGTTGACGGCCCCCACGCCGCGATCTGCGCCCGCGTGGCACCCGGCGGCTCGTTCTGCACCGTGCGCGCCAGGCTGCCGGCCACCACCAGCGTCAGGTCCCGGCCGAGCGGCACGATCAGCTTGCCGAACAGCGTGCCGCGCCGCTGCGGGGCGTTGTCGAGCGCGCCGTCGCTTTGCGACGCTTCCGCATCCAGCACGCCCGACGCGCCGCCGAACAAGGCGCCCGACCCCGAGTCGAGCAGCAGCCCGCCGGATCGGGTCGCAAACGAGCCGAACGATCCCATGGGCGACGCCGCACCGACGGCGCCGGGATCGAGGGAGCGCAGCGCCACGGTGCCGCCAAAGGTCGCGTCGCCGATCGTCGTGGCGTCGCCCGGACCGCGGTCCACGGCGACGTCTCTGAGGTCGCGGATCGCGAAGTAGGCCGAGCTGTGGTGGGTGAAGTCGTCGCTGTCGGCGAACGGGATGCCGTCAAAGGTGACGTTGTACTGCCCGTCTGCGAAGCCGCGTATCGTCAGCGTTTGCGCTTCGCCGAGCCCGGGACCGTTCGGGGACACGTCCAGCACCGAAGGGGTCAGCCGCAGGGCGTCGTCGTAGTTGCCGGTCGGCGCCACGTAGCGGTCGAGCGCCGCGTGGCTCACCACCGATCCGGGCTCGGTCGCCTCGACCGGCTGCGCCGAGGGCGCCTCGGTTCCGGCGGCAAACGCCGCGCCGGGACGAACCGTCACCACCTCGACCGGCTCGTCGGCCCGGGCAAACGCGGCCAGCCCCGTGCCGCCCACGGCGGCGGCCAGGCCCAGGCTGATGAGAAGGCGCGCCACGGCGGCCTCCTAGCGCAGGGCGCCGGTTTCGCCACGTGATGGTATGGTGACGGCGATCAGCGCCCGAGATGCGCCCCGATCGCCGCCAAAGCCCGGGCCATGTCCGCCTCGTCGATCGCGCCCATGCAGCCGATCCGGAAGCTCGGCGCCCGCGTCAGCTTGCCCGGATACAGCACGATGCCCTGCGCCGCGAGCGCGTCGTAGAGTGCGTCGAAGTCGAACGGCGGCCCCGGGTCGCGGAACGTGACGATCACCGGCGCCTGCAGAACAGGGGGCAGGAACGTGTCGAACCCCAGCGACGCCATCCCCCGCACCAGCAGGGCGTGCAGCCGGCGATACCGCGCGCCCCGCGCCGCCACGCCGCCTTCCGCGTCGAGCTGGTCCAGCGCCGCGTCGAGTGCCGCCGCCACCTGCACCGGCGGCGTGAACCGCCATTGCCCGTTGCGCCGGAACCCGTCCGCCTGCGCCCACAGGTCCAGGCTCAGGCTGACCGCGTTCCCTTCGCAGGCCAGGAGGTGTGTCCGCTCCGCCACCACGAAGCCGATCCCCGGCACCCCTTCCAGCCCCTTGTTCGACGACGCCATCACCGCCGCGAGCCCGAGCCGCGCCGCCTCCACAGGCAGCACCCCGAAGCTGCTCATCGCGTCCACCAGCAGCCGACGTCGGTGCGATCCCACCACCGACGCCACCGCGTCGAGCGGGTTCAGCAGCCCGCTGGTGGTTTCGCAATGCACCACCGCCACGTCCGTAATCCCCCCGTCGGCCCGCAGCAGGGCGTCGACCGCCGCCGGATCGACCGCCTCGTCCTCCGCCCAGTCCCGCACCACGTGGTCGCGCCCGAGTCGGCGCAGGATCTCCGCCATCCGCCGCCCATAGGCCCCATTCACCAGCACCAGCACGCGGCCGTCCTGCGGCACCAGGCTTTGCAGCGCCGCCTCCACCGCCGTCGTGCCGCTGCCCGCCAGCAGCACCGCCTCGTGCGTGTCCTGTCCCCCGGCGAGCGCTGCCAGCCGCGTACGCAGCCGGCCGGTGACGGCGGCGAACTCGTTGTCCCGCGAGCCCCAGTCGCGGTTCATCGCCGCACGGGTGGCGTCGCTGGTGGTCAGCGGCCCCGGCGTCAGCAGGAGCGGGCGCGTCCGGTTCGTGGTTCTCAAGGCGGGGCAGGTCCGATACATGGGGGCCGACACGGCATCCCTGCCTCAATGCCGGCCGCACCGCCAGGGCCCGCCGCCCATCCCGGCGGTGGCGCCCGTCCTCGCCCCATTGGATCCTCTTCCATGAAGCTGCTCACCCTGATCGGCGGCACCCTGGGCGCCGGCCTCGCGATCTGGCTGCTGGCGCGCTTCGGCCTCGGCCATGTGCTGTCGCTGCTGCAACAGGCCGGCTGGGGCATCGTGCTGGTGATGGCCTTCCACCTCCTGCAGATCCTGTTCTCCGCCCTCGGCTGGCGCGCCATCGCCGGCAGCGCGCCGCCGCGCCCGTCGGTGCTCGACTTCATGCTGCTGCGCTGGGTGCGCGAAGGGGTGAACAACCTCCTGCCCGTGGCCCAGGTCGGCGGCGAGTTCGCCGTGGTGGGCCTGCTCCGTCGCCGCGGCGTGCCGCTGGTGCGCGCCACCGCCGGCACCGTGTGCGACCTGACCATGGAGATGCTGACCCAGATCCTGTTCACCGTGTCCGGCCTGCTGCTTCTGCTGCACCTGCTCGGGCGCAGCCAGGTCACGGACGAGGTGGTGGGCGGCCTCGGCGCCGCGCTGCTGGTGGGCGTGCTGTTCCTGGGCGGGCAATGGCTCGGCCTCGCCCGCCTGCTCGAGGCCGGGCTGATGAAGCTGGCGTCCCGGTTCGGCTGGCAGGGCATGGGCGAGATCCAGGGGCTGCACGCCACCCTGCTGTCGCTCTACAAGCAGCCCGGTGCCGTGGCGGCCGCCGCGTTCCACCAGTCCGTGTCCTGGCTGCTGGGCGCGGTGGAGGTTTGCCTGGCGCTGCATTTCCTCGGTCACGACCGCGGCCTTGGGCCCGGGCTGGTGATCGAAAGCCTGGGCCAGGCGGTGAAGGCGGCCGGCTTCGCGGTGCCGGGGGCGCTGGGCGTGTCCGAAGGCGGCTTCGTCGTGGTCGGCAGCCTGTTCGGCCTGCCGCCGGCGGTGTCGATCGCGCTGGCGCTGATCAAGCGCCTGCGCGAGATCGTCCTTGGCCTGCCGGCGCTCGGAGCCTGGCAGTGGCTGGACCGCACCTGGCCGCCGCTGGCGCGCGACCGCGGCCAGGCCGGCGGCGGAGCAGCACCATCGCGGGGCGCCGCCATGCAGGAAGCCGCCCTCGACTACGGAGACGCGTCTTGAACGACACCTGGACCCACGCCCTGGCCCGCATGGCGGTGCGCCCGCTGCTCGGCACCGGCGTCACGCCCAACCACCTGACCACCCTGCGTCTGCTCACCGGGCTGCTCGCCTGCGCATGCCTGGCGCTGATGCCGTACCAGCCGCACCCTGGCAGGTGGGCCTTCTGGGGCGGCCTGTTCTGGGTGCTGTCCGCGTTCCTGGACCGCGCCGACGGCGAGCTGGCGCGCATCGGCGACATGATGAGCCCGGGCGGCCACCGCTACGACTACCTGGTCGACAACGGCATCAACTGCCTGTTCTTCGCCGCCATCGGCATCGGCCTGACCCATGCCACCCTGTTCGGCCACCGTCTCGGCGACTGGTCGATCGTTCTCGGGCTGTTCGCGGCCTGCGCCATGTTCTCCTGCAACTGGATGTCCGAGCGCTACGAGAAGCGCGTGCCGGGGGAGCGGATCATGTCCGGCGCCTGGGGCTTCCACCCCGACGACGCGCTCTACCTGCTGGGACCGGCCGCCTGGGCCGGCCTGCTGCTGCCGATCCTGCTGGGAGCCGCCATCGGCACCGGGATCATGGGCGTGGTGATCCTGGTCCGCCTGCTGCGCCTGCCGCCCGCGACGCAGCATCTGGCCGCCTGAGCCGTGCTGTCCGGCCCGCTCGGCCGCCTTGCGGCCTTCTGCTCGCGCCGTGCCCCGGCGGTGCTGCTGCTGGTGCTGCTGCTGGCGGCCGGCGCCGTCGCCGTGACCCGGGCCCGGCTGAGCGTCACCACCGACACCGGCGGCCTGTTCTCCTCCCACCTGCCCTGGAAGAAGCGACAGGCCGAGTTCCAGCGCGACTTCCCGCACGGCGAGGACCAGCTGGTGGCGGTGGTGCAGGGCGACGTGCCGGAGGAGGCGCAGGTCACCGCGGCGCAGCTCGCCGCGGTGCTGCGCGCCGACACCCGGCACTACAAGCTGGTGCGCACCCCGGACCAGGTGCCCTACCTCCTGCGCAACAGCCTGCTGTTCCTGGACACGGACAAGCTCGGCGACCTGCTGGAGAAGACCATCGACGCCCAGCCGTTTCTGGGCCAGCTGGCCGCGGACCCGTCCGCGCGCGGCCTGTTCGGCGCCTTGTCCCTGATCGGCGAGGGGGTGCAGCGCGGCCAGGCCAACCTTCGTTCCTTCGGCACGGCGCTCGACAGCTTCGCCGCCAACCTCGACGCCGCGGCGTCCGGCCACCCGACCCCCTTGTCCTGGCAGCGCCTCCTGTCCGGCTCGCTCAGCGACCTCGGCGGCCACTACCAGTTCGTGGTCACCCAGCCGCGCCTCGACTACGGCTCGTTCCAGCCGGGCGGCGCCGCCACCGCGGTGATGCGCGACGCGATCGCGCGGTTGGAGTTCGTGCGCTCCGGCCACGCCCACGTCTTCCTCACCGGCCAGGTGGCGCTGGACGACGAGGAGTTCGCCACCGTCGCCCAGGGCATGGTGGCCGGCCTGATCGGCTCGCTGGTGCTGGTGGGGCTGTGGCTGGTCCTGGCGGTGCGAACCTGGCGGGTGATCGTGCCGATCCTGCTCACGCTGCTGCTCGGCCTGCTGTTCACCACCGGCTTCGCAGCGCTTGCAGTTGGCACGCTGAACCTGATCTCGGTCGCGTTCGCGGTGCTGTTCGTCGGCATCGCGGTGGACTTCGCGATCCAGTTCTCGGTCCGCTACCGTGCCCAGGTCCTGCCCGACGGCACCCGTCCGGGCCGCGAGGCCGCGCTCGCCATGACCGGCCGCGAGACCGGCGTGCAGATCCTGATCGCCTCGCTGGCCACGGCCGCCGGCTTCCTCGCCTTCACCCCCACCGCCTTTGTCGGCGTGGCCCAGCTCGGCCTGATCGCCGGCGTCGGCATGCTGATCGCCTTCGCCTGCACCCTGTCCGTGCTGCCGGCCCTCCTCACCGTCTTCCGCCCCCGCCCGCTCCTGGGCGAGATGGGCTTCGTGCGCGCCCGCGCGGTCGACGCCGCGATCCGTCGCCAGCGCGTGCCGATCCTGGCCGGCTTCACCGTGCTGGCGATCGCCGGCATCGCCTGCATCCCGCTGCTCCGCTTCGACGGCGACCCGCTGCACACCAAGAACCCCCACTCGGAATCCCTGCGCACCCTGTCCCTGCTGATGAAGGACCCGGTGACCTCGCCCTACAGCGCCGAGCTCCTGGTGCCGGACATGGCCACCGCGCGCGCCCTCGCGCCGCGCCTGAAGCGCCTGCCGCTGGTGCACGACGTGCTCTACCTCGACAGCTTCGTGCCCGACGACCAGGCCGACAAGCTTCCCTTGATCGCGGACGCCGCCCAGATCCTGCTGCCGACCCTGGTGGTGCCGTCCCCCAGGCCACCGCCCGACGCGGCAGAGATCCGCGCCGCCGCCCTGAAAACCGTGGCCGCGCTCGACCCGGTGGTGCGCACCCTGCCGCCCGCCGACCCGCTGGTGCGCATCGAGCGCGCGCTCCGAACCCTGTCCGCCGCCCCGGACGCGGCCCTGGTGCTCGCCAACGACGACCTGGTGCGCTTCCTGCCCATGGAGCTGGACGAGCTGCGCACCGTGCTGTCCGTGACCAGGCCGGCGGTCGAAGCCGACATCCCGCCGGAGATCCGCGAGAACTACCTGCTGCCGGACGGGCAGGCGCACATGGAGGTGCATCCTCGCGGCGCGCTGAACGACAACGCCATCCTGCGCACCTTCGTGCGCCAGGTGCGCTCGGTCTGGCCGGACGCCGCCGGGGCCGCCATCACCATCGTGGAAAGCGCCGACACCATCGTGCGCGCCTTCGCCATCGCCGCCCTGAGCGCGCTCGCCGCGATCGCGGTGATCCTGCTGGTGGCGCTGCGCCGCTTGTCCCTGGTGGCGCTGGTGCTGGCGCCACTGATGCTGTCGGCGCTGCTCACCGTGCTGCTGGTGGTGCTGATCCCCGAGCCGCTCAACTTCGCCAACATCATCGCCCTGCCTTTGCTGCTGGGCGTCGGCGTGTCGTTCAACATCTACTTCGTGATGAACTGGCGCGCCGGCATCGCGAACCCGCTGGCCTCGCCGACCGCGCGCGCGGTGCTGTTCTCCGCGCTGACCACCGGCACCGCCTTCGGCTCGCTCGCCGCCTCCCACCATCCCGGCACCGCGTCCATGGGCCGGCTGCTTCTGATCAGCCTGTTCTGCACCCTGGTCGCCACCATGGTGTTCGAGCCGGCGCTGCTGCCGCGACGACGCAAGCCCTGACGCCAGCGGCGTCGGGCCTTGACCGGCAGGCGAGCAAGCCGCAGGCCTCCGCCTGTCGACCTGCTGGGGCCGGAGGCCCTAGACCCCATCAATCTTGATATTTGGGTTTCCAAAGGGCGACTGTTTCTTTGGCGGGTCCAGGGCAGGG
>CAXTMS010000062.1:0-16330 GCA_964245345.1 uncultured Acetobacteraceae bacterium | reverse complement strand
GGTTTCCACGGAGGCGGAGGCGGAGGCGGCCATGGCGGCGGAGGCGGCCGATAAGAACAATGCTGTCGGGCCGGGCGGGATCCGACTCCGCACGCACCGTGGCTTGGGGGTGACGGCGCGGCCGTGGTGCGGGCCGGATCGAACCGGTCGCTCCCAGCGGGGTGGCGCGTGTCACCCGCGTCGTGATCGCCCGGTCCTGTCGCGGTCCCCGTCGGGGGGTCGACATGGGGCGCGCCCGACCGACGAGCCGAGGCCGGACATGGCACGCCGAGATACCGGCTTCCACGACCGGATCAAGGCCTGGCACGCGCCGCTCGTGTTCGGCTCGCGCCGTCCCGGCGCGATGCGCTTCGGTGCTGCGTCAACCACCCCTTGTCCTTCCGCCGCGCGCAGTTCCTGAAGCTCGGCGGACCCGGCAAGCGCCCGTGGGTGCCAGGGGATGCCGGTCCCCGGGTCCGGTTCGGCCGGATCGACCGATCGGTCGGCTTCCGCCGGGGCGGGCGCTGCTTCGGGCACGTGGCGCCTTCCCCGACATCCGCCAGCCCGGCATCGTCATCGGCGGCCACCGAAGGTGACGTGGCGGCCGGAACCCGTCAGGCAGCAGGGAGAAAAGCTTTGGCAGAGCGGCAACAGGGCAGGATCGCCTGGGTGACGGGGGCCGGGAGCGGCATCGGGGAAGCCGGCGCGCGGGCACTCGCCGCGGATGGCTGTGCGGTGGTCCTGACCGGACGGCGGGAGGACGCGCTCCTGCGGGTCGCCGCCGGCATACGCGACGCGGGCGGGATCGCGCACGTGCAGGCGGGCGACGTCACGCAGGCGGCGCGGGTCGGCGAGATCGCAGGCTGGATCGTGGACACGCTGGGGCGGATCGACGTGCTGGTGAACAACGCCGGCTCCAACATCCCGGACCGGGCCTGGTCGTCGCTCACCCCGGACGGCGTGGACCAGGTGATCAGCACCAACCTGTCGTCGGCGTTCTATTGCGTGACCGCGGTGCTGCCGGCGATGCGGGCGCAGGGAGACGGGGTGCTGATCCACACCGCCAGCTGGGCCGGGCGTCATCCGGCCCCGGTGTCGGGTGCGGCGTATTCGGCGGCCAAGCACGGGGTGCTGGTAATGAGCCAGCTGCTGAACGCGGAAGAATGCGTCAACGGGATCAGGTCCTGCGTGATCTGTCCGGCGGAAGTGGCGACGCCGATCCTCGACCAGCGGCCGGTCAAGGCGACGGCGGAACAACGCGCGCGCATGCTGCAGCCGGGCGACCTGGGCGACCTGATCCGCTACGTGGCGTCGCTGCCGCCGCATGTCTGCCTCAACGAGGTGGTGATCTCGCCGACCTGGAACCGGATGTTCGCGGCAACTATCGACGCGGAACGGGCGGGACACACCGGATCGTAGCGCGAACGCGCTATATGCGTACGCACCGAACGACAGGGAGATCGACCGGAACCGGGTGAGTATGGCACGAAACGATCCTGACCCGGTCTATGTTTCTTCCAACCTCATCCCGGACCGCGTCCGTCGCGAGGCCATGCCGCGGCGTCGGCGTTGCAAGCGCTCCGACCTTGCGGCAGGCTCACCGCGCGACGGTTCGATCAGGAGATCCGCATGCAGTTCACGATCAACGGACAAGCGGTCGAGGCTTCGGTGGACATACGCACCTCGCTGCTCGACCTGCTTCGGGAACACCTTCATCTTCCTGGAACCAAGAAGGGATGCAACCAGGGCGCCTGCGGCGCCTGCACGGTGCTGGTCGACGGCAACAGGATCAACAGCTGCCTGGCGCTGGCGGTGCAGTACCAGGGTCGCGCCATCACCACCGTGGAGGGGCTTTCCGGCGAGGACGGCCTGCATCCGCTGCAGCAGGCCTTTATCGAGCATGACGGCTTCCAGTGCGGCTACTGCACGCCGGGCCAGCTCTGCTCGGCCATCGGCATGGCGGCGGAAGCGGCGCGCGGCGTGCCGAGCGCGGTCACGGCCGACCTGTCGGGCGGGCCCGTCGTTCTGGACCACGACGAGCTGCGCGAGCGCATGAGCGGCAATTTGTGCCGGTGCGGCGCCTATAACGGCATCGTCGATGCGATCAAGCAGGCGCTGGTGACGGAGGCGGTGGAATGAGGGCGTTCAGCTACGCCAAGGCGGACAACGCGGCGGCGGCGATCCAGCTTGCGGGACAGGCCGCGCATGCGAAGTATCTCGGCGGCGGCACCAACCTCGTCGACCTGATGCGCGAAACCGTGGAGCAGCCGGATGCCCTGGTCGACGTGACCGCGCTGCCTGCCGGAATCGAGGCGCGGGACGACGGAAGCATCCTGATCGGCGCCGGCGCCAGCAACACCGCGGTCGCCACCGACCTTGCGGTACGCACGCGGTTCCCGGCGCTGGCGCGCGCCATCCTTGCAGGCGCCAGCGGGCAGATCCGCAACATGGCGACGACCGGCGGCAACATCCTGCAGCGCACCCGCTGCACCTACTTCTATGACGACGCGTCGCGCTGCAACAAGCGCGCGCCCGGTGCCGGCTGCGACGCCATCGACGGCTTCAACCGCATCCACGCCATCCTGGGCGCGTCGCCCGCCTGCGTCGCGACGCATCCGTCCGACATGGCCGTGGCGCTGGCCGCACTCGACGCGGTGGTACACCTCGAAGGGCACGGCGGGACGCGCACGATGCGGCTGGTGGACCTGCACCGCCTGCCCGGCGGCCGGCCGCATGTCGAGACCGAGCTGGAGCCGGACGAGCTGATCACCGCGGTGGAGCTGCCGGCGTTGCCGTTCGCGGCACGGTCGACCTATCGCAAGGTGCGCGACCGGGCGAGCTACGCGTTTGCCCTGGTGTCGGTGGCGGCGGCGCTCGACGTTCGTCCGGACGGAACGGTGCGCGACGCAAGGCTGGCGCTGGGCGGGGTGGCGCACAAGCCTTGGCGGGCTTCCGTCGCGGAAGCGGCGCTGCGCGGCAGGGCGGCGACTGAAGCCAGCTTCCGCGATGCCGCCGAGGCGGAGCTCGCCGACGCGGTCGGCCTCGAGCACAACGCGTTCAAGATCGAGCTCGCCCGACGCACGATCGCGGCCACCCTGGGCGAACTGGCGGAAGGAGTGCGGACATGAGCATCGCGGGCACGGTCAAGCAGGCGGTGACGGGCGCGCTCACCGGGGCGATGGTCCGGCTGACGCCGGACGCGCCGGTCGACCCGCTGTCGACCAAGCACGGCGCGCTCGGCCGCTCGGTGCCGCGCATCGACGGGCCGCTCAAGGTGGGCGGGGCGGCCCGGTTCGCCGCCGAGGTGCCGGTGGAAGGCCTGACCTACGCGGCCCTGGTGTACAGCACGATCGCGCATGGCCGGATCGCCACGCTCGACACCGCGGAGGCGGTCGCGGCGCCGGGCGTGGTGCTGGTGATGACGCACCAGAACGCGCCGCGCATGGCGCCGCCCGCCATCTTCATGTCCAACCCGCGTGCTGCGGGTGCCAGCGACCTGCCGATCATGCAGGACCCGTCCATCCACTGGAACGGCGAGCCGGTGGCGCTGGTGCTGGCGGACACCCAGGAACAGGCGGACCATGCCGCCACCCTGGTGCGCGTGTCGTACGAGGCGGCACCGGCGGACCTGATGTTCGACCAGGCCAAGACCCACGCGCATCCGCCGCAATCGGTGATGGGCGAGCCGGCCCGGATCGCGGTCGGCGACGCCGAGGCGGCGCTGGCCGCCGCACCCTACCGGGTCGACCGCAGCTACCGCACGCCGCGGCACAGCCACAGCGCGATCGAGCCGCATGCGGCGACGGTGGTGTGGGACGGCGACAAGCTGGTGGTGCACGACGCCACCCAGATGCTGCACGCGACGCAGTGGACGCTGGCCGGCATCTTCGGGATCAAGGAGGAGGACATACGCATCCTGTCGCCCTTCGTCGGCGGCGGGTTCGGCGGCAAGGGGCTGTGGAGCCACCAGATCCTGGCGATCGCGGCGGCGAAGCTGGCCAAGCGGCCGGTGCGCGTCGCGCTGTCGCGCGAAGGGGTGTTCCGGGTCGCCGGCGGCCGCACCACCACCGAGCAGCGCGTGGCGCTGGGCGCCAACGCCGACGGCACGCTGGCGGCGCTGATCCACACCGGCGTGGTGGCGATGACGCCGCACAACAACTGCCCGGAACAGTTCACCTTCCCGGCGCGGCACCTGTATGCGTCGGGTTCGTTCCTGCTCGACCAGAAGGTGGCCGACATCCACATGGTGGCCAACACCTTCATGCGCGCGCCGGGAGAGTCCGTCGGCACGTTCGCGCTGGAAACGGCGCTGGACGAGCTGGCGGAGGCGATGGCGCTCGACCCGATCGAGCTGCGCCGACGCATCGAGCCGGACAAGGACCCGACCTCTGGCATGGCCTTCTCCTCGCGCCACCTGCTGGACGCCTATGCCAAGGGCGCCGAGCGCTTCGGCTGGTCGACGCGCGACCCGGTGCCGCGGTCGCGCCGGGAGGGCGAATGGCTGATCGGCATGGGGGTCGCCACCGCGACCTACCCGTACTACCGGATGCCAGGCGGGGCCGCGCGGATCCGGCTGACCGCGGAGGGTGCCGTGGTGCAGATGGGCAGCCACGAGATGGGCATGGGCACGGCGACCGCCCAGGCGCAGCACGTGGCGGACCGGCTGGGACTGCCGCTGGACCGGGTCCGGTTCGAGTATGGCGACACCGACCTGCCGCCCGGCACCATCGCCGGCGGCTCGTCGCAAACGGTGTCGATCGCGGCGGCCGTTCTCGCCGCGCACGAGGTGCTGGTCACGCAGCTGCTCAAGCTCGCCGGCAACGATTCGACCCTGGGCGGGCTGAAGGCGGCCGAGGTGGAAGCGCGCGACGGCGGCCTGCACCACAAGGAGGACACCGGCCGCGGCGAAAGCTACGCGTCCATCCTCGCCCGCGCCGGCCAGACCGAGGTGGTCGCGGAAGCGGACGCGCCGAAGCCGGTGGAGGTGAGGAAGCATTCCATGCACTCCTACGGCGCGCAGTTCTGCGAGGTCCGGGTGAGTGCGGTGACCGGCGAAGTGCGGGTTTCGCGGTTCCTGGGCTCGTTCGACTGCGGGCGCATCCTCAACCCGCAAACCGCGCGCAGCCAGTTCCGCGGCGGCATCATCATGGGGTTGGGGCTGGCGCTGATGGAGGAAACCGAGTTCGACGAGCGCACCGGGCGCATCATGAACCCGTCGCTGGCCGAGTATCACGTGCCGGTGCATCTCGACGTGCCGGAGATCGACGTGATCTGGACCGACATCCCCGACCCGCACAGCCCGCTCGGCGCGCACGGCATCGGCGAGATCGGCATCACCGGCGTGGGCGCCGCGGTGGCGAACGCGATCCACAACGCCACCGGCAAGCGGGTGCGTGAGCTGCCGATCACGCTCGACAAGCTGCTCTGATCAAACGGGACGGCATCGGCAAGCAACTCTGGCCGCGCCCCGGGACGGGAAGCGGCCGGATGGTCCGGACCGGACGCCGGATCAGGGCGCCAGCGTGGCGTCCGGCAGGTCGAGGGTGGTGGCCTGCACGACGTCGCTGGACGAGGTGGCGAGGTAGAGCGGGTAGCTGCCGCCCTTGATCACCCAGCAGTCGGCGGCGTTGTCGAACTCCGCCAGCAGGCGCGGATCGCCGGACACGGTGACGTGCCTGGTCTGGCCGGGCTCCAGGTACACCTTGCTGAAGCCGACCAGTCGGGTGGGCGCCTCGCCACGTTTCTGCAGCCCGAGATAGATCTGCGGCACCGCATAACCGGCCCGGCTGCCGGTGTTGCTCACGTCAAAGGCGACGCCCGGCGTCGTGGTGAACGTCGCCCGGAGGTTCGAGAACGAGAAGCTGGTGTAGCTGAGCCCGAAGCCGAACGGGAACAGCGGGTGGAGGTTGTTCTTCTGGAACCACTTGTACCCGACCGCGGCCCCCTCGATGTCGTAGTTGACGGCAAAGTCCGCGCCGCTGCCGCTGCCGACGTCGAGCACCGGGCGGGGAAGCTGGGCTTCCGACGCCGGAAAGGTGATGGGCAGGTGGCCGGACGGGTTGACGTCGCCGAACAGAACGCTGGCGATGGCAGGCCCGCCGCCGGAGCCCGGATACCAGCTTTCGAGCAGGCCCTTGACTTGGCCCAGCCACGGCATCAGCACCGGGCCGCCGCTTTCGACCACGACGATGGTGTTCGGGTTGGCCTTAGCGACCGCCTGCACCAGCGCGTCCTGGTTGACCCCGGTTTCGGGATCGGCGGGCAGAAACAGGCTGGACGCGTCGAGGCTTTCCCCCAGCCACTGGTTGACGAACACGACCGCGACGTCGGCCTTGGCGGCAACAGCGGCGGCGGCGGCGGGATCGGCGCCGGTGTCATAGGAGAAGGCGGCACCGGGCGCCTCCGTCCTCATCGCCGCCAACGGCGAGGACGGGTTCCAGATGACCGGGTGGGGGAAGCCGGTATCGGGATCGACCGGCGGCGCCGGGCCGCCGGTCGGCCACACCTCGGACGAGCCGCCGCCTTCCAGGACGCCTCGGGACGCGTTGGAGCCGATCACCGCCACCGCGCGCACGGTCTTGGACAGCGGCAGGATGGCACCGGCGTTCTTCAACAACACGATTGCTTCCTGCTCGTCCGACTGCGCCACCATGGCGTCCGCGGCGGCATCGATCGGCACGATCGCGGTTGCGGGATCGTCGAACACGCCGTTGGCGAACTCGGAGCGCAGGATCCGGTGCACCATGTCGAGCAGGCGCGACGGCTTGACGGTTCGGTCGTCCAGGGCCGCCTGCAGAGGTGCGTCGAAGAACGGGCCGCCGTTCGCCTCGTCGAAGAAGCTTCCCGACTCCTGGTCAAGCCCGGCATTGGCATCGGTCACGGCATGCACCGCGCCCCAGTCCGACATGACCCAGCCCTTGAAGCCCCAGTCGCCCTTCAGCGTCCGGTTCAGCAGCACGTCGTTGCCGCAGGCATGAACGCTGTTGACGCGGTTGTAGGAACACATCACCGAGCCGGGATGGCCAATGTCGAGCGCCAGCTCGAACGCGAGCAGATCGCTTTGCCGCGCGACGCCCCAGCCGATGTCGGACGAGGCCGAGCTGCGCCCGGTTTCCTGGTCGTTCAACGCGTAGTGCTTGATCGTGGATACCACGTGCTGCGACTGGATGCCGCGCACCTGCTCGCCGACGATGGTGCCGGCCAGAAGCGGGTCCTCGCCCGCGTACTCGAAGTTGCGGCCGTTGCGCGGCTCTCGCGCGAGGTTGACGCCGCCCGCGAGCAGGACGTTGAAGCCTTCCTGGTGCGCTTCCCTGCCGATCATGGCGCCGCCGGCATAGGCGGCGTCGCGGTTCCAGGTGGCCGCGGTGGCGAGGCCGGATGGAAGTTCCGTGGAATAGCCGGCGGCGCCACGGACCGGCTGGTTGTTCTCGCGGTTCACCGGGTCGGCGACGCCGGTTCCGGCATCGCTTTCCTGCAGGGCCGGAACGCCGAGCGAGGGGATGCCGGGCACAAAGCCTGCCGACCCGACCGCGCCGTTCGGCACCACGTTGGCCGGGAGCATGGTGTTGGCCGGCACCGCATAATGGCCATCAACCATCTGCAGCAGCTGCCGCACAGACATACGCTGCTCCAGCAGCGTCGCGCGCTGGTCGACAGACAGGTTGGTGTTCATCCAGGGATGCGAGTCCTGTTCGCGACCTGACGGCTGTCGACGATCTGCCGAGCACCCGCTCAGAAGCACGAGGATCATGCAGATCAGTCCGCCGGCGTGGCGGCTGGACGCATTGCAGGACGTCGTCATGCCCACCAGGAGCTCCGGCATGTGGGACGCAAGCCTCACCGGTCGCACATCGGGTCGACCAGCAGCTTCCTGCCGACATGGACCTCCCTCGTTCTTCATCACGATCCAGCGCTTCTTTCGCAGGTAGCTTTGATTTTTAGCTAGATTAGCTGTCCGGTACTGGACGCCGCGTAAGCTCGCCTGCTTTCAAGCAGTCGATTCTTGATACGGAACGAGCAATGTGTGATCAATCGATTCGAAGCCACACCTTCCGACAGGCGTGGCCACAATCTCATGTGTTGATGATAAAATGACGGCATCTTGGTCCACATCCTCCAGTGCCATAGTGATACGGACGCACTATGTTGACGAGGAACTTCTTTCGCTTGCCGCTCGATTGTCCGAGAAGTCAGATTATCTGGTCGTGTTTGCCGTTGACGAGCGTGACAAGGTCATCCCGACACAGGAGTTCGCCAAGGTCAGCATTTCCTATGACGTTTTCTCCCGCCTCCGGCTTCCCTTGAGAAATCAGAACGAAATCTGGAAGTGCGGCGACTACATCCTGTATGCCGTTCTGGATCGTTTTCCGCAGCTGGATTATATCTGGTTGCTGGAGAACGACGCTTATGTGAATCGGACAGATCCGTTGTCCTTCTTCCAGGATCTCGACAAGCGCAGTCGACACGACTTCCTTGCCACCTACGTCGAAGTCGCGAGCCCGGAATGGTTCTGGCACAAGACGATGAGCGGGAAGCACAGCGAGGTCCACAAGTGCTTCTTCCCCTTGGTTCGCGTGTCCGCCCAGGCGATCAGGCATCTGCTTTCGCAGCGACGGCTGGATGAAGAGACGACACCAGCGGAGGATCACGACCGCATCATTCCCAACGACGAAGCATTCACGGCAACGGAACTGGTGACAGGCGGGTTCAGCGTCGTGGACCTGAACGAGATGGGAGATTACTACACGCCGCGCAGCTTCAACTACCATGACCTTTTCCATCCCAAGGACCTCAAGCCCGAGGACGGCATCCTCTACCATCCCGTTCGTTCCGGCAGCCGTTATTTGCAACGTGCTCTTCCCCGCGCGGCGAATAACCGCGAGGCACTCCTGACGCTTCTGGCAAAGATGACGGTCGAGGAACTTCTGGAAGGCCAGGATCATTTGAGGAACACGCTTCGGCAGGAACTGTCCAACCTCGGAGACAACCCGGGACGGATCCTGAAACGCGACTCCGTCTTCCAGGAGATCCTGGTCCGGTTCCCGCATGTGCCGATCGTCCGCATGATTGCCCTGGTGCTGGGCGAAGCGCGCATGCCGTTCTGTCTCAAGGCCCTGAAGCAGTACACAAGCTTCATAGGTCTGGACGTCGACGTCCTGGAGAACTTGGCACTCGGAAGGCCGGCTTGGCAGAGTTCAACCTGTCAATGGTCGCTTCGATCAGGTTGCCGGGCGGACGCTGAGGGTGCGAATAACGGCGATCAGGACGCGCCCAACGGCTTCCACACTGATCTGGAGGTGGAGCCATGGTGGACCGTCGATCTGCTCGACGTGGTCGGCATCCGGTCGGTGCGGATCTTCAACCGGCCCGACTTCGAGGACCGCATGAAGTCGTTCCAGGTCCTGGGCTCGATGGATGGATTGACGTGGCGTCAGCTTTATCAGCATCCTCCGGAGCAGGAGATCACGCGGGTTGTCGAGGTAAACTTCTCCGACCTTCAATCAGTATCGGCTCGCTACCTTCGAGTACAGCTTCCTGGCCTGTCGCAGCTGCACTTCTCGGAAATAGAGGTCTACTAGAAGCCTGATTCGATCGGCCAGTCGACTGGATGGAGCAGCTGCCTCGCGGCTCCTCCGGTCACGCTGGAAACAGCTCGCCCCGCACATAATCAAGAAGGCGTGGCGACCGCTCGTAGTTGACCTTCCGGGCAAAGAACGCGCCGCTTTGCTTCAGTTCTTCCAGCTGTCCGTCTCCGACATCGGTTGCGAGGCCCTGCAGGAAGTGGCAGCTCCTCCTCCCGATGGGCTCAGCCCGGAACTGGGCGCTGTTGTGGATGATCGTGTGAAGGAACAGCTCGTCGGGACAGATGAAGTGCGTCAGCATGTCCAGCACGTCCGGCAGGATCGGATCGGCGAGGATGGCCTCGATGGCATCCCGACGCAGGATGCACCAGATCCACCCGCCTGTGCTGGGCAGCGCCTGCATCTTGTGTCGGCGGACCGAAGCCTCGAACGGAAGCAGGCGCCGGATGATCAAACGCTTCTCGACCACCAGGTCCGTGCAATGCACGGCTCCGCGCCAGTGCGCGTGGAAGATCGGCGATTGTTCATGGTCGTCGAACACTGGTTTCAGCTCGGCCTCGATCAACGCCGGCAGTCCGCCGCTCAGGCTCAGTTCGGCTGGCGTGACATCGGCGGCATTGTTCTGGCCGGTCGGCATCACGTGGAAGAAGTCGCCTCGCGCTTCCCAATGCCACCAGCCGAGATGGACGCGCACGCCCGCCGCGTCCTGGTCCTGGAGAAACGCCTTCACCCTGGCCTGTGACACCAAGGGAAGACAGCTTCCCGACAGGATGGCGACAAAGCGCCAGGCGGGCAGGTGCTCGACAGCAAAAAGGTAGGCGTCAAGCCAGGCATGAACCTGCGAGATCCCGCCCCACGTGACCGGCAGGCCAACCCGGACCGTCACCCGCCGCCTTATCTCCTCCGGCATGGCAGCGGGCAGATCGGCGAAGGCCGCCTTTGCCACCGGATCCACGTTCACCAGGTAAAGGGTTGATCCGTCATCCAGCAGTTCGATCAGCTGGCGAACCTGCTCCGGCCATTGATGGACCTGAATGATGTAGAGCAGCATCCGTCAACTCCCTGGCCGTTCAACCCGAGGTGCCGCACCGCTTCCCGACCAGCCCCTGCGGCAGGAACTTGCTCGACATCGCGGCCGCTGTCATGTGCCAGGCGCGACGCGTCGGGGCGACGCCTGACCTTGCGAACGGTCCTAGGCTTTCTGACTGGGGCGTGTCGGGAGCGCGTCGGCGCGCGCGCGGCTGCGCAGGAGCCAGCCGAGCAGCGAGCCGCTCCACAGCAGGGCGAAGCCGCCGACCACGCCGTACCCGACCAGCTCGCCGTGCGCGTCGAGCGCGCGCGCCCAGTCCGGCGCGGCGAAGCCCGGCACCGCGACCAGGTCCAGGAACTCCGCCGTGCCGATCACCAGCGCCACCAGCACGGAGCCGGCGGTGATGACCACGTTGTAGCCGAGCTTGCGCCGCGGTTCCGACAGCGCCCAGCCATAGGCGCCCAGCATCATCACCCCGTCGACGCTGTCGACCAGGGCCATGCCGGCGGTGAACAGCGCCGGGAACGCCATCACCGCCCAGCCGGCCTGGCCGTGCGCGGCACCCGTGGCGGCCAGGCTGAGCACGCCGATCTCGGTCGCGGTGTCGAAGCCCAGGCCGAACATCAGCCCCAGCCAGAACATGCCGCGGCTGGTCCCCACCCGGCGGATCAGCGGCGCCAGCAGGCGCGACAAGGCGCCACCGGGTTCGGGCAGCGTGTCTTCCGTCGGCTCGCCGCGTCGCAGGCGCCCGCGCAGGCGCAGGAGAGCCAGCAGCACCAGGAGGTTGGAGCCGCCGATCAGCAGCAGGAAGCCGGCGGACACGACGGTGCCCACCGGCGCGCCCCATCCGGAAAGCAGGCCGAGCCGGCTGCGGAACCAGTCCTGCGCCAGCACCACCACCAGGCCTGCCAGCACCACCACGGTCGAGTGCCCGAGCGAGAAGAACAGGCCGATGCCGATCGGCCGTTGTTCCTGCTGCAGCAGGCGGCGGGACACGTTGTCGATGGCAGCAATGTGATCGGCGTCCACGGCATGGCGCAGGCCGAAGCCCCAGGCGATCAGCGCCGACCCGAGCAGCGCCGGCGAGCCGCCGAACGCCAGCAGCGCCCAGCACCAGGCCAGGAGGTTGGCGCCGAGCAGGCCCGCGATCATCAGGGAGATGCGGCGTTTCCGCCCCCGGTCGTGCGGGCTGCCGTCGGAAAAGCACAGGCCGAGCAGGGCGGAAAGACCGGGACGATCGGAACAGGCGGACGATCTCGGCATCGCCGGAGCGTGCGGGACGCGATGCGGTTCGGCAAGGTGGCACGCGTGGACAAGACCGGGCCGGCTGGCCATCATCCGCGCATGATCCACGTGCACCTGGACCCGCTCGGCGGCCTGGCCGGCGACATGTTCGCGGCCGCCCTGCTGGCCGCGTTTCCGGCGCTGGAGGTCCGGGTGGCGGAGGCGGTGGCGCGAGCGGTGGCGGTGCGCTGCCTGCTGCTGCCGCACAACGACGGCGTGCTGGACGGGATGCGGTTCCGGGTAGAAGGACCGGATGGCCGGGCGGCGGACGCGCCGGGACGGGATCACGCCGGCGGCCACGCTTCTTCCGACCAGGCGGGGCGTCACCACCACGAGCATGATCACGGGCTCGGGCACGAGCATGGACGCGGGAACCGACATGCGCACCGGGCCTGGCGCGAGATACGCACCCACCTGCTCGGGTGCGGGCTGGAGCCGGCGGTGTCGGCGCACGCGGTCGGGATCTTCGCGGTGCTGGCGGAGGCGGAAGGGCGCGTGCACGGCGTTCCGGCCGACGCGGCAACGTTTCACGAGGTGGGGGCGGCGGACTCCATCGCCGACATCGTCGCCGCGTCCGTGCTGATCGAGGGGATCGCGGCCGGAAGCTGGAGCGTGTCGGCGCTGCCCCTGGGCTCGGGCCGGATCGCCACCGCGCACGGGACCATGCCGGTGCCGGCACCGGCGACCGCGCTGCTGCTGGACGGATTCGAGATGGTCGACGACGGCATCGCAGGCGAGCGGGTCACGCCGACCGGGGCTGCGATCCTGCGCTACCTGAGGGACGCCGGCAGGCTGGGGGCGCGTCCGTCCGGGCGGCTCGGGGCGAGCGGCATCGGCTTCGGCACCAGGACGCTGCCCGGCACCAGCAACTGCGTGCGGGCGCTGGTGCTCGAGGCGCGGGGACCGGCCGGCACCCCGGGCGGCCACCGCACGCTGGGGGTGGTCGCGTTCGAGGTGGACGACCAGTCCGGCGAGGACCTCGCCGCCGGCCTGGACCGGATCCGTCGCACGGAGGGCGTGCACGACGTCGTGCAGATGGCGGCGATCGGCAAGAAGGGGCGCATGGCGGTGCACGTGCAGGTGCTGGCCGCACCCTCCGCGCTGGACGCGGTGACGGCCGCCTGCTTCACGGAAACCACCACCATCGGCCTGCGCACCCACCTGGTGCAGGGGCAGGCGCTGCCGCGGCGAATCGCCCGCACGGTGGTGGACGGGGCGCCGGTGGACGTGAAGCTGGCGCAGCGTCCGGACGGGACCACCGCCAAGGCGGAAGCGGACCACCTGCTGGACCTGTCCGGCCAGGCGGGGCGCCAGGGGCTGCGCCGGCAGGCGGAAGCCCTGGCGCTGGCCCTGGCGCTGGACGGGGAGGCCGGGACGTGAGCGAGGCGGAGGACGCGCTGGTCCGGCTGCAGGCGCTGTTGTCGGGGCTGGAAGCGCCACGGGTGGCGATCGCGGTCAGCGGCGGGATCGACAGCCTGACCCTGTCGGCGGCGGCGGCGCCGGTGCTGGGCCGCCGGCTGGCGCTGCACCACGCGAGCTCGCCCGCGGTGCCGGGCGAGGCGACGGAACGGACGCGGGCGCTGGCGGCAAAGCTCGGCGTCCGGCTGGAGGTGTTCGACGCCGGCGAGTTCGAGGACGCGCGCTACCGCGCCAACCCGGCGAACCGGTGCTTCTTCTGCAAGACCAACCTGTATGGCGCCATCGTCGCCCGGCTGCAGGGATCGGGCGCGCTGGTGCTGTCCGGCACCAACACCGACGACCTCGGCGACTACCGGCCCGGGCTGCAGGCGGCGGATGCGCACGGGGTCAGGCACCCGTTCGTGGAAGCGGGCATTTCCAAGGCCACCCTGCGCGGGATCGCCGCCCGGCTCGGCCTGGGCGCGCTGTCGGAGCTGCCGTCCGCCCCCTGCCTGTCCAGCCGGATCGAGACCGGCCTGTTCATCGAGCCGCGAACGCTGGCGCTGGTGCACGCGGCGGAGCGGCTGGTGGCGGCGCGGCTCGGAACGGCATCGGCGGCCACGCGCACCGTGCGCTGCCGGGTGCGTCGCGACGGGCTGGTGATCGAGCTCGACCCGGCCTCGCTGGCGGCGGTGCGGGACGCGGGCGAGGACGCGCTCGGCCGGATGGTGGCGGAGCTGGCGGCGGAAGTGGGCGAGCCGGCGCGGCCGGTGCGGTTCGCGGCGTACCGGACCGGCAGCGCGTTCCTCCGGCCAGGTTTCGCGGCGCCGGCGGCCCAATCGTGAGCGAGTTCCTCCTCGACCGCGAGCGCACCGCGCGGATCGGCTTCGGCGAGGCGGTGTACTGCGCCGGCAAGTCGCCGGACCAGATCGCCGCCATCCTGCAAGCGGTCGGCGAGGCGCCGCTTCTGCTGACCCGGCTCGATCCCGGTCGGCTCGACGCCCTGCCGGCGGAGCTGCAACAGCGGCTGGACTACGACCCGATGTCGCGCACCGCCTGGACCGGCGTGTCCGCGCCGCTGGTCCCCGGACAACGCGTGGCGGTGGTGACCGCCGGCACGTCGGACCTGCCGGTGGCGCGCGAGGTGGTGCGGACCCTGCGGTTTTCCGGCCACGACGCGGCCGAGATCGCCGACGTGGGCGTGGCGGGGCTGTGGCGCCTGCTTCGCCGGGTGGAGGAGCTTCGCGGCTTCGCCGTGGTGATCGTGGCGGCGGGCATGGACGCGGCCCTGCCTTCGGTGGTGGCGGGGCTGGTGCCGGGCGTGGTGATCGGCGTGCCGACCTCCGTCGGCTACGGCGTCGCCGCCGGCGGCCGGGCCGGGCTGGACGCCATGCTGGCGTCCTGCGCGCCGGGCCTCAGCGTGGTGAACATCGACAACGGCTACGGTGCCGCCTGCGCAGCGCTTCGGGTGCTGGGCGTGGCGGGCTGAGCCGATCGCTTCGGGAGAACGGCCATGGAACGTCGCGACTTCATCAAGACCCTGGCGGCGGGGGTGGGTGCCGCGGCCGCGGCCGCGCTGCCGGCGGACGCGCAAGGCGTCGCCGGCAACGCCGTGCCGCGCCCGGGCAGCGTCACCGCCGCGATCGGCCAGCACCCGGACATGAGGTACCGGGCGCTGGGACGCACCGGCGAGGCGGTGTCGCTGGTCGGCCTGGGCGGGTTCCACCTGGCCAAGCCCGGCGGCATGACCAACGACGAGGCGATCCGGGTGGTGCATGCCGGGCTCGATGCCGGCATCAACTTCTGCGACAACTGCTGGGACTACAACGACGGCGAAAGCGAGGTGCGGCTCGGCCGCGCGCTGGCGACGGGCGGCTACCGCCACCGCACCTTCCTGATGACCAAGATCGACGGCCGCACCGCCCGGGCGGCGATGGGCCAGATCGAGACCTCGCTGACCCGGCTGCAGACCGACCACCTCGACCTGCTGCAGTTCCACGAGATCATCCGTCCCGACGATCCGGCGCGCGTGTTCGCGCCCGGCGGCGCGCTGGAAGCGGTGCTCAAGGCGCGCGAGCAGGGCAAGCTGCGCTACATCGGCTTCACCGGGCACAAGAGCCCGCTGATTCACGCGAGCATGTTCGAAACCGCGGACCGGCACGACTTCCACTTCGACACCGTGCAGATGCCGCTCAACGTGATGGACGCGCACTACGACAGCTTCGAGAAGACGGTGGTGCCGATGGCGGTGGCGCGCGGCACCGGCATCATCGGCATGAAGGCGTTCGGCGACAACTACATCCTGAAGTCCGGCACCCTGCCGCCGATGCAGATGCTGCAGTACCCGATGAGCCTGCCGATCAGCATCCAGGTGACGGGGATCGACGGCATGGACATCCTGCACCAGGCGCTGGAAGCGGTGCGCACGTATGTGCCGCCGACGCCCGCGTTCCGCGCCGCGCTGCTGGCGCGCACCGAGCAGGTGGCGATGACCGGCACCACCGAGCGCTACAAGACCACCGAGCATTTCGACGGCACCAACCACAACCCGCAATGGCTGACCGAGGCCTGAGCCGGAACCGGCGGGAACGGCGGCGATGCGTCCGGGCCGCGTGCCGGGAACGGGACTGCTGCTGCTCGCCACCGCTGCCGCCGCCCCTGCCCCGCCCGCGCTGGGCTATTGGGACAACTGGACCGACGCGGCCGGGGTGAGCCACCTGACGCGCTGCGCCCTGCACCGCTTCGCGCTCGAAAGCGTGTCGGGGCCGGCCACGCCGGAATGGCAGAACAAGCAGCCCGCCGCCGCGCGTGCGGTGCAGTTCCACGTCGAGCCGCCGGGCTGGAACGGCGGCTGGCACGAGAACCCGGCGGTGCAGTGGATCGTGCCGCTGGCCGGCACCTGGTTCGTGCAGGCGATGGACGGCAGCCGGATCACGGCCGGGCCCGGCGACCTGGTGATGGGCGAGGACGGGGGCGCGCGCCCGGACGCGCAGGGGCATCGCGGCCACCTGTCGCGCAACCCGGGCACGGTGCCGGTGTCGCTGATGATCACGCAGCT
>CAXTMS010000061.1:0-16454 GCA_964245345.1 uncultured Acetobacteraceae bacterium | reverse complement strand
CGGGTGCCGCTGCACACGCTGCGCGCCGACATCGACTACGGCGTCGCCACCGCCAAGACCACGTACGGCACCTGCGGCGTCAAGGTCTGGATCTTCAAGGGCGAGATCCTGGCGCACGATCCGCTGTCCCAGGACCGACGCGCCGCCGAGCAGGCGCCGCAGCGCTGATCCCGACCGGTTAAAGGTAGACCACCATGCTTTCCCCGAAGCGGACCAAGTACCGCAAGGCCCACAAGGGTCGCATCCATGGCCTGGCGAAGGGCGGCACCGTGCTGAACTTCGGCGCGTTCGGCCTCAAGGCGCTGGAGCCGGAGCGGGTGACCGCGCGGCAGATCGAGGCGTCGCGTCGCGCGATCACGCGGGCGATGAAGCGCGCCGGCCGGGTGTGGATCCGCATCTTCCCGGACGTGCCGGTGTCGACCAAGCCGGCCGAGGTGCGCATGGGGTCCGGCAAGGGATCGCCGGAGTTCTGGGTGGCGCGGGTGAAGCCTGGCCGCATCATGTTCGAGATCGACGGCGTGCCGCCGGAGATCGCCCGCGAGGCGCTGTCGCTGGGTGCTGCGAAGCTGCCGATCAAGACCAAGTTCGTGACCCGGATCGGGGAGGCCTGAGATGGCGAAGGCGACCAAGCCGTCCGAGCTGCGGGCGAAGACGGAGGACGAGCTCGGCACGCTGCTGCTCGACCTGAAGAAGGAGCAGTTCAACCTGCGCTTCCAGCGCGCGGTGGGACAGACCGAGGGTGCGAGCCGGGTGCGCGAGGTGCGTCGCGAGATCGCCCGCCTCAAGACCGTGCAGCACGGAAACAAGACGGCCGCGGCGTTTGCCGCCGCCAAGCGTTAAGGAGTCCGGGCGATGCCAAGGCGCGTCCTCACCGGGCGGGTGACCAGCGACAAGATGGACAAGACCGTGACGGTCCTGGTCGATCGCCGCGTGATCCACCCGCTGTACAAGAAGTTCATCCGCCGCTCGAAGAAGTATGCGGCGCACGACGAGGCCAACAGCTGCAAGGTCGGCGACACCGTGCGCATCCTCGAGTGCCCGCCGATCAGCAAGCGCAAGACCTGGACCGTGGTGACGCGCAACGGGGCCCCGCTCGGCGACGCGGCGGTGGTCGCTGCGCCTGCGACCGAGACCGCGCTACCCGACGCCGTGTCGGCCTGAAGGGGCTAGCGAACAATGATCCATCCCGAGACCAACCTGGACGTCGCCGACAACAGCGGCGCGCGTCGGGTGCAGTGCATCAAGGTGCTGGGCGGCTCCAAGCGGAAGACCGCCTCGGTCGGCGACGTGATCGTCGTGTCCATCAAGGAGGCGATCCCGCGCGGCAAGGTGAAGAAGGGCGACGTGCACCAGGCGGTGATCGTGCGCACCTCGTTCCCGGTGCGCCGCGCCGACGGCAGCGCGATCCGCTTCGACCGCAACGCGGCGGTGCTGATCAACAAGCAGTCCGAGCCGATCGGCACCCGCATCTTCGGGCCGGTGGTGCGTGAGCTGCGCGCCCGCAAGTTCATGAAGATCATCTCGCTGGCGCCGGAGGTGCTGTGATGGCCGCGCGCATCAAGAAGGGCGACCAGGTGGTGGTGATCACCGGCTCCTCCAGGGGAACGCGCGGCGAGGTGCTGTCGGTGCTGCCGGCCGTGAACAAGGCGGTGGTGCGCGGCGTGGCGATCGCCAAGCGCCACACCAAGCCGACCCGCATGGGCGAGCCGGGCGGGATCGTGTCGCGCGAGGCGCCGGTGCACCTGTCCAACCTGAAGCTGGTCGACCCCAAGAGCGGGCAGCCGACCAAGGTCGGCTTCCGGGTGCTGGAGAACGGCACCAAGGTCCGGATCGCCAAGGCGACCGGCGAGATCATCGAAGGCTGAGGGGAGGCGGATCATGTCGGAAACAACCGAGAAGCGCGCCCTGCCGCGGATGCAGCAGCGCTACAACGACGAGATGCGGGCCGCCCTGCGCGAGCAGTTCGGCTACAAGAACGTGATGCAGGTGCCGCACCTGGAGAAGATCGTCATCAACATGGGCGTCGGCGAGGCGGCGGGCGACCAGAAGAAGCTGGACGCCGCGGTGGCCGAGCTGACGCTGATCGCCGGGCAGCGGCCGGTGAAGACGATCGCGAAGAAGGCCATCGCCGGCTTCAAGATCCGCGAAGGCCTGCCGATCGGCACCAAGGTGACGCTGCGCCGCACCCGGATGTACGAGTTCCTCGACCGGCTGGTGACCATCGCCATGCCGCGCGTGCGCGACTTCCGCGGCCTGCCGGCGAACAAGGGCTTCGACGGACGCGGCAACTTCGCCATGGGGCTCAAGGAGCAGATCGTGTTCCCGGAGATCAACTACGACAAGGTCGACCAGGTCCGCGGCATGGACATCATCTTCGTCACCAGCGCGAAGACCGATGCCGAGGCGAAGGCGCTGCTGAAGGCGTTCGATCTGCCGTTCGCCGCCTGACCGCGGCAGACGGCGGCATAACCGTCTTCGATTGAAATCTGTTTTGGAAAACCGTCGGGTGCGCCCGGCAGGTTCCGGAGGGTAGAACAAGGCATGGCCAAGATCTCATCCGTCAACCGCAACGCCAAGCGCGCTGCCATGGCGACGCGCGACAAGAACAAGCGGTCTGCGCTCAAGAACATCGTCATGGACCGCACGCTTCCGGTGGAGGACCGGTTCGAGGCGTCGCTGAAGCTGGCCGAGCTGCCGCGCAACGGGTCGCGGGTGCGGGTCAAGCTGCTGTGCCGCCTGAGCGGCCGCTCGCGCGCCAACTACCGCAAGTTCGGGCTGAGCCGGATCGCGCTGCGCGACCTGGCGAGCAGCGGGCAGATCCCCGGCATGGTCAAGTCGAGCTGGTAGGGAGCGCGACGCAAGATGTCCATGTCAGATCCGCTGGGCGACATGCTCACCCGCATCCGCAACGCGCAGCACTCCCGCCATGCCGCCTGCGTGGCGCCGGCGTCGAAGCTGCGCGCCAACGTGCTCGAGGCGCTGCGTCGCGAGGGCTACATACGCGGCTTCACGCTGGAGGAGGTGCGCACCGGCATCGCCCAGCTGCGCATCGAGCTGAAGTACGCCGATGGCGAGCCGGTGATCAAGGAGATCCACCGGGTGTCCAAGCCGGGGCGCCGTGTCTACTCGAAGATCAAGGAGCTGCCCCGGGTGTATGCCGGGCTCGGCGTCTCGATCCTGTCGACGCCGCGTGGCGTCCTGTCCGATGCGGAAGCCCGCGCTGCCAATGTCGGCGGCGAGGTTCTGTGTCGGGTGTTCTGAGGAGGCGCGCATGTCACGCGTAGGCAAGTATCCGGTCGAGATCCCGCAGGGCGTCGAGGTCGCGATCGTCGAGGGCATCCTGACCGCCAAGGGCAAGCTCGGCGAGCTGAAGCTGCCGTTGTCGCATCACGTCGACACCACGGTGGCGGACAACCGCGTCACCGTGGTGCCGCGCGGCACCGCTGCGCCGGCGCGCATGATGTGGGGCACCACCCGCGCGCTGGTGGCGGCGATGGTCAAGGGCGTATCCACCGGATACACCAAGACGCTGGAGATCACCGGCACCGGCTATCGTGCCTCGATCCAGGGCTCCAACCTGGTGCTGAACCTCGGCTATTCGCACGACGTGGTGTACCCGATCCCGGCCGGCATCACCATCACCACGCCGCGTCCGACCGCGGTGACGGTCGCCGGCGTTGACAAGCAGCGGGTCGGCCAGGTCGCTCTCGACATCCGGAACTTCCGGGCGCCCGAGCCCTACAAGGGCAAGGGCGTGCGTTACGACAACGAAGTGATCCGGCGCAAGGAAGGCAAGAAGAAGTGAGCACGCAACAGGACCTGCGGGAACGGCGGCGCGTCCGCCTCCGGTTCCAGCTCCGCCGCAAGGCCGGCGGTCGTCCGCGCTTGTCGGTGTTCCGCTCGGGCAAGAACATCCACGCGCAGGTGATCGACGACGTCGCCGGCAAGACGCTGGCGGCGGCCTCCTCGCTGGACAAGGGCCTGCGCGAGCAGTTCAAGACCGGCGCCAACAAGGATGCGGCAGCGGCCGTCGGCAAGCTGGTCGCCGAGCGCGCCCTGGCCGCCGGGGTGAGCCAGGTCGTGTTCGACCGCGGTGCCTATCTGTATCATGGGCGCGTCAAGGCGCTGGCGGAGGCTGCCCGCGAGGGCGGCCTCGCCTTCTGAGGGAAGCGACATGGCACGTGAACCGAGGGAAGGCGGCCGGGGCGGCCGCGGCGGCGAGCGGGATCGCGACGGCGACGACCTGATCGACAAGCTGGTCACCATCAACCGCGTGGCCAAGGTGGTGAAGGGCGGACGCCGCTTCGCCTTTGCCGCCCTGGTGGTGGTGGGCGACCAGAAGGGCCGGGTCGGCTACGGCGCCGGCAAGGCGCGCGAGGTGCCGGAAGCGATCCGCAAGGCGACCGAGCGCGCCAAGCGGACCATGATCCGGGTGCCGATGAAGGAGGGTCGCACCCTCCACCACGACTCGACCGGGCATTTCGGCGCCGGCAGCGTGGTGCTGCGCTCGGCCGAGGCCGGCACCGGCATCATCGCCGGCGGCCCGATGCGCGCGGTGTTCGAAAGCCTGGGCATCGGCGACGTGGTGGCCAAGTCGCTCGGCAGCCGCAACCCGCACAACATGGTCAAGGCCACCTTCAACGCGTTGGAGCGCTGCGCCAGCCCGCGCACCGTGGCCAACCGGCGCGGCAAGAAGGTGTCCGACATCCTGGGCAAGCGCGAAGGCGTGGCGGAGGGAGCCGATGTCTGAGACCACCAAGAAGGCGACGGTCCGCGTCCGCCAGATCGCGTCGGGCAACGGGCGCAAGCCGGGGCAGCAGGCGACGCTGGTCGGGCTCGGCCTGGACAAGGTCGGCAAGGTGCGCGAGCTGGAGGACACCCCGTCGGTGCGCGGCATGATCCGCAAGGTGCACCACCTCGTTCAGGTGGAGGATTGAGATGCAACTGAACCAGCTCCGCGACAACGCGGGCGCGCACTACCGCAAGAAGCGGCTCGGGCGCGGCATTGGCTCCGGCAAGGGCAAGACCTCCGGCAAGGGCGTGAAGGGCCAGAAGGCGCGCGAGGGCGTGTCGCTGAACGGCTTCGAGGGCGGCCAGCTGCCGATCTACCGGCGTCTGCCGAAGCGCGGCTTCAAGAACATCTTCCGCAAGGTGTACGCGCCGATCAACCTCGGCACGATCGAGAAGGCGCTGGCCGACGGCAAGCTGCCGGCGGGCGAGGTGGTGACGGAGGACAGCCTGCGCGGCGCTGGCCTGATCGGCAGCGGCAAGGTGCACGGCATCCGCCTGCTGGCCACCGGCGAGCTGACCCGGGCGGTGACGTTCGAGGTGGCGGGCGCGTCGGCGGCCGCGATCGCGGCGGTGGAGAAGCTCGGCGGCTCCGTGCGCACCACGTCGGCCAAGGCGGCGCAGCCGGAAGCGTGACGTCGGGACGGCGGCCGTGTCGATCGGCGGTTCCGGCTGCCGAAGGATGATCGCGGCGGGTTGCCTGGGCGCCGATCCGGGCTAGAACAGGCAGCGTCGTGCGGACAACCCGTACGGCGCTGTTGTTGCGAAAGGGTGGGAGTGCGATGGCCTCCGCGGCCGAGCAGCTTGCTGCAAACATGAACCTCGGCAGCTTCGCCAAGGCGACCGAGCTCAAGAAGCGAATCTGGTTCACCCTGGGCGCGCTGATCGTGTACCGGCTGGGCACCTACATCCCGGTGCCGGGCGTCGACGCGCGGGTGATGGGCCAGCTGCTGGCGCAGAACCAGGGCGGCATCCTGGGCATGTTCGACATGTTCTCGGGCGGCGCGCTCGGCCGCATGACCGTGTTCGCGCTCAACATCATGCCCTACATCAGCGCCTCGATCATCGTGCAGCTGATGTCGTCCGCGATCCCGACCCTGGAGGCGATCAAGAAGGAGGGGGAGCAGGGGCGCAAGAAGCTCAACCAGTACACCCGCTACCTCACCGTGCTGATCGCCCTGTTCCAGGCCTACGGCATCTCGGTGGGGCTGGAGAACATGCACGGCACCGGCGGCGTGTCCGCCGTGATCGACCCGGGGATGTTCTTCCGCTTCTCCTGCGTCGTCACCCTGGTCGGCGGCACCATGTTCCTGATGTGGCTGGGCGAGCAGATCACCTCGCGCGGGGTCGGCAACGGCATCTCGCTGATCATCTTCGCCGGCATCGTCGCCAACCTGCCGCACGCGCTCGCGACCCTGTTCCAGCTCGGCTACACCGGCGGGCTGTCGCCGGTGTTCGTGCTGGTCTTCCTGGTGCTGGCCGCGGCGGTGATCGCGTTCATCGTGTTCATGGAGCAGGCGCAGCGCCGGGTGGTGATCCAGTATCCCAAGCGCCAGGCCGGCAGCCGCATGACCGGGGGTGAGAGCACCCACATGCCGCTCAAGGTGAACACCGCCGGCGTGATCCCGCCGATCTTCGCTTCCTCCGTGCTGCTGATCCCGGTGACGATCTCCGGCTTCGCGTCCGGCAACGCCAACCTGCCGCACTGGCTCGGCTTCCTGGCGCAGCAGCTGGGGCAGGGGCGGCCGCTCTACATGATCTTCTACGCGGCGATGATCCTGTTCTTCTCGTACTTCTACGCCGCCGTGGCCTTCAACCCGCAGGAAACCGCCGACAACCTGCGCAAGCAGGGCGGCTTCATTCCCGGCATCCGTCCCGGCGCCAACACCGCCGACTACCTCGACCGCATCCTGGTCCGGCTGACCACGATCGGCGCGATCTACCTGGTGGTGGTGTGCCTGCTGCCGCAGATCCTGATCAGCCGCTACAACGTGCCGTTCTACTTCGGCGGCACCAGCCTGATCATCATCGTGTCGGTGACCATGGACACGGTGACGCAGATCCAGTCGCACCTGCTGGCGCACCAGTACGAGGGCCTGATCCGTCGTTCCAGGCCGCGGGCGCGGCTGCGGTGAACCTGATCTTTCTCGGGCCCCCGGGGGCCGGCAAGGGCACGCAGGCGAAGCGGATCGAGCTGCTGCACGGGATCCCGCAGATCTCGACCGGCGACATGCTTCGCGCCGAGGCGCAGGCCGGCAGCGCGCTCGGGCAGCAGGTCAAGGCGATCATGGACCTGGGTGGGCTGGTGTCCGACGAGATCCTGATCGCGATGCTGGGCGAGCGGGTCGATCGGCCCGATTGCGCATCCGGCTTCATCCTGGACGGGTTCCCGCGTACCACGGTGCAGGCGGAAGCGCTGGACTCGATGCTGTCCGCCCGTGGCACGAAGATCGACGCGGTGCTGCTGCTGCTGGTGGACGAGGTGGCGCTCACGGAACGGATCGCAGGCCGCTATACCTGCGCCAAGTGCGGTACCGGCTACCACGACCAGTACAAGCAGCCCCATGTCGCGGGGGTGTGCGACGTGTGCGGGAGCCGGGAGTTCAAGCGTCGCGCCGACGACAAGCGCGAAACGGTCGTGACCAGACTGGACGCCTATCGACAGGACACCGCGCCCATTCTGCCCTTCTACAGGGCGAAGGGCCTCGTGTACGACATCGACGGAATGGCGGACATCGACACGGTGAGCGTCGCCATCGACGAGGCGCTGGCGACGGCGAAGGCCGGTGAAGCCTCACGAAGATTTGATAACCCTTCGTTGACTTCGAAGGGTCCGCCGCTATAGTGCGCGCCCTCGGTCGGGCCTAGAGCCTGCATCCAGGCTGGATGCAGAGCGAGGGGCCGGCGAACCCGATCATCCGGGAGCGCGACCTGTCGCGGCCGATGCTCGCGTGACGAGCGACTACCATTGGATGCCTGGCCGGAGCCGGGACCGACTGGCCCGGATCGAACCGGGCGGCATGAGGAGTGACTGGCGTGGCGCGTATTGCCGGCGTGAACATCCCGACCACCAAGCGGGTCGTCATCGGCCTGACCTACATCTTCGGCATCGGGCCGGCAAAGGCGCAGCAGATCTGCACCCAGCTGGCGATCCCGCCGGAGCGCCGGGTCAACGAGATGTCGGACGACGAGGTGCTCAAGGTGCGCGAGCTGATCGACCGCGACTTCCGGGTCGAGGGCGACCTGCGTCGCGAGCTGGCGATGAACATCAAGCGCCTGATGGACCTCGGCTCCTACCGCGGCCTGCGCCACCGTCGCGGCCTGCCGGTGCGCGGCCAGCGCACCCACACCAACGCCCGCACCCGCAAGGGCAAGGCGGTGGCGATCGCCGGCAAGAAGAAGGCGACCAAGTAGCCGTCACCTCGACCAGGACGCAATCACGACCTTCGGGCGCTCCGCGCCCCACGAACAACCAGGAAGAACCACCATGGCGAAAGCCGCCGCACCGCGCGTCCGCAAGAAGGAACGCAAGAACATCATCTCCGGGGTGGCGCACGTGCTGTCCACCTTCAACAACACGATGATCACCATCGCCGACGCGCAGGGCAACGCCATCGCCTGGTCGTCCGCCGGCAGCCAGGGCTTCAAGGGCTCGCGCAAGTCGACGCCGTATGCGGCGCAGGTCGCGGCCGAGGACGCCGGCAAGAAGGCCCGCGAGCACGGCATGGAGACGCTCGAGATCGAGGTGTCCGGCCCGGGCTCCGGTCGCGAAAGCGCGTTGCGTGCGTTGCAGGCGGTCGGCTTCTCGATCACCGCGATCCGCGACATGACGCCGGTGCCGCATAACGGCTGCCGCCCGCGCAAGCGTCGCCGGGTCTAGCACCGCGTCCTCCTGAACGCTGCCGGGCTTTCCGGCGGCTTCGTCCATCGCAGCGTTGCCGCCCATGCCGGGCAGCGACGCGGGTGGCGCTCCGTTACGAAAGGCCACGCTCTTGGCGCTCCAGAACAACTGGAAGAACCTGATCAAGCCGGAAAAGCTGGACATCGAGTCCGGCAACGAGCCGCTGCGCACCGCGACCGTGGTCGCGGAGCCGCTGGAGCGCGGCTTCGGCATGACGCTCGGCAACGCGATCCGGCGCATCCTGCTGAGCTCGCTGCAGGGCGCGGCCGTCACCGCGATCCAGATCGACGGCGTGCTGCACGAGTTCTCGTCCATCGCCGGCGTCCGCGAGGACGTCACCGACATCGTGCTCAACATCAAGCAGCTGGCGCTGCGCATGCACGGCGAGGGTCCGAAGCGCATGGTGCTGACCGCCACCGGGCCCGGCGAGGTCAAGGCCGGCCAGATCCAGGTCGGGCACGACATCGAGGTGATGAACCCCGACCTGGTGATCTGCACGCTGGACGACGGCGTGAAGCTCGGCATGGAGTTCACCGTCAACCTGGGCAAGGGCTACGTGCCGGCCGCCGCCAACCGGCCCGAGGACGCGCCGATCGGCCTGATCCCGATCGATGCGATCTACTCGCCGGTGCGTCGCTGCTCATACAAGGTGGAGCCGACCCGCGTCGGCCAGGTGACCGACTACGACAAGCTGCTGCTCACGGTGGAAACCAACGGCGCGGTGACGCCGGAGGACGCGGTGGCGCTCGCCGCCCGCATCCTGCAGGACCAGCTGCAGCTGTTCATCAACTTCGACGAGCCGCGCCCGGTGCGTCCGGAGGAGCCGCAGGACGACCTGCCGTTCAACCGCAACCTGCTGCGCAAGGTGGACGAGCTGGAGCTGTCGGTGCGCTCGGCGAACTGCCTGAAGAACGACAACATCGTCTACATCGGCGACCTGGTGCAGAAGACCGAGCAGGAGATGCTGCGCACGCCGAACTTCGGCCGCAAGTCGCTCAACGAGATCAAGGAGGTTCTGACCTCCATGGGCCTGGCGCTCGGCATGAACGTGCCGACCTGGCCGCCCGAGAACATCGAAGACCTCGCCAAGCGCCTCGACGAGCCGTTCTGAGCGCTCGCGGTTTAACAGGAACAGATCACCATGCGTCACGGTGTTGCCGGTCGGAAGCTCGGCGTTACCTCCACCCATCGCCTCGCCATGTTCAGGAACATGGCGGTGGCGTTGATCAAGCACGAGCAGATCACCACCACGCTGCCCAAGGCGAAGGAGCTGCGTCCGGTCGCCGAGAAGCTGATCACGCTGGGCAAGCGCGGCGGCCTGCACGCCCGTCGGCAGGCCTACGCGCAGCTGCGCGACGACGTCATCGTCGCCAAGCTGTTCGGCGCCATCGCCGAGCGCTACAAGGCGCGCAGCGGCGGCTACACCCGCGTGCTGAGGGCGGGCGTCCGTCACGGCGACGCGGCGGACATGGCGGTGATCGAGCTGGTGGAGCGTGACGTGTCCGCCAAGGGTCAGGACAGCGGCCCGCGGCCGGTGGTCGAGAGCGAGAACGACTACGCCAACTGACGCAGGGCGGCCCGAGCCGTCCTGGAACGCGGATCTGTGCGAGCGGCCGGACATCACGTCCGGCCGTTTTCTTTTGTCGGTCAAATACCGCGCCGGGCGACTCGGTTGTCTTGACTTGGCGCTCGCTGGGGTGCCTGCTTCCGGCCCAACGGGAGGCTGCGGCGCCTGACAGGGTGCCTGCTGACGACCCCGAACAACGGGAGATGATGATGTCCGAGGCCGATGATGCGTCGCCGGAAGCTGGAGCCGTGCCAGATCTGACCAGGATCGGCCTGGCTGCGCAGTCCCGCCGCTTCCTGCTGCAGGGCGGCCTGCTTGGCGGCGCGCTGTCCCTGGTCGGTGGCGCGCGCGCTGCCGAGGCCGCGACGGGCGGCCCGTTTCCGAGCCATCCGAACTGGCGCTTCGTGTTCGTCAACCACGTGACGACCAACCCGTTCTTCACGCCGACGCAGTACGGCATGGCGGATGCGGCCGCCCTTTTCGGCGTTCAAACCCAGTGGACCGGCTCGACCACCTCCGACGTGGGGCAGATGGTGAGCGCGGTGAACTCCGCCGTGGCGGCCAAGGCCAGCGCCATCGCCGTGTCGATCGTCGACCCGCACGCCTTCAACGAGCCGGTGGAGCGGGCGCTCGCCGCCGGCATCCCGGTGTTCTCCTACAACGCCGACGCCCCCGCCAGCAGCGGCAACAAGCGGCTGGCCTATATCGGCCAGGACCTGTACCAGGCCGGCGTGCTGATGGGTCAGCGCATCGTCAGCCTGATCGACAGCGGTCAGGTCGCCCTGTTCATCGCCACGCCGGGCCAGCTCAACATCCAGCCGCGCCTCGACGGCGCCAGCGACGTGATCAAGAAGTCCGGCAAGTCGATCACCATCGACGTGGTCGCGACCGGCGCGACGGTCAACGAGGAGATCTCCAAGGTCAAGTCGTACTACCTGGGCCACCAGCAGGTGAAGGGCATGTTCGCCGTCGATGGCGGCACCACCCAGGGCATTGCCGAGACCATGGACCAGTACGGCCTTGCGGCGAAGGGCGTGCATGGCGGCGGCTTCGACCTGCTTCCGCGCACCCTGGAGCTGATCAAGAAGGGCTCGATGGACTTCACCATCGACCAGCAGCCTTATCTCCAGGGCTTCTACACGGTGATGGAGATGGCGACCTTCCTGGTCTCCGGCGGTCTCGTCGGCCCTGCCAACATCAACACCGGCCTGAAGTTCGTCACCAAGGAGAACGTCGACCCGTACCTGTCCACCTCGACGCGCTACGAGGGCAAGTCGGCCAAGGCGCAGATCGTGCCGCATAGCGGCGCGATCGCGGGCTAGGACGGGCGCCCGTGTCCGGCACGCGAACCGTCGCCGCGCCGTCGCAGGCCCCGCGCGTGGGCCTGCTCGACGTGGTGCTGCGCTGGCGCGAGGCCAGCATCCTCGCCGTCCTGGTCCTGCTCGTCATCTACTTCGAGAGCGCCAACCGCGACTTCCTCTTGTCGCAGGCGAGCCTGCAGAACCTGTCGCAGTTCATCGCGCCGGCGGCGATCATCTCGCTCGGCGAGATCATGCTGATGATCGGCGGCGAGATCGACCTGTCCGCCGGGATGATCTTCGCCTTCGCGCCGTTCGTGATGCACTTCGCCGTCGTGGCCGGACTGCCGCCTTTGCTGGGCCTGCTGCTCGGCCTGCTGGCGAGTGCCGGGGTCGGGCTGGTCAACGGCGCGGTGACGCTGCTGCTCCGGGTGCCGAGCTTCGTCACCACGCTCGGCACCATGTTCCTGCTCAACGGCATCACCCTGGTGTTGTCCGCCGGCACGCCGGTCGACACGCCGGGCAGCCCCGCCTTGCAGGCCTTTTTCGGCCATTGGGGCTACAGCGAGATCCTGTGGGCGCTGCTGCTCGCGGCCATCATGCACACCGTGCTGCGCAACACCCGCTGGGGGCTGCACACGGTGGCGTCCGGCGGCAACCCGATCGGCGCCAGCGAGGCGGGCATCAACGTCACCCGGCTCAAGATCGGCAACTTCGTCCTGAGCGCGGTGCTGTCCGGTTTCACCGGGATGCTGGAGGACTTCCGCATCTCCTCCATCGATCCGCAGGCGGGCGGCAGCCAGATCATGTTCCTGGCCGTCGCCGCCGGCGTCATCGGCGGCACCTCGCTCGCCGGCGGCTCCGGCACCATCATCGGCGGGCTGATCGGTGCCGCCGTTCTCGGCGTGCTGAACGACGGCTTCACCCTGATCGGCATCAACGCCTTCACCTTCAACGTCATCCTGGGGGCGGCGATCCTGTTGGCCATGATCTTCAACATACAGGTGACCCGGTTCCGCCGCGGCGGAGCGTCGGCGTGAGCGACGCCCCGTCGAACCGATCGGAAACGCTTCGGGCCGAGAACATCGTCAAGCAGTTCGGTGCGGTGACGGCACTGCGCGGCGTGTCGCTGCACCTGCGGGAAGGCGAGATCCTGGGGATCCTGGGCGACAACGGCGCCGGCAAGTCGACCCTGATGAAGATCCTGACCGGCTACCAGCCGCCCTCCGAGGGCCGGCTGTTCGTGCACGGTCAGGAGGTGGCGCTGCGTTCGGTCGACCATGCCCGGGCGCTCGGCATCGAGTGCGTGTACCAGGACCTGGCGCTCGCCAACGGCTTGTCGATCTACCACAACATGTTCCTGAACCGGGAGATCGTGTATCCGGGCCCGTTCCGGCTGCTCAACAACCGCGCCATGCGCCGTCGCACCGCCGAGCTCCTGGAGGAGATCGGCGTGCACGTCCAATCCGTCGACCTGCCGGTGGAGCGGCTGTCCGGCGGCCAGCGCCAGGCGATCGCGGTGGCGCGCGCGGTGAACTCCGACGCGCGCATCCTGCTGCTCGACGAGCCGCTCGCGGCCATGGGTGCCCGCGAAGCCAGCCTGATCATCGACCTGATCCTGCGCCTGAAGGAGAAGGGCAACCTGTCGATCGTCATGATCATGCACAACTACGCGCAAACGCTGGAGATCGCCGACCGGATCATGCTGATGCAGCGCGGCGGCGTCACCTACGAGAAGGAGGCGGCGTCCACCTCCGTGCCGGAGCTGATGGAGATCGTGCGCCGCGAATACCGGGCGCTGCGGGCAAGCTAGCCGCGCCGACATGCGCCACGTGAACGACGTTCACGCTTCGGAACGGTTGCCTGCCCTTGATCTTCGTCCCGTCCCCTTCGACCTGTAGGCCGTGGGGGATCAATTCATGAACACGTCGCTGGTCGTGCTGCTCGTCGTCCTGCTCGTCGCGCTGGTGCTGCTTCGGGCCTCGGTCCGGATCGTCGGGCAATGGCAGCGCGCGGTGGTGCTGCGCCTGGGCCGGTTCCTGGCCATCCGCGGGCCGGGCCTGTTCTTCCGGGTGCCGTTCATCGACCAGATCCAGACCGTGGTCGACATGCGCATCCGCACCACCGAGATCCGCGCCGAGGAAGCGCTGACCCGTGACACGGTGGCGATCGGCATGGACGCGATCGTGTTCTGGCGCGTCACCGACGCGGCCCGCGCGGCGCTGGAGATCGACGACTTCCGGCTGGCGGTGGAGCGGGTGGCGCAGACATCCTTGCGCGAGATGATCGGCACCAGCGACCTGTCCCGGCTGCTGTCGGACCGGCAGGTGGCGGACCAGGAGCTGCAGCGCGCGATCGGCGGCAAGACGCGGGAATGGGGCGTCGCCGTCACCTCGGTCGAGATCAAGGACATCGGCATTCCCGCCTCGCTGCAGGACGCGATGAGCCGGCAGGCGCAGGCGGAGCGCGAAAAGCAGGCGCGCGAAACGCTGGCCTCGGCCGAGGTCGGGGTGGCGCGTCAGGTGAGGGAGGCGGCGCTGATCTACGCGTCGGACCCGACCGCCCTGAAGCTGCGGCAGATGAACCTCGTGTACGAGATGAACAAGGAGCGCGGCACCACCATCATCATCCCGAGCGACCTCGCCTCCGCACTTGGCACGCTCGGCCTGCGCGACATGACGCAACCGCCGGCGGGACCGTCCTAGCATGGCCGCGTCCGGGTTCCTGCGGGTGATCGATCTCGAGACCACCGGCAACAGCTTCACCGATGGCGGCGTGGTCGAGATCGGCTGGCAGGACGTCGAGCGGGGGGAGGATGGCTGGACCCTGCGTGGCGGTCCGCAGGCGGTGTTGGTCGATCCCGGCAAGCCGATCTCGCCCGCCACCTCGGCGATCCACCACATCGTCGACGAGGACGTTGCGGGCGCGGCCAACTGGCTATCGGTCGCGCCCGACATCCTCCGCGCCGTGCCCGGACCGGCGCCGCTGGCCCTGGCGGCGCACCGGGCGGCGTTCGAGCAGCGCTGGTGCGGCCCGGCCTTGACCGGCGGCCTGCCCTGGATCTGCACCTACAAGAGCGCGCTCCGGGTTTGGCCGGACGCCCCGGGGCACTCGAACCAGGGCCTGCGCTATTGGCGCCGGCCGGATGGGCTGGATCGTGCGTCCGGCCTGCCCGCGCATCGCGCCGGCCCAGACGCCTACGTCACCGCGTTCCACCTGCGCGACATGCTGGCGCAGGCCACGGTGGACGAGCTGCTGGCGTGGTCGGCGGAACCGGCGCTCCTGGTGAAGGTGCCGTTTGGGCGCCTGCGCGGCCGACGCATCCGCGATCTTCCCGTCGAGGAGCTGGAGCGGCTGTTGTCGGCCGAACGGGTGGACGGCGACCTCGCCTTCACCCTTCGTCACGAGCTTGGCCGGCGGCAGCACGAGCCTCCCGTCGATCCGGTCCCGGCCGGCTCCGACCAGAGCCTGCTGTCCCTTTGAGCGATGGCGGTGTTGCCGCAGCACCGGTGTCATAAAAACGCGGGAGGCGCATCCTGCGAGCGGTTGCGGCGTTGGAAGTTTCAAGAGGCCGAACAATCACGATCGGCACACGCAACCGGAGTATCATGTCGTGGTCGACACGAATCGTCTCGAAGGCGCAGCGGAAGACACGGTCGGCAAGCTGCAGGACGGCATGGGCGGCCTTCTGGGCGACACCGCGACCCAGGCCAAGGGCAAGGCGAAGCAGTTCGCCGGCCAGGCGCAGGGCTATTACGGCGAAACCCTCGACACGGTGCGTGACCTGACGTCGGACCAGCCGCTGGTTGCGGTGGCGGCCGCCGTGGGCGTCGGCTTCATTCTGGGTGCGCTGCTCGCACGTCGCTGATCGGCACGATGCGCGACGTCCAAACGGAACCTTTGCGTGACCGTTGGCGTTCGGCAACGAACTACCTGATGAGATAGGACGCCATCATGCTGAAGCTTGCTCTCCTGTTCCTGGTCATCTCCATCATCGCTGGCATCTTCGGCTTTTCCGGCGTGTCCGCCGCGACCGCCGGGATTGCCAAGACCCTGTTCTTCATCGCCATCGTGATCTTCCTGATCTTCCTGGTGCTCGGCCTGATGGCGGGCAAGGCGATCTTCTGAACCACGGCCTCGATCGGCAGGCCCATCCCCGGCATCGAAGGATGCCGGGGTTTTTCTTGTGCGGCGTCCGCGGCGCCGACCTTCAGTCGTTCCAGTAGCGGGCCATGATCTCGGTCGCCCAGGCGGGCTCGCGAAGCGTCCCGCGCGGAAGGAAACCGCGCATCACCGGCTTCACGTCCAGCACCGGCGTTCCATGGACGGCATCCAGCCCCTGCACCTCCAGCCGGAGGCCGTTGACCGAGACCAGCCGGCAGGTGCTGACGCCGAGCCGGTTCGGCCTGTTCCGTCCGCGCTGTGCGAAGATGCCCACCTCCGGCCAGTCGGTGCGGCCGCGCGGATGGCGGGCGTCGATCGTGACGTCCTGCTCCGCCACCTGGTCGAAGACGAACACGACCTCGACGTGGCTGAACTGGTCCAGCCCGCGCAGGCAGGCCGGCGTGAACCGGTCCGGGTCCAACGCGATGACGGCGCGGCTCGCGTCCCAGTCGTCGTCCTCCGGAACGGTCCTGCCGCCCTCCACTTGGCCGACCGGCTGCAGGGGGATCATCCGGTAGCCGCCGGTCATCTAGTTGCGGTCCTTCTGGATGAAGGACGGCAGGAACGGGTTGTCGACCTGCAGCGCGTCCTTGCCGATCAGCTCCGTGGTGTCCCAGCCGCCGCCGAGGTCGTCGATCAGCGACACGCTGGCCAGGATCCGGTTCTCCTGGATGCCGAGCGCGGTTTCGGCGTTGGGCAGCGCGGTGGTCTGGTCGGTGATCACGGTGGTGTAGAT
>CAXTMS010000060.1:0-16491 GCA_964245345.1 uncultured Acetobacteraceae bacterium | reverse complement strand
CCGCCCAGGATCGCCAGCTCGCTGCCGAGAAACGCGGTGCCCTTCTGCCAAAGCCGGTCCAGCTGCCGCCGTGCCGCCAGCCAGGCTGGCCCGGGTTGCGGCGCGACCGCTGCCTGTCCGTCCGCCATCAGGTCAACCGACATCGAGGCCATATGCGCTGTGGAGGGCCCGGACCGCGAGCTCGGTGTAGTCCGACGCGATCAGCACGCTCACCTTGATCTCGCTGGTCGAGATCACCTGGATGTTGATCGATCGGTCCGACAAGGTGCGGAACATGGTGCTGGCTACCCCCGCATGGCTGCGCATGCCCACCCCTACCACGCTGATCTTGGCCACGTCCGGATCGGTCAGCATCTCGCCATACTGGATGTCGCCGCGAGCCGCTTCCAGCACCGCGATGGCGCGTGGCAGCTCCGCCTTGCCGACGGTGAAGGTCATGTCGGTGGTGCCGTCCGTGCCGGTGCTCTGCACGATCATGTCGACGTTCACGTGCGCCTCCGCCAGCGGCCCGAACACGGCCGCGGCCACCCCGGGCCGGTCGGGGACCTTGCGCACCGTGACCTTCGCGTCGTCGCGGGAATACGCGATTCCGGCGACAATTTCCTTTTCCAAGATCTCGTCCTCGTCCACCACCATGGTGCCAGGCAACCGGCCGTCCAACCCGTCCTCGACCGGCACCGGGCCGTCCGTGAAGCTCGACAGCACCTGCACCCGCACCCGTTCCTTCATCGCCAGCTCGACCGAGCGCGTTTGCAGCACCTTGGCCCCCACCGACGCCAGCTCCAGCATCTCCTCGTAGGCGATCTTGGGGAGCCGGCGCGCCCGGGGCACGATGCGCGGGTCGGTGGTGTATACACCATCCACGTCGGTATAGATGTCGCAGCGATCGGCTTTCAGCGCCGCCGCCAGCGCCACGGCCGAGGTGTCCGAACCGCCACGTCCCAACGTGGTCACCCGGTTGTCCGGGCCGATCCCCTGGAACCCCGCGACCACCGGCACCTGACCTGATCGCATCCGCGTGATCAGCCGCTCGCCCTCGATCGCCTCGATCCGCGCCTTGCCGTGCGCGCCGTCTGTCCTGAGCGCCACCTGCCAGCCGGACCAGGAGCGGGCGTCCACGCCTGCGGTCTGCAACGCGATCGCCAACAGGCCGCTGGTCACCTGCTCGCCGGTGGCCACCACGGCGTCGTATTCGCGCGCGTCGTGCAGCGGCGACAGCGACTGGCAATAGCCCACCAGCTGGTTGGTGACCCCCGACATCGCCGACACCACCACCGCCACCTCGTCGCCCGCCTCCACCTGCCGCTTGATCCGGTCCGCGACCGAGCGGATCCGATCGAGATCGGCCACGGAGGTGCCGCCGAACTTCATCACGATGCGGGCCATGACGCGATCGACCTTTCCCGAAGCGTGCGATGCCGGCCAGGACGCGCGAAAGCCGAGGCGGCAGGGTCATGCCGCGTTGCAGCGATACGGCAGCGGGGTCACATAGCTTTCCCGTCGAAAGGCAGCAACATGCAAGCGCAAACGCCGGTCCGGCAGGCCGAACAGCCAGGCTCGGTTTCACCCGACGAGATCGCCCGCTTCAACCGGCTGGCCAACCGCTGGTGGGATCCGAACGGCCCGATGCGGCCGCTGCACCAGATGAACCCGCTCCGGATCCGCTGGATCCAGCGCCACCTGGTCTCGCTCCGGGCGCAGAGCCCGTCCCGGACGCTGCGCCTGCTTGACCTGGGCTGCGGCGCCGGGCTCGCCAGCGAAGCGCTGGCAGGACTCGGTCACGAGGTTCTGGGCGTGGACGCATCGGAAGCGGCGATCGAGGCCGCACGAGCCCATGCGGCGCTGACGGAACCGCGTTCCCTCGCCTACCGAACCGGAAGCGCCGAAGCGCTGCGCGCCGACAGACTGCGCTTCGACGCCGTTATCGCCCTGGAGGTGATCGAGCACGTGTCCGACCCGGCGGCGTTTCTGGTCCTGCTGGCCGAACTGTTGCAGCCCGGCGGCCTGGTCGTCGTGTCGACCCTGAACCGCACCCTGCGCTCGCTCGCATCCGCGAAGATCGGCGCGGAATACGTGCTGCGGCTTCTGCCGACCGGCACCCACGACTGGCGCCGCTTCGTCACGCCGGCGGAGCTTGCGCGTCACGCCGCCGGCGCCGGCCTGCGGCTGGTCGACATCGCCGGCATGGTGCCGGCCCTTCCCGGGCAACCGGAGCGCTGGCGTGAGTCCCGCGACCTCGGCGTGAACTACATCGCCGCCCTGTCCGCCGCCTGATCCGTGATCAATGCGGCAGCCTGCAGGCCGATCCGATCGCACCGTCGTAGCGATGCCATTCCTGCGTCTGGCCCAGGATCGGCAGCAGCAGGTAGCCGCGCAGCTTCAGCACGTCCGGCGACGGAGACCAGATGGTCGCCTGGTAGCTGCGGCCGCTGTCGGGATCCAAGATGGAGCCGTGCCAGCGTCCTCCCTCGTCTGCCGGGCGAAAGCCGCTCAGCAGCATCAGCCCGCATTGCGGCCGGTGATACACGTCGAGCGGCATCGACCCGTGATAGCGCATGCCCACCAGCCAGCCGCACAACATGCCGCCGCAGCGACCGACCTGGAACACGCCGTCTCGTTCAGGGGTCATCCAGCGCCCGAGCAAGCCTGGCGTCGTGTCGGCAAACGCGGCAACCGGTGCCGCCAGCAGGAGCGCGATCAGGACCAGCCTGCGCATGCTCAGCTTTCCGCAGGCTTCAGCCAGGGGATCTGCACCACCGCGATCCCCTCATCCGCCAGCGCTTCGCGATCCTCGTCGCTGGCGTTGCCGTAGATCGCGCGCTCGTCCGCCTCGCCCCTGCTCATCCGGATCGCCTCATCGGCGAAGCGATCGCCCATGTCCTCGCAGTTCCGTTCCACCTCGGCCCGGATGCGCTGCAGCATCGCCCGCATCTCGTCGGGCAACGCCACGACTGGTGCTTCCGGCGCTGTTGTCGCCTTCCCCACCGGACGCGTCCGCACCGCCGGCGCCATCAGGCCGCGGCCGACCTCGGTCTTGCCGCAGCGCGGACAGCACAACAGGCCCCGTTCGGCCTGCGCCTCGAACGAGGCGCTGCTCTTGAACCAGCCCTCGAACTCATGGCCGTCTACGCAGCGCAGTTGGTAATGAATCATCGGCCGACCAGCGCCACCCGTGGGTCGTCCTGGCTCAGGCCGCGCGCAGCAGGACGTCGAGCTCGCCGGTGCGGTTCAGCGCCATCAGGTCGTCACAGCCGCCGACGTGGCGGGCGCCGATGAAGATCTGCGGCATGGTCGTGCGGCCGCCGGAGCGCTCACGCGCCTGAGCGCGTTCCGCGGTCCCGTGCCGGGCGTCGATCTCCCGGAACGCGACACCCTTGCTGGACAGAAGCGACAAGGCACGCATGCAATAGGGACATCCCGGCTGGGTATAGATCTCGATCGCCGCCATCCGCCCCATCCAGCCGAAGCGCCCGGCCAGTCCGGGCTCCGGAAACAGATCGTGCGCGCACGCCGCGCCGACAAGAGGCTCCGCCGGCCGGCTCATTCCGGCTGTTCCTGCCGGTCTTCTCCGGTCTCGTCACGTGCGGTGCGCGCGGCCGCCAGCACGTCAACCGAGGCCACGCCGGCGCCCAGCAGCGCTTCCGTGCATGCTCCCAGCGTGGCTCCCGTGGTCAGCACGTCGTCGACCAGCACCACGTGCAGGCCTTGCAGCGCCGCCGCCCGCTCCGGCCGGACCCGGATCGCGTCCGCGACGGAGCGACGGCGCTCGCTCGGCGACTGCCCCACCAGGGGCGCTGTCTGCCGCACACGCGCCAGCGCATCCACCATCACCATCCTGCCGGACAACCGGCCGACCACCTGCGCCAGCAGGGCCGCCTGGTTGTAGCGGCGTGAGAACAGCCGCCGTCGGTGCAACGGAACCGGCACCAGCCGGTCGCACTCTTCCAGCAGCGACTGCCCCGCCCGCGCCATGTGGCGCCCGAGCACGACCGCGTTCTCCGTACGATCGCCGTACTTGAGTGGCAGCACGAGCAGCCGCGAGAACTCGTCATAGGCGAACGCCGCCCGCCCGAACCGCCAGGGCGGCGGAGACTCGAGACAGGACGGGCAGCTCAGGGCCAGTCCCGCGGAACCTACGCTGGCGAACCCCACGCCGCAGCGCACGCAGCAGGGCGGCACGATCAGCGACGCACGCCGGAAGCAGGCGGTGCAGAGCCGGCCCGGGGCGTCGACGATCGTCTCGCAGGCCGGACAATGCGGCGGCAGCACCAGGTCGAGCATGCTGCGACCGGCTCCGAGACCGATCCGGACCGGTCGCGTCAGCACCGACATTTCCATATCTCCAGGGCTGCGAACCGATGCAAGGCCGGAACGATCATCCACGGCTCCGGATGCGGCCGCAAGGGTTGGCATCCGTCTGCCTGCCCCTCACATGCCGTGGTGCCCGGAGCGATGCCGCATGGACGACAGCCTTATCTTCGACCGCCAGGCGGTGCGCCTGCACCGGGACCGGGCGGCCGCCACCGTGGAGGCCGTGTCCGACATCCTGTCCGACGCCGCGGACCGGCTGCTGGACCGGCTGGACGACGTTTCCCGCTCGTTCACCCGCGCCCTCGACCTTGGCGGTCGCGGCGTGGTCGCACCGCGGCTGCACGCGCGCGGGATCGACACGGTGTCATGCGATCTGTCCGCTACCATGGCCGGCACCCAGGCCGGCCTGGTCGTGGCCGCAGACGAGGAATGGCTTCCGTTCGCACCAGGCAGCTTCGACCTAGTGATCGCCAACCTGTCCCTGCACTGGACCAACGACCTTCCCGGGACGCTGATCCAGTTGCGGACGGCACTCCGTCCGGACGGACTGCTGCTCGCATCGCTGCCGATCCTGCCGAGCCTGGCCCCCTTGCGTGCCGCCTTGCTTGAAGCCGAAGCGGCCTTGACCGGCGGCGCGTCTCCGCGCGTGTCGCCGTTTCCCGAGTTGAGGGATTGCGCGTCGCTGTTGCAGCGTGCCGGCTTCGCGCTGCCTGTGGTGGATGCCGACGAGATCGTCCTCAGCTATGGCGACCCGCTCGTCCTGCTGCGGGACCTGCGTGCCGCCGGGGAAGGCAACGCGGTCCGCCTGCGCGACCGCAGGCCACCTGCGCGCGCCCTGTTCGCGGCTGCTCTGGCTCGTCTCCCGGTCGAGGCGGACGGACGCATCGTCATGCCCCTGCGCCTAGCCATGATGACCGGCTGGGCTCCGTCGCCCGACCAGCCGAAGCCGTTGAGGCCGGGGCAGTTCAGCGTCAGCCTGGAGGACGCGCTCGACGCCATGCCGGACCCTGCTCCGTCCTGACCTGTCGCGCGGCTGCCGCCGATTTCGGCGCTGCAGTGCCCGTGCTAGAGGCTGCGGCTCGCTTCTCGAGGATCGCTTCATGACCCATTCCAGGCCCGGCCTCTTCCGGCACCTGCCCGTCGTCGCCAGCTTCGCCGCCGGGTTGTCGCTTTGCGCCTGCAACGGCCACACGGTGATGGCGCCCGCTTCTGCGCCGCCTGTGGACGCCAAACCCACTTTGGCCGCCCCGCCTGCCTCGCTGATGACCCCGAAGGGATATTGACGGTCGGATGGCCGAAGGCGCTTCAGCCGCCAGTGGCGCTCATGTGCCGGGCGACGCCACGGGTGTCCTGCTGCCGGCCTATGACGAAATCGTGGCCCTGCGGCTTGCGGCGGATGGCTTGCCGGATCGCCGCCATCAGCGCCGGCTGATCGGCCCCTTCCCTCAAGGGGCGGCGTAGATCCGCGGCGTCGTCCTGTCCAAGACACATGAACAGCGTTCCGGTGCAGCTCAACCGCACCCTGTTGCAGGTTTCGCAGAAGTTGTGGGTCATCGGCGTGATGAAGCCGATCCGCTGCCCGGTTTCCTCGACCAGCGCGTAGCGTGCAGGGCCACCGGTCCGGTGCGCGGTGTCCCGGAGCGTCCAACGTCGCTCAAGCCCGCTCCGGACCAGGGACAGCGGCAGGTAGCGGTCGCGCCGGTCCTCGCCGGTGTCCCCCATCGGCATGGTCTCGATCAGGCAGAGGTCGGCGCCGACATGGCCGCACCAAGCCACCATCGAGTCGATCTCGTCCTCGTTGGTGTCGCGCATCGCCACCATGTTGATGCGCACCGCCAACCCTGCCGCGCGCGCCGCCTCGATGCCTTCCAGGGTTTGTTCCAGCCGGCCGATCCGGGTGATGGCCTGGAACCTGTCAGGATCGAGCGTGTCGAGGCTGACGTTCACCCGTCTCACCCCGGCACTGCGCAACGTCGGAGCAAATCGGGCCAGTTGGCTGCCATTGGTGGTGAGGGTCAGCTCGTCCAGGCCGGGCTGTCCAGCGGGTCGGCCAAGCCAGCCGCCGAGTGACTGCATGAACCCCTCGATACCGCGGCGCACCAGCGGCTCGCCGCCCGTCACCCGGATCCGCCGCGTTCCCAGAGCGATGAAGGCGTTGCATACGCGCTCCAGCTCTTCAAGCGTCAACACTTCCGGCTTCGGCAGGAACACCATGTTCTCCGCCATGCAGTACACGCAGCGCATGTCGCAGCGATCCGTGACGGAAACGCGCAGGTAATCGACATGCCTGCCAAATGGATCGATCAGCGGAGCGTTCATCGTGTCCTGCGGGCTGTTGCACCGGAAAGCGGAGCCGGATGCCTGCGGTCGGGCCCAGCCCCTATCGCAGAATATCGAGCTCGACCAGCGCGGCGTTGATCAACACCTTGCCCTGATGCTCGAAATTGACCGTGATCCGCGATCCTATCGCCGATTGGACCTGTCCTTCGCCCCATTCCGGACGATCGGGATGCATAACCCATTGGCCGGGCTCGATCGTCGACCGGAAGGAGGCGTGGCTCATCATCTCGAAACGCCGCCCGCTCGGGTCGGTTCAAGCGTTTAGGATTTGTTCGCTTCTTCGCCTGCATCATCGCGCCACGCAGTTCAGAGACCGATGGAGCGCAGGTTGGACGACCTCCTGGCAGAATTTCTCACCGAGACGTCGGAAAGCCTTTCCGAACTCGATCTCGCGGTCGTGCGCCTGGAACGGGCACCGGACGACCAGCCGACCTTGTCGCTCATCTTCCGCCTCGTGCACACCATCAAGGGCACCTGCGGCTTCCTCGGCCTGCCGCGGCTGGAGCGGGTGGCCCATGCCAGCGAGACGGTGCTGGACCGGCTGCGCAACGGCAGCCTGTCCGTGTCGGGCGACGGCATCGGCCTGATCCTGTCGGCGATCGACCGCATCCGCCTGATCGTCGACACCATCAGCCGGACCGGTGCCGAACCGGAAGGCAGCGACAGCGAGCTGATCGCCGAGCTGATCGCGCTGGCCGAGGGCCGCACCCCGGTTCCGGCGACGCCCGCGCCTGTCGCAACGTCGATCCCACTGCCGACGCAGACCCTGGCGCTGGATCCGGCATCGCCGCCCACGGAGACGGCCGCCCTGCCGGCCGCCAGCACAACGGCCGCGAATGATCATGGCGCCGATCCGGCCGCTGGTCGCGGGCAGACCATCCGCGTTTCGGTGGACGTGCTGGAAACCCTGATGACCCTGGTCAGCGAGCTGGTGCTCACGCGCAACCAGTTCCTGCAGCAGCTGCGCGCCAGCGGCAACGCCGAGCTGACCGGTCCGGTGCAGCGCCTGTCGCACCTGACCACCGAGCTGCAGGAAGGCGTCATGAAGACGCGCATGCAGCCGATCGGCAACGTGTGGAACATGCTGCCGAGGCAGGTCCGCGACCTGGCGCACGACCTGGGCAAGCGGGTCGACCTCGTCATGCACGGTGCCGAAACCGAGCTCGACCGTCAGGTGCTGGAGCTGATCAAGGACCCCCTGACCCACATGATCCGCAACAGCGCCGATCACGGGCTGGAAGGGCCCGAGGAGCGTCAGCGGGCCGGCAAGCCGCCGGTCGGGACCATCACCCTCAGCGCGCGGCACGAGGGTGGTCATGTCGTGATCGAGATCGAGGACGACGGGCGGGGGATCGACGTGCGCCGGATCGCAGACAAGGCGATCGCCCAGGGGCTTTCGACCCGCGCCCAGATCGACGCCATGAGCGACGACGAGATCCGCCGCTTCATTTTCCAGCCCGGCTTCTCGACGGCGGCGGCCGTCACGTCGGTGTCCGGACGCGGCGTCGGCATGGACGTGGTCAAGACCAACATCGAGCAGATCGGCGGCCTGATCGAGCTGCACAGCGTGCTCGGCAAGGGAAGCCGCTTCCTCATCAAGATCCCGCTGACCCTTGCCATCGTGTCCGCCCTCATCGTCGGCGTCGCAGGCGAGCGCTTTGCCATCCCACAGGCCAGCGTGATCGAGGTGGTCCTGCCGGGGACCCAGTCCGACACCCGCATGGAAACCATCGACGGCGCCGCGGTGCTGCGCCTGCGCGACAGGCTGCTGCCGCTGATCCGGCTCAGCACGCTTCTGCAGTTGCCGGACAAGCCGCTCGACGGCGGCGCGACGGGCAAGCGGACGGACATGGTCGCGGTGATCGGCATCGGCTCCGTCCGGCTCGGCCTGATCGTGGACGGCGTGTTCGACACCGAGGAGATCGTGGTCAAGCCGGTGGCCAACGTTTTGCGCCATATCCCGCTGTTCGGCGGCAACACCATCCTGGAGGACGGTGCCGTCATCATGATCCTGGATCCGACCGGCATCGCCCGCCACGCCGGGCTCGACGCCGCTCGGAAGGACACCACCCAGGCCGTGGCGGAAGAAGACGGCAGCATCGACCAGCGACTCGACATGCTCCTGGTCCGCGCCGGGATCGGGGCGCCAAAGGCGCTGCCGTTGTCGCTCATCTCGCGGCTGGAAACCTTCACCACCGATCGGCTCGAAGTGTCGGGCGGTCGTGTCGTGGTGCAGTACCGCAACGACCTCATGCCAATCGTCTCGCTCGACGAAACGGTCGACATGCCGCACCTGGCGCTGCACGGTGACCGCAGGGCGGTTCATCCAGTGCTGGTGTTCGACAACGGCGGCAAGCCGGTCGGCCTGATGGTCGAGGAAATCCTCGACGTGGTGAACACCGCCCTGCATGTCGAGTTCGGCACCGACCGCCAGGGCGTGCTGGGTGCGGCGGTCATCGCCGGACGGGCGACCGACATCATCGACGCGGCCTTCTGGCTCACCCGCGCCGCCGGCAACTGGTTCCGCGCCACCGCGACGGCAGCGACCGCCAAGCCGCGCCTGCTCGTGATCGACGACAGCAGCTTCTTCCGACAGCTGGTCGCTCCCAGCCTGTCCGCCGCCGGCTACGACGTGACGGTCGCGGACTCGGCGGAAAAGGCGCTCGCCATGCGCGAAGCCGGCCGAAGCTTCGACGCCATCGTGTCGGACATCGAAATGCCAGGGCTGGGCGGACTCGGCTTCGCCCGCAGAGTACGCGAAGGCGGATCCTGGATCGACATGCCATTGCTGGCGCTGACCGGCAGTGACGCGGTGCAGGAGGCGCGGGCTGCCGGCTTCACCGACACCATACGGAAGTTCGAGCGCGACACGCTCCTGTCCAGCCTCGAGCAGTGCCTTTCCCAGCCCCTTGCCGCCTGAGGAAACAGGTCCATGTCCTCCAGCCCAAACAAGACCCGTCCTGGTGACGTCCAGCATTCGCTGGACGACCGTCAGGAACAGGGTTTCGTCACGCTCACCCTGGCCAACCAGCTTTGCGGCGTTCCCGTCCTGTCCGTGCGCGAAGTCATCACGAACAGCAAGATCGTGCGGGTGCCGCTGGCTCCGTCCGAGATCGCGGGAAACATCAACCTGCGTGGCCGGATCGTCACGGCCGTCGACACCCGCTGCCGCCTCGGCCTCGGACCGGCGCCCGAAACCGCCGACCGGGTGGCACTCGTCGCGGAAAGCGAGGGCGCGCTGTACGCCCTGCTGATCGACCAAGTGCAGGAAGTGCTGAGCCTGCGCATGGACATGATCGAGGAAACGCCGTCGAACCTGTCGTCTACCTGGCGCCAGTTCAGCACAGGCGTGTTCCGGCTGCCGGAGCGCCTGATGGTGGTGCTCGACATCGACCGCCTGCTCGCGCTGCCCGCGTGAGCGCGTCACAACCCACGCCGCTTTGCCTGGTCGTCGACGACAGCCGCGTCGTGCGCCAGATCGCGCGGCGGATGCTCGAGGAGGCAGGGCTGAGGGTGGCAGAAGCATCCGACGGCGTCGAAGGACTTGAGGCCTGCCGGAGCTACCGTCCCGACTACCTCCTGCTCGACTGGAACATGCCGCGCATGAACGGGATCGACTGCCTCAAGGCGATCCGCCGCGAGTTCGGCACCGAGCACCCCTGCGTGATCCTCTGCACCACCGAGAACGAGCCGGACCGGATCGCCGCAGCAATCGAGGCAGGCGCGCAGGAGTTCATCATGAAGCCGTTCGATGCCGACATCCTGATCGGCAAGCTGAAAGACGCTGTCAGGCCGACGGGAGACCGCACTTGATCCGCTCCCGGGATGCTGCATCCGCGACCATGACCATGCCGCCGGTCCGGGTCATGATCTGCGACGACTCGGCCGTCATCCGCTCCCTGATCTCGCGAACCTTGGATGCCGATCCGGACATCGAGGTGGTCGCAAGCGTCGCCAACGGTGCCATCGCGGTGGAAACCCTCAAGCGCACACCCGCCGACATCGTGCTGCTCGATGTGGAGATGCCGGTGATGGATGGGCTCACCGCCTTGCCGCTGCTGCTCAAGGTCGATCCGCGCGTCCGGATCATCGTCGCGTCGGCCCTGACCACCGCCGGTGCCGCCGTCGCGATGCGGGCCATCCAGGCGGGTGCTGCCGACTGCATGCACAAGCCAAGCGCCGAAACGCGCCACAGCTTCGCGCAGGACATCCGCACCAGGATCCTGGGCCTTGGCCGGCGTGCCTCGCCGTGTGCGCTGACGGCCAGCCTCGCCCAGGCAGCACCGTCGGTCCCGACGCTCCGATCCGGTGCGCGGCGGTGCCCGTTGCTGTTGGCGATCGGCAGCTCGACCGGTGGTCCGCAGGCCCTGTTCACCCTGTTCTCCGGCCTGACGCAGCGCTTGTCGCAGCCGATCGTCGTCACCCAGCACATGCCTCCCCTGTTCACGCGCAGCCTGGCCGAGCACCTTTCGCGGATCGGTCACCGATCCTGCGTCGAGGCCGAGGACGGCATGCCCCTGCTCGCGAACCGCGTGCACATCGCACCGGGCGATCGGCACCTGCTGGTCGCCGCGTCGGCGGACGGGCTGGTCGCCCGGGTGGTCGACACCGCGCCGGAGAACTCCTGCCGGCCCTCCGTCGACCCGATGCTGCGCAGCGCCATCGCCGCATGCCAGGGACGGGTCCTGACCGTGATCCTGACCGGCATGGGCAGGGACGGCGCCGCCGGGGCACGGGCCGTGGTCGACGCCGGAGGCGCCGTCCTGGCGCAGGACGAGGCAAGCAGCGTGGTCTGGGGCATGCCAGGCGCGGTCGCGCGCGAGGGCTTGTGCCAGGCGGTCCTGCCGCTGGACAGGATCGCCGGCAGGATCGCCGAGTTGGCGACCGCGCCATGAGCAGTTTCGAGAACATCGCGGCGGTGCTGAAGGCGCGGTCCGGACTGTCGCTCGGCGTCGACAAGGCCTACCTGGTGCAGGCGCGCCTGGAGCCAATCCTGAAGAAGCGCGCGCTGTCGAGCCTTGCCGCGCTGGCGGACCGTTTGCGTGTCGATCCCGCGCTGGAGCGGGAAGTGGTCGAGGCGATGACCACCAACGAGACGCTGTTCTTCCGCGACGGCCGTCCATTCGATCACCTGCGCGACGTCATGCTGCCGCGGCTGCACGCGACGCGGCCAAAGGGCATGCCGCTGCGGATCTGGTCCGCCGCCGCCTCGACCGGACAGGAAGCCTATTCCCTGGCGATGCTGATCAGCGAGATGGGAAGCGCCCTGGCTGGCCGCGCGGTGGAGATCGTAGGGACAGACATCGCGCGGGAGCCGCTGCAACGAGGCGAGCAGGGGTTGTACACGCAGTTCGAGGTGCAGCGGGGGCTGCCGGCGCGGCTGCTGGTGAAGTACTTCACCAAGGAGGATGCCGGCTGGCGGATCAACAAGCCGCTGCGGGACATGGTGCGGTTCCGGGAATGGAACCTGTTGTCGGACCTGTCCGGGCTCGGGCGGTTCGACGTGATCTTCTGCCGCAACGTGCTGATCTATTTCGATCAGGCGACCAAGGCGCGGACGCTGGAGGCGGCGTCGCGGCTGCTTTCACCGGAAGGAGCGATCTACCTGGGGGCGGCGGAAACGATCCTCGGGATGAATGTCGGGCTGTCACCGGTGCCGGGCGGGCACGGCATCTTCCAGCGGAGCGCACCGGCAGGAACAGCGATCACGATGTGCTAGCAGACAGGAGATGCGGGACGGGTTCCAGGTCAGGAACCGGCGAGGAGGCGACGCATCTCGGGGGAGTCGATCAGCAGGGCGCGGTCGTAGGGCACGCCGGTCGACGCGGGGGCATCGGACTGCAGGCAGCGCACCTCGCGGTAGCGGTGGCCGAACAGGGTGGCGATGAACCAGAAGAAGGTGTCGGGCATGCCGGCGCCGGCGAAGGCCAGGATCTCCGCGGGCTCGCGAAGGTAGGCCAGGGTGGTCAGGGCGGCGCCCATGGCGCCGGCAACGACCCGGGCGTCGCGGACCGTGGCGACCTGGCCGAGGAACGGGAGTTGGTCGGGGTAAAGCACGTGGTAGCCGGCGTCGCGGGCCAGGGCCTCGGCGGCGGCAGGGTCGGCGAAGTCGCGGGCGCGGCCGGGGCCGCGGGCGATGAAGACGCGGGAATGGCCGAGACCAGGGATGCCGTGGGCGAGGCGGGCGTGACAGTCGCGCACCAGCGGCGACATGTAGGTGCCGTGCGCGGTCAGGCCTTCAACCAGCAGAAGGGTGCGGACGCGGACCGGGCGATGGTCGGAAATGCGCACACGGGCGGGCGCGATGCCGAGGCGGGACAGCGAGGTCTGGATCACCTCGCCGAGGCGGGGATCGGTCACATCGTGCAGGAGCACGCCGATCCCCGGGTCGGACAGGCGGGACAAGGCGAGATGCAGCATGGGCAGCATCTCCATCAGCCAGTGACCGTAGTTGGCGGCGCCGCGCTTCTTGCCCAGCACCAGCGGGAGGTGGTGCGCAGGCGCCGAGCCGTCCGCGAGGGCGTTGCGGACGGCGGAGGCGGCCCAGTCGATCTCGTCGTGGCCGTGCTGGGTGACGCTGGGGCGGTAGAGCCGGCCAAGGCGGTCGAAAACCAGGCCTTCGCAGGCGACGTGGACGTCGTGCAGGAGCCAGACAGAGACGGGGCGCGGCGCGAAGGCCCCTTGCCGCTGGGCAGCGCAGGCGGACCAGATGTCGGGCGGGATGCGCTCGGGATGGACGATGTAGGGCGGCGCGGCCTCAAAGCCGGGCGAGGCGATCCGCATCAGCAGGGCAGAATCGGGCGGGTCGAGGAGATCCGCTGCGGTCACGACGGGCGGGGGAGGCCGCGCCCTGCCGGTCGTGCCGGAGTCAGGAAGCCCGCGTCAGTGGCCGGCATTCTCGCCGGAAAAGTCGGGAGCCTGCAGGCCAGAGGCTTCGAGGTGGTGCACCAGGTCGGCCTTGAGGCGCTCCAGGCCGTCGGCGGTGAGGCCTTCGGCGCGGGCGACCAGCACCGCCTGGGTGTTGGACGCGCGGAGCAGCCACCAGCCGTCGGGAGTGCGGACGCGCACGCCGTCGATCGCGGACACGTCCGCGCCGGGCTGCTGCTTGAGGCGGGCAGCGACCTCGTCGATCACGCCGAACTTGCGGGTGTCGTCGCAGTTGAAGCGCAGCTCGGGGGTGCTGACGGCGTGGGGCAGCCCTTCCTTCACCGCCGAGAACGGAGCGTCCATGCGGGCGACGATGCCGAGCACGCGAACTGCGGCATAAAGGGCGTCGTCGAAGCCGTACCACCGGTCGGCGAAGAACACGTGGCCGGACATCTCGCCGGCGAGCGGCGAGCCGGTCTCGGCCATCTTGGCCTTGATCAGGGAATGGCCGGTCTTCCACATCAGCGGCACGCCGCCGGCGCGCTGCACCTCGTCGAACAGCACCTGGCTCGCCTTGACGTCGGCGATGATGGTGGCGCCCGGGTTGGACTTGAGCACGTCGCGGGCGAGCACGACCAGGAGCTGGTCGCCCCACAGGATCTCGCCCTTGTTGTCCACCACGCCGATGCGGTCGGCGTCACCGTCGAAGGCGATGCCGATGTCGGCCTTCTTCTCCGCCACGGCGGCGATCAGCTGCTCCAGGTTCTTGGCCACGGTCGGGTCGGGATGGTGCGCGGGGAAGTTGCCGTCGATCTCGCCGTTCAGCACCGTGTGCTCGCCGGGCAGTGAACGCACCAGGCGGGCCAGGATCTCGCCGGCGGAGCTGTTGCCGTTGTCCCAGACCACCTTGAGGATGCGGTCGCCGCCGTCCCAGTCGGAGATCAGGCGGGCGATGTAGTCCTGGGCGACGTCAACCGTGCGGTCGGAGCCCGTGGCCTCGTCCACCACGTCGCCGGCGGCGGACAGGGCGCCAAGCTGCTGGATCTGCTGGCCGAAGAACGGCTTGCGGCCCAGCATCATCTTGAAGCCGTTGTAGTTCGGCGGGTTGTGGCTGCCGGTGACCATGATGCAGCCATCGGTCTGCATCGTGGTGGCGGCGTAGTACAGCATTGGCGTGGGGCCGCGGCCGACGCGGAGCACCTCCATGCCGGACGCCTTGAGGCCGTCGACCAGGGCGGCTTCCAGCTCGGGCGAGGACAGGCGGCCGTCATAGCCGACGGCGACCGTCCTGCCGTCGTGCCGGGACACGATGCTGCCGAAGGTGCGGCCGATGGCGAAGGCGTCCGCCGGATGCAGGGTTTCGCCGACGATGCCGCGTATGTCGTACTCGCGCAGGCTGGTCGGCGGAAACGCGTGGGTGAAGGCCATCACAGCGCTCCGACATAGGTCTTGAGGAACTCGCGCACGGCCGGGCCGAGGTCGGGCCGCTCCAGCGCGAAGGCGATCTGCGCTTCCAGGAAGCCCACCTTGTCGCCGCAGTCGAAGCGGCGGCCCTCGTAGCGCAAGCCGTGGAACGGGTGGTGGCCGATCATCTTGGCCATGGCGTCGGTGAGCTGCACCTCGTTGCCGGCGCCGCGCTCCAGCTTGTTGAGGTGCTGCATCACGTCGGGGGTGAGCACGTAGCGGCCGATGATGGACAGGTTGGATGGGGCGTCCTTGGGGTCGGGCTTCTCCACCAGGCCGGTGACCTCGACCAGGTGGCCGTCATCCGTGCCGGTGCGCAGGATGCCGTAGCGGTTGGTGTGCTCGCGCGGCACCTCGGACACCGCGACCACGCTGCCGCCGGTCTCATGGTAGGCGTCGGCGAGCTGCTTCAGGCAAGGGGTGCGGGACAGCACGATGTCGTCGGGGAGCAGGATGGCGAACGGATCGTCGCCGATAAAGGCGCGCGCGCACCAGATGGCGTGGCCGAGGCCGAGCGGCTCCTGCTGGCGCACCGACAGCATGGTGCCGGGCATCATGCTGGACTCGCGAAGTGCTGCCATGGCTTCGGGCTTGTTGCGCTCCTTGAGCGTGGCCTCGAGCTCGTAGGCGCGGTCGAAGTACTCGACCAGGGCGGTCTTGCCGCGTCCGGTGATGAGGCAGAACTGCTCGATGCCGGCGGCGCGGGCCTCGTCGATGGAGTACTGGATCAGCGGCCGGTCGACCACCGGAAGCATCTCCTTGGCCATCGCCTTGGTGGCGGGAAGGAAGCGCGTGCCCAGGCCCGCGACGGGAAGGACTGCCTTTCGTAGCGGCTTGATCACGCTGACCTACTCCCCGTTCGTTGCGCCGCATGGGCTGCCGGCATCGTTGGGCCGGGAAGGTGCCATGCGACGGGCGGAGTCGCAATCGGGGCGCCGGGAGGGCGTGAGGCGTGGCGGGCGACGCAAGCTGGAAGCGGCGCGCCGCCGTGGATGTGGTGCGGTCGAGAAGACTCGAACTTCCACGGGGTTTCCCCCACAAGCACCTCAAGCTTGCGCGTCTACCATTCCGCCACGACCGCACCGTGACAACCCCATGTCGCATAGCGATAACGGGGACGACGGGGGCCGTATAAACGATGGACGCGAGCGGAGCAATCGTGGCGGAGCCGGCGTGGAGCCGGAGCGAGGGGCTGGTGCCCTACCCGGACGCGGTGGCGCAGATGCGCGACGCGGTGGCGGGGATCCGCGAGCGGGGGGATGCGGAGCAGGTGTGGCTGCTGGAGCATCCGCCCTGCTTCACGGCGGGAACGTCGGCGCGGGCGGAGGACCTGTTCAACCCGCTCCGGTTTCCAACCTTCGAGGCGGGGCGCGGCGGGCAGTGGACCTATCACGGGCCGGGGCAGCGCGTGGCGTACGTGATGCTGGACCTGCACCGGGCGCACGGGCCGGTGCCGGCGCGGGACGTGCGGGCGTTCGTGTCGGGGTTGGAAGGGTGGCTGATCGCGAC
>CAXTMS010000059.1:0-16492 GCA_964245345.1 uncultured Acetobacteraceae bacterium | reverse complement strand
GCGGAGATACAGGATCTCGAACGCCAGCTCGGCTTCCGTCTCCCCGACCGTTTCAGGGCCCTGCTTCCGCAACTGAACGGGGGCGTACCAAAGCCGAACGTGATCAAGAAACCCGATGAGCATTATTCGATCGACACGTTCGAGAAGATCGAGGACATCATCGACAGCAAGAACGTGATCGACAGCGTGAGGCCGTCCGACCTTCTGCTGGTGTCGTTCGCTCTGGATGGGATCGGCAACTGGTTCTGTGTGGTTGCAGCCGACCGCCCCGAGAAGGGAGCGGTCTATTTCGTGGACCACGAGCTTGAGGGAGACGAGGCCTTTGTGAGAATTGCCGCCGACCTGGACGAAATGTTCGAAAGCGCTGAACCGTACATCGACACGGATGACGACAGCGAGGCAATGTTCAAATGGATCGATCCGGAAATTCTCGAGTTGCTGAAGGAACAGCAAGAGAAAAAGTAGTCAGGCATCCGTCGGGCTGCGAGATGTAGCCATCCGACCGCCGTGGCGACGAGCGGTGCAACGCAACCGAGCGCCTGTTCTGCCGCCTGAAGACCCGTCGCCGTTGCGTCCCGTGCCACGGTCGGCTCGCCCGCAGGCGTCCTGCCATGCTCGCCCTCATGGTCGGCGTGGCCGAGGGGACCGGACCAGGGCCTCCACCTAGTCGGTTTCCACCACGACCGCGGTGACGTTGTCGCGCGCCTTGCGCAGCAGGGCGGCTTCCAGAAGCTGGGCGGCGGCATCGCCGCCTCGTTGCAGCAGCAGCTTGATCTCCGGGTCGGCGAGCGTCTTGCTGAGGCCGTCGCTGCACAGCAGGAAGCGGTCGAACGGCAGCAGCTGGCCCACCCGCTTGTCCAGCACCAGCGGCGAGCGGCCGGCGCCGATCGCGCGGGTGATCACGTGGGCCTGGGGATGGTTCTCGGCTTCCCAGGACTCGATCATCCCGGTGTCGACCAGTTCCTGCACCACGCTGTGGTCGCGGGTGAGCTGGGTCAGCTCGCCTTCCCGAAGCAGGTAGATGCGCGAGTCGCCGGCCCACAAACAGGCGAAGAAGTCCTGGTCCAGCAGCAGCACCACCACGGTGGAGGCCATGCCGCGTTCCGGACGGCGGGCGCTGGCCTCCTCCAGAAGCGCGTCGTGCAGCGCCGACAGGCGGTGGCGCAGATGGGTCAGCCGCTCGGCAGCGCTCAGGCCTGCGGCGAGCGAGGCCACGCTGGCGACCACGCGGTTGGACGCCATCGCGCCGTCGCGGTGGCCGCCGGCGCCGTCCGCGACCACGTAAAGGCCGACCTCGGGCCGGCACAGCAGCGCGTCCTGGTTTTCCGGCCGCACGGCGCCGGCATGCGACACCGCGGACACGCGGGCCTCGCCGCTCACGCGTCCGGCACCGGACGGAACCGGTGCGCGCCGGCAGGTCGGGAGGTGCCACGCATCATGGCCTCGCTTCAGCCTCGTTCAGCCGTGCCTATTTCAGCACCGGACAACGGAACGCCTGCAATGCCCTCGTGTCGAGGGGGGTGTTCGCGGACGCCATCTCGACCGAGAAGTTGGCCTCGCGGTCGCCGGACCGGAAGCCCAGCAGGTAGTGCCCGGGCGCGTCCGCCGCCTCCACCGTGCCGCCATCCAGCAGCCGGAACAGCGACCACGCGCCGCTGGCGTGACGCGGGAACGAGGCAGCCGGCTTGAACACCAGCTCCGACTCGTTCGGACCGTCGGACGGCCAGGTGACGCCGCTGCCGTGCACCGCGCCCGGCTGCCACGTCACCGTCACCGCGCCCAGCGTCAGCATCACCTGCTTGCTCTTCGGGTCGGCCGAGACCGGGGCGACCGTGAAGTGCAGGGACGGCGTGCTGCCGCCGGTGGGGAAGAACTGGTCGCGTATGCGCGCCGCCTGCTGGAACATCGCCAGCGACGCGTCCGAGGCCGGCGGGGCGATCCCGCCCACCGGCTGGCCGTGCCAGGCCGGGCCGGAGGTGTCGACATAGGGGCGCAGCTGGGTCTTGAAGTACGCGTCCAGCGCGCCGCCGGGGGCGAACAAGCGGGCGAAGTCGTCCAGCGGCGCGTCGGCGGACGCGTTCGGGTCGAACGGGTAGTGCCTGTCCACCACCTGGTGGCACAGACGCGCCGGGCCGTCGCTGTTGTTGAACGCGGTCGACGCCGCCTGGTGCGCGTCGCCGCGAAGCATGGTGCCGCCGCCGGACGAGATCTGGTGCAGCCAGCGCGCCACCGGCTGCGGCTGCCGGTCCGCCTCCGCGGACAGCAGCTGCGCCGGGTCCTGGCTGCTGGCAAGCACCGCGGACGGGTTCTCGGCGCCGGACAGCTGCGCCAGCTCGCCCTGCAGCTGGTTCAGCAGCCGGAACACGCCGGTGATCGGCTCGGCCTGCCCGGTCGGGCCGGTGAAGTCGGTCAGCGCACGGTAATGCGCGTCGATCTGGCTGCCCGGCAGCGGCGGCGCCGTGGTGCCGTCCGGCGCGTTTTGCGCGAACATCGCCGACAGCCGGCTGTTCTGCGCCTGGGTCGTTCCGTGCCCTGCCTGGGCGCCGGCCCCGCCCGGCGCGTGGGCCGCGGCGTCGGCCGCGGCGCGGGCGGGAGACAGCTCGTGCACGATGGACACCAGCAGGTCGCGGAGCGGCGATTGCGGCGAGGCCATCACGTAGAGCTTCTGCACCGCGTCGGCGTGGTTGCGGAACGGCTCCAGCGCCAGGTCGTCCAGCATGGCGTCCCACGAACGGATGTAGTCGGCGGCGTACAGCGCGATCACCCCGGCTTCCAGCGCCTGGAGACTTCCCGGGCCGGCCGGCCCCCCGTCCGGCTGCCGTCCCAGCACCCAGGCCTCGTCCGACACGTCGCGCGCGGCGGAGCGGAGCGCGGGCAGAAGAACGCTGCGGAAGCCCTCGGCGGTGTAGAAGCCGGGGATGCCCTCGCTCAAGGGCCGGCCGGAGATGCGCGTGAACAGCTGGCTGTCGCCGCCGCCGCCCAGCGCCAGGTCCGGGCTCCAGGGCGGCACCGCGCTCGCGGCGGCGCCCGGCCTGATCCGGCTGTACACCCGCTCGGCCGGGGACACGCGGCTGAAGGTGCTGCGCGCTTCCTGCACCAGCGCCCCGTCCAGCGGCACCGTGGGCAGCGGCCCGGCCAGCAGGGCGTTGAGGTGGCGGAGCAGCGCGAACCGCATCGGCTCGAACACCGGGCCGGGGTAGCGCGCGCCCCAGTCGAGCGCCATCCAGTCGCGCACGAGGTTGGGATCGAGCGGACCGTCGTTGCCGAGCATCAGGTAGACGCGCGTGGCCTCGTACAGGAAGTCGGGCGCATCGAGGTGGCTGCGCATCTGGCCTTCGAGGCGCCACACCAGGCGCGGCAGCAGCACGCGCTCGAGCGCGTGGCGATAGGCCAGCTGGTCGGTGACGGCGAGCTTGTCGCGCTGGCCGATGCCGAGCCTGTTGGCGAGGCCGCCCCCTGCGGTTCCGCCGGTGTCCGGCAGCGCGCGGGCCGCGTCGAGCACCGGCAGGACGCGCAGCAGGTCGTCGTCGCGGACCGGATCGAGCGGCAGGGCGAGGAGGCTGCCGCGATACGCGTCGAGTGCGGCCTGTCCCCGCGCGACCGCCTGGGCGTTGTTGGCGTGCTCCCGCCACAGAAGCAGGCAGGCCAGCGCGGTGACGACCCCGACGGTCGAGAAGCCGCCCGATCGCCACAGCAGGCGGCGGCGGCGCACCCTGGGGCTGGCCGACACCAGAAGCGCCTCGCCGAGGATCACCTCGCGCACGGTCCTGCCGATGAAGTACGACCGGCCGGCCACCGGGCGCAGGCTCGGCGCCCGCCTTTGGTCGATGCCGAAGGTGCGCGCCAGCATGCCGGTGAGCCTGTCAACCGGGGTGCCTTCCTGGGTGCCGGAGGAAAAGTACACCCCGCGCAGCAGCGGCGCCGGGTCGAGGCGGGTGCCGCCGAACGCCGCCTGGAGGAACTCGGCCAGCGGCGCTTCCAGGCTGGCCATCTGCAGCGGAAACGCGGCGATGGCCACGCGGCGGTCCGGGCCGCGCTCGGCCTGCAGCCGCTCGAACAGGCGCCCGTCGAGCCGGTCGATCAGCAGTCGGTACTCGGCGGAGAACATCTCCACCCCCTGCGACAGGGCGAAGGTGGTGCCCCACACCTGTTCGCGCGCGCCCTGGTCGAGGTCGTCGAAGAACTCGGTGAAGCCCGCGATGCGATCGGCCTTGCTGAACACGGCATACACGGGCAGGCGCACGCCGAGCCGGTCGGTCAGCTCCTTGATCCGGCTGCGCACCGCCAGCGCGTGCTTCACCCGCTCGGCCGAGGCCATCGTGCCGATCTCGGCCAGCGACATCACCACCAGCACGCCGTTCAAGGGCTGCCTGGGCCGGGTGCGGCGAAGCAGGTCGAGAAAGCCGAGCCAGCCGGCGTTGTCGACCGGCTGGTTGGAGTCCTGGGTGGTGTAGCGCCCGGCGGTGTCGATCAGCACCGCCTCGTCGGCGAACCACCAGTCGCACAGCCGGGTGCCGCCCACGCCGGCCACCGCGGCGGCAGCGCCGTCCGGCTTGGCCAGCGGGAAGCGCAGCCCGCACTGGGTCAGCGCGGTGGTCTTGCCTGCGCCGGGCGGCCCGATCAGCACGAACCAGGGCTGCTCGTACAGGGCGCCGCGGCCGCCGCCGCGGGCGCGGCGCAGGGTGAGCAGGGATTCGCGCAGCCGCTGGCGCAGGCGGCGCACCTCCTCCTCCCCCGCATCGCGCGGGGAAGGCCGTCGCCCGCCGCTTGTTCCCTCCTCGGTCAGGCCGGCGGTCAGGGCGCGGTCGCGCCGGCGTCGGCGCCAGCTCAGCACGCCGTTGATGCCGGCCCACAGCATGACCAGCACGAGGATCAGCACCACGCGCGCCAGCCTGCCGTTCAGCCCGGGCACCAACGGCCCGAGATACCAGACCAGGGTGCTGGCGATGGCGAGGCCGGCGAAGCTGGTGCTCCAGCGGCCGAGCAGCATCGCCAGCAGGTTCTCGATGCCGCTCATGGCGCGGTGCCCGTCCGGTGCAGCACCACCTCGATGCGCCGGTTCTGTTCCCGCCCGTCCGGCGACGCGTTGGAGGCGATCGGGTCGGCGTCGGCGCGGCCCTCGGAGCCGACGTGCAGGGCCGGGGCCGCCGCGGCGATGACGGCAGCGGCGGCCTCGGCGCGCGCCGCGGACAGCTGGAAGTTGGACGGGAACCGGACGGTGTGGATCGGCTGGTTGTCGGTGTAGCCGATCACCTGCACGGTGCCGTGCTGGCCCTGCATCGCAAGCGCGACGCGTCGGAGGATGGCGACGAAGCGGGGCTCCACCGCAGCGCTGCCGGAGCCGAACATGCCGCGGCTGTGCACCCGCACGATCGGCACCGCGTCGGTGCCGACCACGTCCACCAGCCCCTGCTGCACCTCCGGGCGCAGGAAGCCGTCCAGCGCGGCGCGGGCACCCGGCGGCGGCGGCACCACCACCACCGGCTCGACCGGGATGTTGCGCGACAGCGCCGGCATCCGCAGCGGCGGCAGCGTGGCGCCGGTGGCGAACAGCCGGTCGGAGGAGCCGGCCAGGCCGAGCAGGGCCCAGGCGTACACCAGCGCGATCAGCCCGAGCCCGGCCAGGGCCGCCACCCAGACCGGCAGCACGAAGCGGCGCCGCCGGTACGGCGCGCTCACCCCCTGCCAATGCGGCGACAGCCCGCGCTCGACGGCGGGACGGTTGCGCATGATCAGGACATAGGTTTCCTCGCGCACCCGGTCGAGCTCGGCGGGGCCGCGCGGCGACAAGCGGTAGCGGCCCTGCATGCCCAGCGACATGCACAGGTACATCAGCTCGACCACGAACAGGAACCGGCCCGGGTTCTGGCGCAGCTGCGCCAGCAGGTCGAAGAAGCGCTCGCCCGAGCGCACCTCCTGGTGAAAGGTGGACACCAGCGACGCGTCCGCCCAGGCGCCTCTGCTGCCCCAGGGCGTCGCCTGCACCACATCGTCCAGGCTGGCGCACAGGGCGTAGTGCGCCGGGCGCAGCTGCTCCATCGGCAGGTTGGCGGCGCGCAGCGTGCGCTCGAAGCGCTGCAGCTCCTGCACCGCGTGCTCGCGCAGCGCGGTCGGGTCCGGCACGGTGAAGGCGTTGCGAAGGCGGCCGAGCAGGCTGAGGCAGCCGGACGCCGCGGACACCACCGGCGACACCATGCCGGGTGCGAGCTCGCCGAAGCCGGCGCCGGCCTCGCCCGGCTCCGGATCCACCGGAACGTCGATCCCGGCCACCGGCGCACGGGGCTCCATGCGCCGGCCGCCGGGCACCGGGCGGATGATGGTGCGCTCGTTGTCGTCCGGCTCGGCGAACGGGTTGTCGCTCATGGCGTCTGGCTAGCCCCGGATCGCCCAAAGCTCGACGGTCAGCGCCGGGTAGTCGCCCGACACGTGCACGGCGAAGCCGCCCGAGGCCTGCATCTGCTGCCAGTGCGGCGAGTTGCGGTCGAGCTCGAAATACGAGGCGCCGGCATAGAACGGCATCTGCCTCGGCGCCACCGGGAGCGGGCGAAGCGCGATTCCGGGCAGGGCGACGTTGACCAGCTCGCGTATGTGCTCGACCGCGCCGACTTTGGCGGTGGACGGGAACAGCCGGCGCAGGGACTCCGTCGGCATCTCGGCCTGCACCGCGAGCACGAAGTTGGCGTTGCCGAGCAGGGAGCGGTCGGTGATGGCGCCGACGCGCACGCCGTGCCGGCGCTCCTGCAGCGGGATCATGATCGCCGTCTGCTCCAGCACCGCCGACAGCGAGCGGCGTATGTCGGCCACCACCGGCGCGAAGGAGCGCTGCAGGTCGTCGTGGCGGTAGGCCGGATACGAGCCCGGGCGGCGCCTGGCGTCGGTAAAGGTGGACAGCTCGCCCGCCATCTGCAGCAGCACGCGGTAGAACTCCTCGGGATGCAGGTTCCCGGCGTCGGCGTAGTGCGACATCGTCACCTGCCAGCCGTTCACCGCCTGCAGCAGCAGGAAGTCGGCCACCTCGGCGCTGTTCTTGTGGCCGGGCGCGGTCAGCCGTGCCGCCACCGCCTCGCCGCGCTGGTTCAGCATGCCGGCCAGCTCGACGCACAAGGAGGCCAGCGGCGGCACCGCCGAGCACAGCAGCGCCGGCGGGATCCAGCGCGGGTCGAGCACCACCCGTCGGTCCGCCATCACCTCCGTGATCCGCGCCAGCGGCAGGCACAGGTAGCCCTCGCGGTCGTCGGTCTCCAGCATGTAGCGCAGGCGCAGCCGGCCTACCTGCAGCTCGGCCGGCTGCGGCGCCGCCGACTGGGTGTCGTAGGCCTCGAACGCGCGCGGCCGGTAGCGGCCCTCGTCGCGGGTCGGGGTCGCCATCTCCAGCGCCCCGGACTGACGCGCCGGCAGGGCCAGGAACACCAGGACGTTGCGCGCGGTGTCCGGCACCTCGAACGGCGGCGGCAGGTCGGCCTCGCCCGGCAGCGCGAACGGCGTGCCGTCCTCGAACAGCCCCGCAGCGCTGTCCAGCGCGAAGCGCCCGGCGCCCAGCAGGTCGCGGGCGACGCTCATGGCGCTCACCCCCCAGGGATGGGTGCGCAGGTGGGCGATGCTTTGCCGCAGCTGGGTTTCGGCCCAGCGGTCCTGCTGCTGGAAGTGCTGCGCGCGCAGGAACATGCCTTCCTGCCAGGCGACGCGGTTGGTCCAGCTCAACGCCGTTCTCCTGGGAGGCCGCGGCGCGCAGCCGACGCGGCGCCGGTCGATCTCGTTTCGGTCACGATAATACTTCGCAACGGCGAAAGCGACGCCCGCACGCGTCCTCCGGCATCAATCGTTTCGACCCTGGCCGCGCTGCGCGTCCGCCATGGCCCGCTCGTAGGCGCGCGCGAACGCCTTGCCGAACACGCTGTCGAAGTCGTCGGACAGGGCGTCCACCACCTGCCGGTGCAGGGTCTCGAAGCCGAGCCAGGCGCGCGCCCGTCGCCAGCCCGGGATCACGTCGCTGGGCCGGTTGCCCACCCCGTCCAGCAGCCGCCCGGGCTCCAGCCGGGCCATCAGCTCGCGCACCGCGTCCTGCATCGCCGCCATCATCGCCACCTCGTGCAGGCGCATGTCCTCCAGCGCGTCGGCGATCGCGGCTTCCGGCGACACGTCGCTGCGACGGCCGAGGTTGAGCAGCGCGGCCAGGGCGTCGTCGTCGTCGGCGGAGAACTTGAGCGGGTTGTTGCCGGCGGCGCGTATGGTGGTCTGCTCGATGCGGAACTCGCCCTTGATGGAGGCGCGCGCGATCATGATCTGGCGCAGCCCGTGCACCACCGCCCGGAAAGCGCCGCCGAGGGCGTGGAGGGTGGCGGTCGACCGGTCGCGGGACACGCCACCGGGTGGCGGCGGCACCGCGGCGCCGTGGAGAAAGGCGGCAAAGGATCCGTCCTCCGCCGCTCCGTCCGGCGGTCCGGCTAGGACGGCTGCCGGCGGCACGGGAGGGAGCGCGGCGGCGGCCGGAACCGTGGTCGCGGGCTCCGGAAGCGGCTGCGTCGACGGCTCGGGCAGCGGCTCGGGCAGCCGCTCTGGCGGGTGACGCGGCGGCGCGTCCGGCACCGGCTCCAGGTCAACAAGAAAGGGCGACGGCTCCAGCGAGGCAAGCGGCGGCGACGCGACGTCCTGCGCCGGGCTTGGCGGTGCGGCGGCTGGCTGAACGGGATCGGCCTGCGCCGGCAGCACGTCCGCCGGGATCGCCCGGCTGGCGAGCGGCGGCACCGGAACCGGCGGCTCCGGGAACGGCGCCACGGGATGGGGGTGTTCGGCGTGCGGCGGCTCGGGCGCGCGGGCCGGCGCCGCCGGCGGCTCCTCCTCCACGTCCCAGTCGTCCGGCAGCAGGTCGGCCGGGCGGGGTGGACGATAGGCCGCGTCCATCAGCCCGCCGTCGTGCATCACCGGCGCCGAGTCGGCCTCGTCCGACGCGGCCAGCGGGTCGAAGCGGGACGGCAGCCCGACCCCGCCGGCCGACATCCCGAGCGGATCGTGCGTCGCGGACGGGAACGGGTCGCCCACCAGCCGATCCTCGGTATGGGACGAGGGCATCGGCCGGCTGTGGCTCGCGGCCGGCTCCACCAGCCGCTCCTCGTCGCCGTGCAGCGACACTTCCATCTCGTAGGCGCCCATCAGGATGCGGTCGCCGTCGCGCAGCGCCCGCGGGGTGCCGCGGAGCGGCTCGATCTCGTGGTTGAGGTAGGTGCCGTTGGTGCTGGTGTCGGAGATCTGCCAGCCGGTCGGGCCGAAGCCCAGCACGCAGTGGCGCTTGGACAGGTATCGGTCCGGGTCCGGCAGCACCCAATCGTTGCGCGTGTCGCGCCCGATGGTGAACTCGCCGCCGGACACGTGGCGCGTTTCCGACGGCACCCCGTCGGGACAGCGCAGGATACTGAGGGTCAGCATCAGACAGCCTTTCGTTCGGGCGGCGCGCAGGGTGCCGCGGACACACGGGCGGGCGCGACCAGGCCGTCGATGAACCGGTCGCCGTGCGGCTGCTCGCGCATGGCGGAGCCCACCGGTTGGCACGCCGGCGTGTTCGGGTCGATGCCGCGCCCGGACGACACCACCGCGAGCCTGGCCTCGAACAACTGGCTGACGCTTCCGGTGCCGTGCCGCCTGACACCGTGCAGCCCGCTGCCGTCCCCGGTCGGCAAGGACGGAGCGTGGCGCGGCGGGAAAGGCAGCGGCAGGGCCTGGAGCTGTCCGCCGGACATCGTCGATGGTGTTCCCCTGCTGCGACGGTTTCGTTCCGGTATGCGACCATGCCACCCGGCGTGGCGTCTTGCCAACCGGGCGAAGGGTCAACGCCCGCGCGGCACCCCGCTGGGCGCCCGGAGCAGCGCCCGGAAGCGTTCCCGCTCTCCGTCCCGCGGCACCGACGCTTCGCACAGGATCTGCAACGCTTGCCGGTCGCGCGCCCGCACCACCGCGCGTCGCACCACGCTGCGGGCGATCGGCCCGATCACCTGGACCAGCGCCTGCAGCGTGTGCTCGATCTCCCCGTCGGTCAGCACCGGAGGGGCCGGCGGCGTTTGCGGGATGACCGGCATCGGCGGCGGCGGCGGCGGCGCGGCAGCTGGGACGGGAACAACGGCCTCGACGGTCGCGGCAGACGGGATCACGCGCGGCTCGACCGGGATGCGCGAGGTTGCGGTCGGATCGAAGTCGTCCGGTCCGGAGCCGGGTTGCGGATGCGCCCGTGGGTCCATGGCCTGCACCGGGCCGGTCACCGTCGAGTCCGCAGCGGCTTCCGGCGACGCGGGACCGGCAACGGACGGCAGCGGGTCGGCTGGTGCCGCCGCCGCGGTGTGGACGGAGGCCAGCAGCGCCTCGGCGTCGCGAACGAACCGGTCGCGCTGCAACGGGTCCTCGATCCCCTTCGACAGCAGCGCGCACAGCATGGTCGGCGTCTGCGCGTCGCGCAGCGCCTGGCGCAGGTAGACCGGCGCCATCGGCCCCACCTGGAGCGCCAGCCTGCGGCTGATGGTTTCGACCAGCCGGTCCTCGAGCTCCAGCCGGCCCGGCGCGGTGTCCGCACCAGGAAGCGGCAGCCGCAACGTGTCGGCGTCCGGGTCGGGGTCGGTCTCGGCAGCCGCGGCGGCTGCGTCGCCAGCCGGGAACGAGATCGGCAGGCTGCCGGAGATCGCCGCCGGCATCGCGTCCACCGGGGGAGCGATGCCGCGCAGCGCGTGGGCGAAGCCGGCGGCGTCGCCGAACCGGTCCTCGGGCTTCTTCGCCAGCGCCTTGTCGATCACCGCCCCCAGCGCCTCCGGCAGGTCGGGGCGCAGCACGGACAAGGGCGTGTGCGGCTGGTTGACCAGCTTGAAGATGGTGTCGGTGTAGCTGATGCCGGCGAAGGGGCGCTCGCCCGCCAGCAGCTCGTACAGGATGCAGCCGAGCGAGAACAGGTCGCTGCGCTGGTCCACCAGCTCGCCGGCGCACTGCTCGGGCGACATGTAGCTCGGCGTGCCGATCATCAGCGGCGTGGTGGTGAGCTCGGTGCTGGCGAAGCGCGAGATGCCGAAATCGGTCACCTTGAGCCGCGCCTGGCGGGTGAGCAGGATGTTGGCCGGCTTGATGTCGCGGTGCACGATGCCGAAGCGGTGCGCGTACTCCAGCGCGTCCAGCACCTGCAGCGCGATGTGCACCGCTTCCGACATCTCCATGCGCGTGCCGCGCGGCACCGCCTGGTGCAGCCCGACCCCGTCCACGTACTCCATCACCAGGTACGGGTTCCCGTCCACCAGGGCGAAGTCGTAGATGCTGACGATGTTGGCGTGGATGCAGCGCCCGGCGATCTTGGCCTCGTTGCGGAACCGTTCCAGGTAGCTGTCGCGCTCCTCGCCTTCGAGCAGGTCGGCGCGCACCAGCTTGATCGCCACCGGGCGGTCGATCTCCGGATCGTGGCCGCGATACACCACGCCCATGGCGCCGCGTCCCAGCAGCGACTGGATCCTGAAGCGTCCGATCAGCTCGGGCTGCTGCATCCGGCTCCTACTCGTCCAGCATCTTCATCGCGCCCTCGAGGCTGCGACGCATCCGGTTGAACGAGTTGGCGAGCGAGCCGATCTCGTCGCGGCCCGTCACCGCGAACTCCGGCACGGCGAAGTCGCCCAGGCTCACCTTGTCGGCGATCCCCGTGATCTCGCGCACCGGCCGGATGATCACGTAGTGCAGCAGCAGGTTGACCAGCGCGAGCATCAGCGCGAACGCCAGCACCAGCCAGCCGAGCGTCACCGCGGTCAGGTGGCCGGCCCGACTCAGCGCCGCCGCTTCCGGCACCGACACGATGCTGGCGCCCACGATGTCGTGCAGGTGCCAGCCGAACCCGTTCTTCGAGCCGTACACGTCGAGCATGGTGGCCGGCGCCGCCTGCGGCGTGGAATGGCAGGACAAGCAGCCGGGATCGTCCACCCGGATCGGCACCGAATAGGACAGCACCCGGCCGGCCGGGGTGTCGCGCTCGCTGACCAGCCGGTGCAGCCCGGCGTCGTCGCGGAAGCGTTGGATGATCGCCGCTTCCCAGGTCGCCGGACGGTCGGCCGGGTTGGTCGGGTTGGTGGCCGGCTGGTGGAACCGGTAGTCCGGGAACCGGCTGGTCAGCAGGCGGAAGCTTTGCGACGCGGCGAAGAACGGGATCGACTGCGGCAGGAACTGCACCCGGCTCTGCTCGGCCAGCAGCGGCGCCACCTCGTCGTTGGTGTAGGCGATGGTGGCGTTGGCCTCGCCCATCATCACCGCCGCCTGGTCGAGCTGCGCGCGCGTGGCGGTGGCCACGCTGACGTGGTGCACGAACAAGGCGGCCAGGAGCAGGCCGACCGCGAAGGTCGCCAGCATCAGGAGGTTGAACTTCAGCCGGAGGCTCATCTGCGTGCGCCGACCTTTCCCAGCTCCTTGCTTTCCCCGTAGGTCAGGAACCCGGTTTCCGGATGCTTGAGGGATTTCTGGTAGGCCCGCACCGCGGCCTGCGTGGCCGGGCTCGCGAAGCCGTCGATCTTGTTGTTGTAGAACCCCAGCGCCAACAGGGACACCTGCAGGTGTCGGATGCTGGGCGATCCCGTCAGCGCGTCGCTGGCGGCGACCTGCGGCCGCTTCTGGTTGGGCGTCGCAAACCCGGAAGAGCCGGCCTCATCCGGCGTGCCGGACCTGAAGGGGCCGGGCTTGGGCGTGCCGGTTCCCGTTGCCGTGCCGGTGGAGGACGCGACCGCCGCCGGCCGGGCCGGAACCGGCTTCGCCGCGACGGTCCTGGCCGGGACCGGCGTTGCGGGAACCGGCTTTGCCGCCTCGACGGCCGGCGGCGCCGCACCGGAAGCAGAGGCTCCGGACGAGGCGGAGGAGGTTTCGCCCGCAGCCGGGACGGCGGGCGCGGCCGCACTGGCCGGCCCGGTCGACCCGCTCTCCCGTTTCGGCGGCACGGTCGTGGCGTCCGGCCTTGTCGGCCCCGCTGCCGCGTCCGGCTTCGCGGACGCCGTGGCCTGGGGCTGCTGCGTGCCCGTTGCGGCTCCTGCCTGGTACGGCCAGCCGGCCGAACGGTCCACCGTGCCGGCAAACGCGTCGATCTGGGGCGAGCCGGCGCCGTCGACGGTGCGCAGGTCGAGATAGGTGCTCATGGCCGAGGCTTCGCGCAAACCCTGCACCGCGTTGGCGAGGTCCGGCGCGCCGGGTGCCGGGTGCATCTCCGCGACCAGGACGGCATCGTGCCCGGACAGCACGCGCGACAAGGTGCGGGCGATGATCGCCTGCCGCGGCAGGTCCGCCGGCTGCACGCTTGTCGCTCCCACGGGCAGGATGAACAGCTTGTCGGCGTCGGCCGCCACGTAGCCGCAGTACACGATCGCCGCCTTCTGCCCCTGGGCCAGGTGCAGGTCGAAGCTGCCGATCGCCGCGCGCAGCGACGGGCCGGCGGCGTCGAACTGTTCCGAAACGTTTGCACCCTTGGCGCGCAGCCGGTCGGACAGGCTCCGCATCGCCGGCACGCATCCGGGCAGCTTCGGCAGCGCGGCGTAGCCGGAGTTGGCGATCAGCAGCACGGACGCGGCCGGTCCGGATGCGTCGGCACGGGCGGCGGCAACCGGCACCACAAGAACGAGCCCGGCCAGGCCCGCGGCGACGTGCCGGGAGATCCGAGCCGCGTTGGAACCGTGCTGCCTGCTCATGGTGGTCCGTGATCCGCATGGATGATGCTGCCGGACCGGTGTAGCCGAGCCGGAGACAAGCGGAAAGCCGGAACGCTATCGAACCTGTCTCATCCCGCCTGATCGGCGTCCGCCAGCCCGGCCCGCTGCCACGACGCGAGGCGACGCGCCCGAAGCGCCGAGGCGCCTTGCCGGAACGCGTCCTGCGCCGGGTCCGTCGAGGGCGCGAACGCGTTCCGCAGCAGGCGGTCGGCCTCCGCCGTCGCACCGGTTGCGTCCATGGGCAACCCGAGGGCAGCCGCCACCACCGCCTCGTCCGCGCTTGACGGCATCCCGGCGCCGAGCCGGACGCTGGCCAGGCCCGCAAGCTGCACCGTTTCGCCGCCGAGGATGCGTGCCGCAAGCAGCCGGTTCAGCCGCGACGCCGCCGCACCGGGTCCGGCTTGTTCCGGACGCGACACCACCATCGCCTGCCCGGAACCGACCAGCAGCCCGACCAGATCGAGCGCGCTGCCGCCCCCGCCGGACGCGGTCTCGTCGAGCAGCTGGTCCACCCGGCAGTTCCCGTGTGCCAGCCGCTGCACCGCCGGCCGGAAGAAGTCCGGCTGCAGCGCCGCGTTGCCGCCCGGCATCTTCAGCGCGTACACCACCTCCTCCGGCGGACGGAGCAGGCACAGGGTGAGTGCCCGCAGGCGCCGTTCCTGCTCGTCGCGGCCCATCGTGCGGGCGCCGCGCACGAACACGTCGCTGCGCAGCGCCCGGTTGAGGCACAGGTCGCGCGTCAGCTCCGCCAGGCGCGGCTCGTCAATGCGGTCGCACACCGCGCGCTGCTCGGGGGTGAGCATCAGGGCGGGGAAGTTCTCCAGCAGCTCGGCCGAGCCGACGAAGTCGAGCCGCGCCGGCCGGAGCGCGTCGAGCACGTCGGCGTGGAAGCACGGGCGCCAATGCCGGTTCATGAACTCGTGGCTGAGATAGGCGGCGGAGGCGTTCCGCGCACGGTCGATCAGCTCCGACGGCTGGCCGCCCGCGAGGTGCACCGCACCCGCCGCGCGCAGCGCCTGCGCCAGATCCAGCGCGCCTGCCGCCCGCCGGTCGGAGCGTCCGCCGATGCGGTCTCCGGCCTCGACCAGCAGGCGCTGCAGCCCGATCGACCCCTGCCAGCCCGGCAGGGCGTTGTAGCTCAGGTGCAGCAGGCCGCCGGCGCGCAGCCGGGAGGCCACGAGGCGGACGAGGCCGGCCCGCACCGGGTCGTCCACCCAGCTCCACACCCCGTGCGCGCTGACCACGTCGATCTCCGGCAGCTCGGACGGGTCGAACGAGGCCAGGTCCGCTTCCACGAACGACGCGTTGCCGATCCCGGCCTCGGCGGCCAGGGCGCGCGCTTCGGCCACGTGCGCCGGCATCACGTCCAGGCCGATCACGGTCCAGCCCGGGTTGCTGGCGGCCAGGCACAGCGCGGTGCGGCCGCGGCCGCAGCCCAGCTCGACGAAGGTGAGGTCGTCCTCCCGTCCGCCGAGCGGGCCCACGGTCCGGTTCAGCAGGCAGGCCAGCTCCAGCGCTCCCGGCGCCTGCTGCGGGTGGTAGTTGGCGGTGTAGGGCACGTCGGCGACGTAGCCGCGCCAAGTGTTGGCGCCGCTCATGCCGGCGCGGTGCCGTCGACGCGCGCGCCGGCCATCACGACCCGGTCCGGAGGGGAAGCAGGCACTCGAACAGGAGGCAGTCGCGCTTGTCCGGCGAGAGCGACGGATGCACACGCGAGGCCGGATCGCTTGTCGGCGGGGGGAGCCCGAGCTTTGCCAGCATGGCCAGCGCCTTGCGGTTCTCCGCGTCCACGCTGCCCCAAAGCCGGATCGCCTCCAATGGCGGCGCGGCCATGCAGATGACGGTTAGGGCTTCGCGTGCAAAATTCCTGCCCCACGCCCTGGACGCCAGCATCAGCCCGAGTTCGACATCCGGGCCGCCTGCCCTGCGCTGCGCCTGCGCCAGGCCGAACGGCTGATGGATCGCGGTCCGCAGGCAGATGGCATAGGTCGTGACGCCGGTGTCGGCCGCTGCGGTCCACAGGGCGATCGCGTGGCGGGTCAGGGCCAGGCTGGCCATCGCGGTGTAGGGCAGGAACCGGCAGACCTCCGGGTCGCCCAGCACCTCGTGCAGGCCGGGGCCGTCGTCGTACACGGGCGCGCGCAGCAGCAGGCGGGTCGACTCGATCCGCGGCGGCGGCCAGGAGGGGGCGAACCCGCTCATGCGAAGCGGACCGGCTCGACATGCACTCTCGATGCGGGAGGGACGCCCACGCGAACCGCTTGCTCGGACAATATCGGCCTGCCAGGACCGGTCATGTGAACCTCACCGGCACGCCAAGTCGCAACCGGTCGTCATCCCACATGCCCTCATGGAACACGCTCAAGCTCCACGTCTTCGGGTTCTCGGTGACACGAAAGCCGCCGAAGCTCAACCCGAGCTTGTACGACACGATCGTGCCGAGAAACTTCACGAGCCCGAGATCGGTGGCCGATACGAGCTTCAGGAACCTCGTTGGGTCGCCGGCGAAGATGTCGTGACCATCAAGGATCAGCCCTGGCCCGGAACGCCGACCGAAATCGATGTCTCCGAGCCCACGATCATCGTGTCCTGTCATGGATCCTCCCAGCGTCCGGAACTCGCAGGAGGTCCACATCCTTCGGCTTTCGCTTTCGGGGCGTGAACCGAGCAGCGTTTCCACACTGGCGGCATCCATCCCGAACCTAGGTCTCCGACGCCGACATGCGGCTTGATCACCCAGTCCATCTGGATATTCCCATCTGGCTGAGGGTGTGCCGTTGCAGGCAGTCCAGCTG